>CBIMFD010000032.1:0-18993 GCA_966243085.1 uncultured Shinella sp.
AGCATTTCCTCGTCACCACGACGACGGGCATGGCGGCCGGCGTGCTCTCGCACATGGAATTTGCCGCGCAGGTGCTCTGGCCTGAGCTCGGTGTGCGTTTCCTTTCCGTCTCCGACCAATGGGCGCAGATGTCGGTGGCCGGGCCGAAGGCGCGCGCGATCCTGCAGGCGGTGGTCGAGGACGATCTTTCCGACGCAGCCTTTCCGTTCCTCGCAGCCCGGGAGGTGCGCCTCAAGGGCAACCTCAAGGCGCGGCTCTTCCGCATCTCCTTCTCCGGCGAGCTTGCCTATGAGCTTGCGGTGCCGGCGGGCTTCGGCGAAGCGGTGGCGGATGCGGTCATGCGGGCGGGGGCGCCGCTCGGCATCTGCGCCTATGGCGTGGAGGCGCTGAACGTGCTGCGCGTCGAGAAGGGCCATACGACCCACGCCGAATTCGACGGGCGCGTCACGCCGGACGACGCCGGCCTCGGCCGCATGATGGCGGCCGGCAAGCCGGATTTCATCGGCAAGCGGCTTTCCACCCGCTTCGGCCTGACGGCGGCCGACCGCGCGCAGCTCGTCGGCCTGAAAGCCGTGGAGGCGGACAAGGACATGCGCGCCGGGGCGCATCTGCTGAAAGAGGGAGCGAAGCCCTCGACGCTGAACGACCAGGGCTGGGTCAGCTCCGCCTGCTTCTCCCCGACGCTCGGCGCGCATATCGCTCTCGCCTTCCTGAAATCCGGGCGCGAGCGCTACGGCGAGAAGATCGTCGTCTGGGACCGGCTGCGCGGCGTCGAGACAATGGCGGAAGTCTGCGATCCGGTCTTCGTCGATCCGGAAAACGGCAAGCTGATGGCGTGAGGTGAGGGCGATGGCTTACGATTACCAGGCGGTGCATGCGCTGAAAGGCGCGATCGGCGCGGTTTCCGAACGGCGGGCGAACCATCTTTCCGTCCACCGCGCGACGGCGATTGCATCCGTGCTGGCTGCGCCGGACCGCGCGGCCGAGGCGGCGGGGATCCTCGTTGCGAGCGGCGAGTTCGAGGCGCGTTTCGCCGCTCCCGGCGAATGGCTGGTGTTTTCCGATGTCCATGCGCCGGAAACGCTTGCCGCCGAGCTTTCCGTCCGGCTCGGCGATTTCGCCTTCGTCGTCGACCAGAGCCACGGCCGCGTCGCCCTGACGCTTGCCGGCCCCGATGCCGCCCGCATCCTCGCGAACGGCGTCGGCGCCGATCTTCATCCCGACGCCTTTCCCGTCGGCAGGGCGGCGAATGTGCTGTGCAGCCACATTGCCGTGAACCTCGCCCGCACCGGGGCCGATCGCTTCGTCCTCGTGGTCACCCGCAGCTTTGCCGGGGCGTTGGTGGACGACCTGAAGGTCATGGCCCGCAGCCATGATCTGTCGGTGGATTTCGACACGCGCTGACTCGGTAGGACGGCCGGACGACGCGACATCGCTGATAAGCGTGTCCCAAATCAGGACATTCCGCCGTGGCGGTTGTCGGGCTCTTTTTTGAGCAAAGACGCGAATTTCCTGCCGGTTTTTTGGTTTTCGCGCCGTTAATCATGTCATTTAACGCTTCGCGCCAAAGAAATTGTCGATCCGGGCATTTTGGGCTTCCCTTTTGTCTCGAAAGCGGTATGAAATCCGCATCGTCTAACAAGCTCTAAAATGAGCGGGCAAGAACAAGAGATGCGGCCCTCTGGAACCGCATCCGGGGGATAATATATGGAATACTTCGTCCAGCAGCTCGTCAACGGGCTGACGCTTGGCTCGATTTATGGTCTGATAGCCATCGGCTACACCATGGTTTACGGCATCATCGGCATGATCAACTTCGCCCACGGCGATATCTTCATGCTCGGCGGATTTGCCGCTCTCATCACCTTCCTGATCCTGACCAGCGTGTTCGTCGGCCTCCCGGTCGTGCTTCTGTTGCTGGTCATGATGGTCGCGGCCATGCTGACGGCGTCGCTGTGGAACTGGACCATCGAGAAGATGGCCTACAGGCCGCTGCGCGGCTCGTTCCGCCTGGCGCCGCTGATCACCGCCATCGGCATGTCGATCACGCTGTCCAACTTCATCCAGGTGACCCAGGGTCCGCGCAACAAGCCGATCCCGCCCATGGTGTCCTCGGTCTACAGCGTCTTCGGCATCGCGATCTCGCTGAAGCAGATCATCATCGTCGTGCTGACGGCCATCCTGCTCGCCGTCTTCTGGTACATCGTCAACAAGACATCGCTCGGGCGCGCCCAGCGCGCGACGGAGCAGGACCGCAAGATGGCGGCGTTGCTCGGCATCGACGTCGACCGGACGATCTCCGTGACCTTCATCATGGGTGCGTCGCTCGCCGCCGTCGCGGGCACCATGTACCTGATGTACTACGGCGTGACCGTCTTCACCGACGGCTTCATTCCGGGCGTCAAGGCCTTCACGGCCGCGGTGCTGGGCGGTATCGGCTCGCTTCCGGGCGCCGTTCTCGGCGGCCTTCTCATCGGCCTCATCGAGAGCCTGTGGTCCGCCTATTTCACCATCGACTACAAGGACGTCGCGACGTTCTCCATCCTCGCCATCGTCCTGATCTTCAAGCCGTCCGGCATTCTCGGACGACCGGAAGTCGAGAAGGTTTAATCCATGTCCAACATTTCGAATACTCATGAGAGCGCCGGCGGGAACCTGACGGCGCGGGCTCTGCGCGAGGGCGTGTTCGCCGGTCTCGTCGCCCTCGGCCTCTTCGTCCTCTTCGTCGGCCTGGAGACCACGCAGAACATCCGCAACGAACTGGTGCTGAACCAGCGCTGGGGCCTGCTGGCGATCTTCGTGGCCGTCGCAGCCGTCGGCCGCTTCCTCGCCGTCGCCTATGTCCGCCCGTGGCTTGCCGCCCGCAAGGCCTCCACTTCGGCAAAGCCCGCGGCGGAAGAGAAGGAAGGCTTCTTCAAGCGCAATTTCAGCCAGATCGCCATTGCTTTCCTGCTGGTCTATCCCGTCATCGCCGTGGCGATCTTCGGCGTGCAGGGCTCGCTGAAATGGGTCGACAACTTCGGCATCCAGATCCTCATCTACGTGATGCTTGCCTGGGGTCTCAACATCGTGGTCGGCCTTGCAGGCCTGCTCGACCTCGGCTACGTCGCCTTCTATGCGGTCGGCGCCTATTCCTACGCGCTGCTCTCGCAGCAGTTCGGTCTCTCCTTCTGGGTGCTGCTGCCGCTCGCCGGCATCCTTGCCGCCTTCTGGGGCATCATTCTCGGCTTCCCGGTGCTGCGTCTCAAGGGCGACTATCTCGCCATCGTGACGCTCGCCTTCGGTGAGATCATCCGCCTCGTCCTCATCAACTGGACGGACGTGACGCGGGGCACTTTCGGCGTCTCGGGCATTCCGAAGGCTTCCGTCTTCGGCATCTGGTCCTTTGAAGTCGGTGCGCCCAACTATTTCGCCAAGGCCTTCGGCCTGCCGATGTCCTCGGCCTACTACAAGATCTTCCTGTTCTATCTCATCCTGGCGCTCGCCCTTCTGACCGCCTATGTGACGATCCGCCTGCGCCGCATGCCGATCGGCCGGGCCTGGGAAGCGCTGCGCGAGGACGAGATCGCCTGCCGGTCGCTCGGCATCAACACGGTGATGACCAAGCTGACGGCCTTTGCCACCGGCGCCATGTTCGGCGGGTTTGCCGGCTCCTTCTTCGCCGTGCGCCAGGGCTTCGTCTCGCCGGAGAGCTTCGTGTTCCTGGAATCGGCAATCATCCTGTCCATCGTGGTGCTCGGCGGCATGGGTTCGCTCGTCGGCATCGCCATCGCCGCCGTGGTCATGGTCGGCGGCACGGAGCTCCTGCGCGAAATGACCTTCCTGAAGGCCATCTTCGGACCCGAATTCACGCCGGAACTCTATCGCATGCTGATCTTCGGTCTCGCGATGGTCGTCGTCATGGTCTGGAAGCCGCGCGGCTTCGTCGGAAGCCGTGAGCCGACCGCCTTCCTCAAGGAGCGAAAGGCCGTCTCCAGCAGCTTTACCACGGAAGGGCACGGCTGATGGCGCCCGGGACGAATACGATGACGACAAACACGACGACGGGCGATCCAATCCTCAAGGTCGAGCATCTGTCGATGCGCTTCGGCGGCCTGATGGCCATCAACGACTTCTCCTTTGAAGCCCAGCGCGGCGAGATCACGGCCCTGATCGGCCCGAACGGCGCCGGCAAGACCACGGTCTTCAACTGCGTGACCGGCTTCTACAAGCCGACCATGGGCATGATCACCATGCGCCAGAAGGGCGGCAAGGAGTTCCTGCTCGAGCGCATGGCCGACTTCGAGATCACCCGCGATGCCAAGGTGGCGCGCACCTTCCAGAACATCCGCCTGTTCTCGGGCCTGACGGTTCTGGAAAACCTGCTCGTCGCCCAGCATAACATGCTGATGCGGGCGTCGGGTTTCACGATCCTCGGTCTGCTCGGCCTTCCGGCCTACAGGCAAGCTTCGGCCGAATCCATCGAGATCGCCAAGTACTGGCTGGACAAGGCAAGCCTCACCGAGCGCGCCGACGACCCGGCGGGCGACCTGCCCTACGGTGCCCAGCGGCGCCTCGAAATCGCCCGCGCCATGTGCACCGGGCCGGAATTCCTGTGCCTCGACGAGCCGGCGGCCGGCCTCAACCCGCGCGAGTCGCTGGCGCTCAACGAGCTTCTGCGCTCCATCCGCAAGGACAGCGGCACGTCGATCCTGCTCATCGAGCACGACATGTCGGTCGTCATGGAAATCTCCGACCATGTGGTCGTGCTCGAATACGGGCAGAAGATCTCCGACGGCACGCCGGAGCATGTGAAGAACGATCCGAAGGTTATCGCGGCCTATCTCGGTGTCGAAGATGATGAGGTCGAAGAGGTGATCGAGGAAATCGAAGAGATCGAAGACACGCAGGGAGGTACGCACTGATGAGCGATACGCTTCTCAGCGTTAAGGGCGTAGAGACCTACTACGGCAATATCCGCGCGCTCGCCGGCGTCGATGTCGACGTCAAAAGGGGAGAGATCGTCTCCCTCATCGGCGCGAACGGCGCCGGCAAATCGACCTTGATGATGACGATCTGCGGCAGCCCGCAGGCCCGCAACGGCACGGTCACATTCGACGGCGAGGACATCACGCGCCTGCCGACGCATATGATCGCGCGCCGCCGCATCGCCCAGTCGCCGGAAGGCCGCCGCATCTTTCCGCGCATGACGGTCTACGAAAACCTCCAGATGGGCGCCAGCCTCGACAATCTGAAGTATTTCGACGAGGACGTCGAAAAGATCTTCACGCTCTTCCCGCGCCTGAAGGAACGCCAGAGCCAGCGCGGCGGCACGCTTTCGGGCGGCGAGCAGCAGATGCTCTCCATCGGCCGCGCGCTGATGGCGCGTCCGAAGCTGCTTCTCCTCGACGAGCCGTCGCTCGGCCTTGCGCCGCTGATCGTCAAGGGCATCTTCGACGCCATCAAGGTCCTGAACCAGGAGCAGGGGCTCACCGTGTTCCTCGTCGAACAGAACGCCTTTGCCGCCCTGAAGCTCTCGGACCGGGCCTATGTCATGGTCAACGGCCAGGTGACGATGAGCGGTTCGGGCAAGGAACTTCTGGCCAATCCGGAAGTGCGCGCCGCCTATCTCGAAGGCGGCAGGCACTGAGGCGGGTCTAGGGGAGACAAGACAATGCAGGGAATTCTCTACGAAGAACCGTCCATCTGGCAGTTCCTCTTCATCACCATCATCATGGGCGGCTGGACCGCCTGGCGCACGGGCAAGAGCGTCGCGGAGAACTGGCAGAACTACCGGACGCTGGTCGTCTACGTGCTGCTGCTCGGCGTCGCCATCCGCTTCGTCCACCATGCGCTCTTCGAGGGTACGATGCTGACGGTGCAATACTATGCCGTGGACACGGTCGTGCTTTTGTTGTTTGCTACGCTCGGCTTCCGCTACTACCGCACGCGGCAGATGACCAACAACTACTACTGGCTCTATGAAAAGGCCTCGGCTTTTTCCTGGAAGTCCAAATAACCAGAGGGAACTCCGCGGCCGATCTCGGCCACGGCATAACGATATCGGCGCAATGAATGCGGGTGTTGCGGCCGGTTGTAACGAACCCGCTCTTAAATTTGGGAGTAACAATATGAAGAAGTCTCTCATGTCGGCTGTCGCTTTGGCTGCAATGGTCGCTTTCAGCGGCAGCGCCTGGGCCGACATCCTGATCGGCGTCGGCGGCCCGATTACCGGCCCGAACGCCGCTTTCGGCGCGCAGATCCAGAAGGGCGTCGAACAGGCTGCCGCGGACATCAACGCTGCCGGCGGCATCAACGGCGAGCAGATCAAGGTCGTGCTCGGCGACGACGTTTCCGACCCGAAGCAGGGCGTTTCCGTCGCCAACAAGTTCGTCGCTGACGGCGTGAAGTTCGTTGTCGGCCACTTCAACTCGGGCGTTTCCATCCCGGCTTCGGAAATCTATGCCGAAAACGGCATTCTCCAGGTTTCCCCGGCTTCCACCAACCCGACCTACACGGAGCGGGGCCTGTGGAACACCTTCCGTACCTGCGGCCGTGACGACCAGCAGGGCGCCGTAGCAGGTTCCTTCATCGCCGCCAACTTCAAGGACGCCAAGGTTGCCGTTCTGCATGACAAGACGCCGTACGGTCAGGGTCTTGCCGACGAAACCAAGAAGTTCATGAACGAAGCCGGCGTCACTGAAGCCATCTACGAAGGCGTCAACATCGGCGACAAGGACTTCTCGGCCCTCATCGCCAAGATGAAGGAAGCCGGCGTTTCCGTCGTCTACTGGGGCGGCCTTCACACCGAGTTCGGCCTCATCGAGCGCCAGTCCGCGGACCAGGGCCTGAAGGCTCAGTTCATCTCGGGTGACGGCATCGTCTCGAACGAGCTGGCTTCCATCGCCGGCGACGCCGTCGACGGCACGCTGATGACCTTCGCTCCGGACCCGCGCAAGAACCCGGCCGCCAAGGAGCTCGTCGAGAAGTTCCGCGCTGCCGGCTTCGAACCGGAAGCCTATACGCTTTACTCCTACGCAGCCCTCCAGGTCATCGCCGAAGCCGCCAAGGCTGCCGGCGGCAACGACCCCCAGGCCGTCGCAGAAGCGCTCAAGGCGAACGGCCCGTTCCAGACGGCTATCGGCGAACTTTCCTTCGACGAGAAGGGCGACATCACCCGTCCGGACTACGTCCTCTACACCTGGAAGAAGGGTGAAGACGGCAAGTACACCTACGCCGAAAACGAATAATCATTGCTGACGGAGCGGGCGGCGCATCGCCGCCGCCCGGCCGCATCCACCTCGGCCCGGCCTTGTGCCGGGCTTTTTCATGGCTGCGGGCGGCTTGACGGCGGAAAAAGAAACCCGCTCCTCATTTCCCGCTTGCGCGACGGGGCCGGCGTGCCGAAAGTCCGGATTGTTCCGGCAACGAACAGACAAGGTGGACCATGCTCGAACTCAGGCCGAACTGCGAATGCTGTGACCGTGATCTTCCGCCCGCAAGCCCGGAGGCGATGATCTGTACCTTTGAATGCACCTTCTGCGCCGATTGCGTGGAGAGTGTTCTTTCCCGCGTCTGCCCCAATTGCGGCGGCGACCTCGTGCGCCGGCCGGTGCGGCCCGTCGCCATGCTCGCAAAGTATCCGGCCTCGACGAAGAGGGTCCTCAAAGCCGAAGGCTGCAAGCCTTCGCGGGCTGCGTGACATGATCCCGCGTCTGCCGTTCCTTGCCGCCTGCGCGGCTTTCATGCTCTCGCTGTCCCTTGCCGCCGCGCAGAACGACCAGCCGGACGTCGACTGCGATAATGCCACCACGCAGATGGAGCTGAACATCTGCGCCGGCCGCGACTATCAGGAAGCCGACGACGAACTGAACGCCGTCTACAAGAAGGCGGTTGCGGCGGCGGAGACCATGGACAGGGAGCTGAAGGACATCGACGAGCAGCTTGTCGGCGCCCTCGATGCCCTGAGGCGCGGCCAGCGCGCGTGGATCGGCTACCGCGACGGCCAGTGCGATCTGGCCGGCTTCGAGGCCCGTGGCGGTTCCATGGAACCCATGCTGGTTTCCGGCTGCCTCGCGGATCTGACACGCAAGCGCACGGCCGAATTGAAGGCCTTCTATGAGCCGGGCGACTGAGGAACGCCCCATGCCCCGCAGCATCGTCATCGTCGGCAACGGCGCCATTCCCGAGGGGCTGGCCGGGACGATCGATGCCGCCGACCTGGTGATCCGCTTCAACGGCTGCCGCTCGGCGGGGCCGGGCGGCACGAGGACCGATATCATCGCCGTCTGCAATACGGGTCGGCCCGCGCTGGAAATGCTGGCGGGCGGGCGCTGGAAGGCGAGCGCGACGGTGCGGCAGGCGCGGGAAATCTGGTGCGTGCGCACGGCCGAGATATTCGCCGCCATGCGCGCGCCGCTCGCCATGAGCCATCCCGATCTCGACGATTTCTGCGACGACTACACGCCGGGCTTCAGGACCTTTGCCGGTGTCACCGGCCGGCGGCTCGCCGTCGTTCCCGCGGAGGTCCACCGCCGCCTCGATCTCTCGCTCGCCGCTTTCGCGCCGGAGCCCTACGTGGTTCCGAGTTCTGGGCTGATCGTCATTGCTCATGTGCTCGACAATATCGTCGCGGCGGGCGACCGCGTGTCGATCGCCGGCTTCGGCCACGAGGGCTGGCAATGGCATCCGTTTGCCGCCGAGCGGCGCTGGGTGGAGGAATGCATCGCCGGCGGCCGGCTCGAGCGCCTTCATCCGCTTTCACCTGCGTGAAACGCGAAGACGTCTCAAAGAAGTCCCGCATCGGAACGGGTCATTAAATTTCTACTCAATGAATTAGCGGTCCCTGAAAGAAAATACCGTAAGGTTCGCGCGAGTATGGGTGCATTCCGCCTTGCGGGCGGTGGCGTACCATGGTGCGGCATGATGCAATTTCCAGCGTGGGACGCCTGCGCCCCTTTCGGAAATTGCCCTGTGGAGAGATCGATGCGTGGCAGGCTGGCCCTCTGGCTGAGGGCGCAGATCGAGCTTGGCGTTTTTGAAACGAAGTCGGATATCTCTGCCTTCGTTCTCAACATCGTCCTGGTCGCGACCACGCTTGCGACTGCATCCTATCTGATGGTGGCGGCGATCCTGGCGCATTTCGGGTTTCTGCCCTATTCGCTGCGCGCGGCCATCGGGTTCGGCGGTTCCACGACCGTCGTGATCGCCGCCAGCGTCACGACGCTGCTTGCCTGGCTGCTCGGCACGGCGATCCGCGAACTCTCCCTCTCTCGTGCCGAATTCGAGCGCCGCAGCCGGCTGGATACGCTTTCGGGCCTTTACAATCGCCAGGCCTTCACGGAGGCGCTGGCCGAAGCCAATATCGCCGGCTTCTTCGTGCTGTTCGATATCGATCGTTTCAAGGCCGTCAACGACCGGCACGGCCATGCCGCGGGCGATGCGGCCATCGTCGCCGTCGCCGAGGAATTGCGGCGGATATTCCTGCCGAGGCACCTCGTCGGGCGCTTCGGCGGCGAGAAGTTCGCCGCCTTCGTCAAAAGCTCGGATCGCAGCGACTGCTATCTTCTCGTCGAGGAGGCGCGCCGTTCCGTCGCCGACCGGCGCATTGCGGGCGGGGAGACGCCGTTTGCCGTCACGCTGTCGGCGGGGATCGCGAACCGGCCGATCGGCCGTTCCTTCGAATCGGCCTATGAGGGGGCCGACCGCGCGCTCTACCTCGCCAAGTCGTTCGGCCGCGACCGCACGGTCCATGAGGACGAGGGCGAGCAATTGCTGGCGCCGAGCCGCAGGGCGGCCGCGGCCGGTCGCGGTCGCTGAGGACGCTCAGATCCGGCGGAGCGCCTCGGGGTCGGTGATCTGGACGAGCCGCCCGCGCACGTTGACGCCGTGGTTCCGCAAGAGGGAGAAGGCGCGGGAAAGGGCTTCCGGCGCGAGCCCCAGCTTTCCTGCAAGCAGGCTTTTCTGGTAGGGCAGGCGGAAGGAGACGGCCCTGCCGTCCGGCGCGCAATGGCTGAGGAGGTAGCGTGCGACGCGCTGCGGCGCCGTGTGCAGGCGGTCGTCGGCAAGGCTTGCGAAGACCCTGGAAAGCTGCGCCGACAGGGCATTGGCGAGCGCCGTGCAGAGGTCCGTGCGGCGGCTTGCGATCTCGCGCACGCGCTTGAGGTCGAAGCGGGCGATCAGCGACGGCTCGGCCGCCTGTGCGGTCACGGCATAGCGGCCGCCGTCGAGCAACGCGCTTGCGCCGATCAGGTCGCCGGGGCCGTAGAGCTCCACGTCGGCCTCGCGGCCGTCCGGATCGAGCTTGTAGAGGCGGACATAGCCGGAGAGCACGCAATGCAGCATGTCGGCCGGTTCGCCTTCGCGGAAGAGGATCTGGCGGGCGGGCAGGTTGCCGATCACCGCGATCTCCATCATCGCCGCGACGCTCTCCACGCCGAGCGCGGAAAGAAGGGCGGAGTTCAGCAGGGTTTCACGCTCCCGGGCGCCGGGCTTCATCAGCCTGTTCATCGATCTCACTCCATGCTCCCGCAGGCATCGTTCGCTCTTCGATTGGAGGACGATAACCGAGGTCGCGAAAGCGTGATTTGATTTCGATCAATGAAGAACGCGGCCGGCGCTCATCCGAGCGCCGGCCGCTGCCGTTCGTTTCGTAACGGTGCGTCGTCTACTCCGCGGCGAGCGTCGAATGGTGCACCACGCTGAAGGGCTTGCGCTCGCCGGTGCGGTTTTCGAGCGTTTCGATGCGCTTTTCCAGTTCGTCGACGTCGCGTGCGGTTTCGCCGGCAAGGCGGGTGAGGTCGGCGGGCTCCATGGCCTCCGGCTCTTTCTCCTTCTTGCCGACGAAGCGGCCGAAGGCCCAGCCGAGCAGGCGCGACAGGTCGTCCATGATCAGGAAGAAGGACGGCACGACGACGAGCGACAGCACCGTCGAAACGATGATGCCGCCGATCACGGCGATCGCCATCGGCGAGCGGAACGCGCCGCCTTCGCCGACGCCGAGCGCCGAGGGCAGCATGCCGGCCGACATGGCGATGGAGGTCATGACGATGGGGCGGGCGCGCTTGCGTCCGGCCTCGATCATGGCCTCGACCCGCTCCATGCCATGGCGGCGCATCTCGATGGCGAAGTCGACCAGCAGGATCGCGTTCTTCGTCACGATGCCCATCAGCATCAGGATGCCAATGAGGACGGGCATGGAGAGCGCGTTCTGCGTGAGGATCAGGCCGGCGGCCACGCCGCCGATGGCGAGCGGCAGCGAGAGCAAGATGGTGAAAGGCTGGATCACGTCCTTGAAGAGCAGGATCAGCACCATCAGCACCAGAAGCAGGCCGAGCAGCATGGCATTGCCGAAGGACTGCTGCATCTCGGCCTGGATCTTCGCGTCGCCGCTTTCGGCGAACTGCACGGTCGGCGGCATGTCGATGCTGTTGGCTATCTCCTTGAAGCGGGCGATGGCCGTGTCGAGCGCCACGTCCGGCTTCAGGTCCGAGCCGATCTCGACGACGCGGTTGCGGTTGTGCCGCTTCACCGAGCTCGGGCCTTCCGAATAGGCAATGTCCGCGACGGAGGAGAGCGGCACGAACTGGCCGCCGGCGGCCTGGACCTTCAGGTTGCGGATGGCGGCAAGGTCGGTGCGGAAGCTGCGGTCGAGCTGCACGCGGATGGGGATCAGCCGGTCGTCCAGCGAGACCTTGGAAAGCTGCGAGTCGATGTCGCCGATGGTGGCGACGCGCACCACTTCGGCGATCTGCGCCGTGGTGATGCCGAGGCGGGCCATCTCGTCGTCGCGCGGACGGATCTGCAACTCCGGCCGCGGCAGCGAGCCTTCCGAGCTGACATTGGCAAGAGCCGGGTCGGCGCGCAGCTTGGATTCCAGGAGGGCGACGGTGTTGTTGAGGTCCGCCTCGTTGTTGGAGAGGAGGTTGAACGCAAGGTCACGCTCGCCGCGGTCGTTGAGCTTGATGATGCGCACGTCCGGAATGTCGCGCAGGCTCGCGAAGATCTGCTTCTCGATCTCCCATTGCGGGCGGAGGCGCCCGTGGGCCTCCATCTTCGGCAGATGCGGGCCGATCAGCGGCAGGCGGCCGAGAACGTCGTTCACCAGCTTGTAGGCGAGCGAATGTTCGAGCTTGTCGAGGATGACCGTCACCGAGGCGCGGCGCAGTTCGAGGTCGCCCTTCGGCGAGGAGCCGCCGAGCACGAAGACGCTTTCCACGCCGTCGATGTCCTTGATCCGGTCGTAGATCTCAGTCGTCGTGCGGTCGGTATCCTCAAGCATGGCATCCGGCGGAAGCTCGATGGAGAGCACGACGCGCGAGGCGTCCTCCGGCGGCATGAAGCTGCCGGGCACGGTGAAGAGCAGGCCCACCGAGGCGACGAGGAAGATGATGGCCGCGACGAGGGTCGCATAGCGGGCATACCAGGTGCCGGCCGTCTTGCTGACGAGCCAGGTATAGCCGCGCATGAAGCGGCCTTCCTTCTCCTCGCCATGGCCGTCGGCATCGCCCGAGCGCATCAGATAGGCCGCCATGACCGGCGTGATGAGGCGGGCGACGACGAGCGAGAAGAACACCGCCACCGCGACCGTCAGGCCGAACTGGATGAAATACTGGCCCGGAATGCCCGGCATGAACGAGACCGGCACGAAGACAGCGATGATGGTGAAGGTGGTGGCGATCACCGCAAGGCCGATCTCGTCGGCCGCCTCGATGGCGGCGCGGTAGGGCGATTTGCCCATGCGGATGTGCCGCGCGATGTTCTCGATCTCCACGATCGCGTCATCGACGAGAATGCCGGTGGCGAGCGTGAGCGCGAGGAAGGAGACGAGGTTCAGCGAGAAGCCGAGCATGTCCATGACGAAGAAGGTCGGGATCGCCGAGAGCGGCAGCGCGACGGCGGAAATCAGCGTCGCCCGCCAGTTGCGCAGGAAGAGCAGAACCACGGCGACGGCCAGCAGCGCGCCCTCGAGCAGCGTGTGGAGCGCAGCCTCGTAGTTGCCGTAGGTGAAGTAGACCGCATCGTCGACGAGCTGGATGGAGACGTCCGGATATTGCTTGCGTACGCCTTCGAGCGCCGCGTCGACGGATTCGGCGACCGTCACTTCGCTGGCACCCTTGGAGCGGAAGACCGCGAAGGTCACGACGGGGTTGCCGTTGAAGCGCGAGAAGGAGCGCGGTTCCTCGTAGGTATCGGAGATCCTGCCGAGCTCGGACAGCCGCACGAAACGGCCGTTCGGCAGCGCGATCATCGTGTTGGTCAGCTTTTCGACGGATCGGGCGTCGCCGAGCGTGCGGATCGCCTGTTCGGAGCCGGCGATCTGGCCGCGGCCCGAGCCGGTATCCGTGTTCATGGCGCGGATCTGGCGGTTCACGTCGGCGGCGGTGACGCCGAAGGCCTCCAGTTTGTCGGCGTTGAGAGCGACGCGCACCTCACGGTCGGCGCCGCCGAAGCGGTCGATCTTGCCGATGCCGGGCTGGCCCTGCAGCGCACGCTTGACCTTGTCGTCGACGAACCAGGAGAGTTCTTCCAGCGTCATGTTGGGCGAGGAAACGGCGAAGGTCTGGATCGCCTGGCCTTCGACGTCGATCTTGGTGACGACCGGCTCCTCGACCGATGCCGGCAGGTCGCTGCGAATGCGGTCGATCGCGTCCTTGACGTCCTGAAGCGCCTGGTTGGTCGGCTTTTCGATCTTGAACAGGATGGAGGTGACGGAACTGCCATCGGTGACGGTCGACATGATGTCGTCGACGCCCTCGATGCCGGCGACCGCGTCCTCGATCTCCTTCGTCACCTGGACTTCGAGCTCGGCCGGGGCGGCGCCGCTCTGCGTCACCGTGACGGCGACGACCGGCACGTCGATATTGGGGAAGCGCGTGATAGGCAGCGAATAGAAGGACTGGATGCCGACATAGACCAGCAGGAAAAACGCCAGCAGCGGCGCAATCGGATTGCGAATGGACCAAGCTGAAAAGTTCATGTCCCCAAAGTCCTCGGTAAGAGACCAGACGTTGCCCGGGCGCCGGCTCCTCCGGCTTGCCCGTCATGCGACCGGGCGCCCCAGCCCGGCATTGCCTTCCGCCCGGTTGCGGAGGCGACCCCGCTGTGGCGGAGCCTTCGCGTCATTTTGCAGCCGAAGCCTCTTCGGCATGAACCGGATTGATCCGGTCGCCGTCGCGGACATAGGCGCCGGCCTTGGCGACCACTTCGTCGCCGGCCGAAAGGCCCTTGACGATCTCGATCACCTGTCCGTCCTGAATGCCGGTTTCGACCGGCACCAGCGTCACGATGCCGTTCTCCACCTTGCGGGCCACCGTCTCGCCGTCGGTCGCGGTGACGGCCGAGAGCGGCAGGGTGATGCCTTGCTTCTCTTCGGCGACGATTTCGGCGCTGGCGAACATGCCGGCGCGTGCCTTGCCCGGTTCGTCGAAGCGGATGTAGACATGGCCGAGACGGCTTTGCGGGTCGAGCGTCGGCTCGACAAGGCGGACCTTGCCGGAGAGCGTCGCGGCGCCGCCGGCGAGCGTGACGGTCGCCTTCTGGCCCGGCTCGAGCTTGAGGATGCCGTCTTCGGCGACATCGGCCTTCAGCTCGATCTCGCCGTCGCGGATGACGGTGAAGAGCGGCGAGCCGGAGCCGCTGGCGATCGCGCCGATCTTGGCCGTGCGGGCCGAGACGACCCCGGCGACCGGCGACTTCACCGCCGTGCGGGCGAGCTTCAAATCGATGTCGTCGATCTGCGACTGCGCCACCTTGATGTCGGCCTCGGAGACGGCGATCGCCTGTTCGGCGGAGCGGACGCGGGCGAGCGCGGCATCCGCGGCGGCGACGGCCTGGTCGACGGCGGCCTGCGACTGCGAGCCGGACTTGACGAGCTTCTGCGCCCTGTCGCGGGCGCTGACGGCTTCCTCGGCATTCGCCTTGGCTTCGGCGAGCTGCGCCTTGATCTGCGCGAGCGCGGCTTCGGCCTTGGCGAGCGTCGCCTCGGTCTGGCTCTTCTGCAGCACGAGCGCATCGTCGTTCAGCGTGGCGAGCGTGCCGCCGGCCTCGACCCTGTCGCCGACATCGGCTTCGAGCGTGCGGATGGAAAGGCCCTCGACGAGGGGCGTGACATAGACTTCCTCGACGGCCTGCACCGTGCCGGTCGCGATCACCCGATCGACGATGGGGCGCATTTCGGCAGCGGTGACGACGATCGCCGGAAGGTTCTGCGTCTGCTGCTGCGCAGTCGCTTCACCCGTGGCCGCGTCGGCGGCGAAAGCGGGGCTTGCCGCCAGAAGGGCGACGATGGAAAGAGAAAAAACATTCCGGTGTCCAGAAGCCATAGGCCAAACTTTCCCAAAGCATGAATTTATGATCCAGGGTCCGGGCGTTCTTGTGATTTTCTGGCCGGACCTGCATTTCGTCTGCATGGCGGACACGGGAGAAGCCGGTTCCGGCTCCTCTTGTTCCTCTCGTGCGGTCTATGTAATCGGCGTTCGCCGAGCTTACAAGGGGTAACGAAATGGTGCCTCATTATTTTAGTTAACCGGCATTTCTGCAAGGCGTTCCGGCAAAACAAAACGTGCGGGGAGGAGGCTCCCCGCACGTCCGTTCTTTCCGGGCGTGAGCTGTTACTTCAGCGCTTCGTCGGTGATTTCGTGCGTCCAGGCGCCTTCCGGCTCCTTGGAGATGACCGGGTCGGAACCGCCGGCAAGCAGGGATTCCACCGTCCGCTTGTAGTCCGCCTCATCGAGCGAGCCGTCGGAGCCGGCGGTCAGCTTGACGACCTCGCCCATCATGAACTTCTGGTGCGCCTCGGTCTGTGCGCCGGTCGAGTCGTTCTCCAGCACGATCTCGGCGGCCTCGTCTGGGTTCTCCTCGGCATATTTCCAGCCCTTCATGGAGGCCCGCACGAACTTGATCATCTTCTCCTTGAAGGCCGGGTCCTCGAGCTTGTCCTCCAGCACATAGAGGCCGTCCTCCAGCGTGGCGACGCCCTGATCCTCGTACTTGAAGGTCACGAGATCCTCCGGCTTGATGCCGGCATCGAGCACCTGACCATATTCGTTGTAGGTCATGGTGGAGATGCAGGCGGCCTGCTTCTGGATCAGCGGATCGACGTTGAAGCCCTGCTTGAGCACCGTCACGCCGTCCGGCCCGCCGTCGGTCGGAATCTTCAAGTGGCTCATCCAGGAGAGGAACGGATATTCGTTGCCGAAGAACCAGACGCCGAGCGTCTTGCCCTTGAAGTCGTCGGGGCTCTTGACGCCGGATTCCTTGAGACAGGTCAGCATCATGCCGGAGGACTTGAAGGGCTGGGCGATGTTGACGAGCGGCACGCCCTTCTCGCGCGTGGCAAGGGCAGACGGCATCCAGTCGACGATGACGTCGGCGCCGCCGCCGGCAATCACCTGCGCGGGGGCGATGTCCGGGCCGCCCGGCTTGATCTCGACGTCGAGGCCTTCTTCTTCGTAGAAGCCCTTGTCCTTGGCGACGTAATAGCCGCCGAACTGGGCCTGGGTCACCCATTTGAGCTGCAGGACCACCTTGTCGGCGGCCCCGGCCTGGAACGCGGCAAGCGAGAAGGCGCTTGCCATTAGCAGCGATGCGATCTTCGTTTTCATGTCAGTTCCCTCTTTCTTCTTGTTACGCCTGTCCACCGCGGACAGACGGGTGCCAGAACGTGACCGCCCGTTCGATGAGCGCGACGATCCCGTAGAAGGCGGAGCCAGCCACCGCGGCGACCGCGATTTCGGCCCAAACCATGTCGACATTCATGCGGCCCACTTCCGTGGATATCCGGAAGCCCATGCCGACGATGGGCGTTCCGAAGAATTCGGCGACGATCGCGCCGATCAGCGCGAGGGTGGAGTTGATCTTGAGGGCATTGAAGATAAAGGGCCAGGCGGCCGGCAGGCGCAATTTCACCAGCGTCTGGAACCAGTCGGCAGCGTAGGTGCGCATCAGATCGCGCTCCATGTGGCTGGTCGCGGCAAGGCCGGAGACCGTGTTCACCAGCATGGGGAAGAAGGTCATGATGACGACGACGGCGACCTTGGACTGCCAGTCGAAGCCGAACCACATGACCATGATGGGCGCGACGCCGATGACCGGCAGCGCCGAGACGAAGTTGCCGAGCGGCAGCAGGCCCTTCTGCAGGAAGGGCGAGCGGTCGATGAGGATGGCGACGAGGAAGCCGAGCCCGCAGCCGAGCGCATAGCCGACGAGCACGGACTTGAGGAATGTCTGGCGGAAGTCTGCCCAGAGCGTCGGCACGGAGCCGATCAGCCGGCCCCAGATCATGCTCGGCGGCGGCAGCAGTACCGAGGGCACATTGAAGCCCCGGACGATGCCCTCCCACAGGACGAGGATGGTGGCGCCGAAGATCAGTGGCACGGCAAGGCGGGTCGCGCGGTCGGCGGCGGTGTTCCGGAACTTCCGCCGTACGAGCCATTCGTTGAAGGCCCAGGCGGCGAGCCAGAAGACGACGGCGGCGATCAGGACGGAAAGGTTCATGCCCGTGCCCCCATGCGCTTTAGGACGAGATTGTGCGCGATGCCGACGACGATGACGAGCAGCGCCGCCACGCCCGCCGCCATGAAGAGCGCCGCCCAGATCTGCACCGTCTGGCCGTAATAGGAGCCGGCAAGCAGCCGCGCGCCGAGGCCGGCGACCGCACCCGTCGGCAGTTCCCCGACGATGGCGCCGACGAGCGAGATGGCGACCGCCACCTTCAGCGAGGTGAAGAGATAGGGCATGGAAGCGGGCCAGCGCAGCTTCCAGAAGGTCTGCATGGCCGAGGCGTTGTAGGTATGCATCAGGTCGAGCTGGATCTGCTCGGGGCTGCGCAGGCCCTTCACCATGCCGACGACGATGGGGAAGAAGGAAAGATAGGTCGAGATCAGCGCCTTCGGCATCAGGCCGGAAATGCCGATGGCGTTCAGGACGACGATGATCATCGGCGCGATGGCGAGGATGGGGATCGTCTGGCTGGCGATGACCCAGGGCATCAGCGAGCGGTCCATGGCGCGGTTGTGCACGATGGCGACGGCGAGCAGGATGCCGAGCGCGGCGCCCATGGCAAAGCCGAGCAGCGTTGCCGAAAGCGTGATCCAGGCGTGGTAGACGAGGCTGCGCTTGGAGGTGATCGCCTTGTTGACCGTCGTGTCCCACAGTTCGGCGAAGACCTGGTGCGGCGCCGGCAGCACGGGCCGCTCCTGCATCATCGTCTTCGGCAAGAGCTCCATGAAGCCGATCGTCCCGCCGGCCCGTGCGGCCGTGTCACGCTCGAACGGCGCATTCAGCACGACGACGAAGACGTACCAGAGGACGAGGAGGGCGAGCAGCACCGTGCATATCGGCAGCAGGCGGTCGCGGAGGAAGCGTGTCTCGCCCATGGTTCAGCTCCGCGCCGGCATGTGTGCGAAGGCATGTTCCTTCGTCAAATGGGCGGCGATCCGGCCTTCAATCGTGAGAACGACGTGATCCGGACCGTCGAGAACCCGATCGTTGTCGAAGCGCAGGACGGTAAAGCCCTGCGATTTCAGGAATGCATCCCGCCGAAAATCGTGACGGCGGCCGCTGTCCGTTTCATGGCTATCTCCATCGACCTCGACAACGACGCGTGCTGAAAGCCAGGAGAAATCTGCAATGTAGGGACCGATCGGGGTTTCGCGACGAAAGCGTGCTCCGCGAGGGCGGAAATCGCGCAGGATATCCCACATGACCTGTTCCGCTTTCGTCAGTTCGTGGCGCAGGGTGCGGGCGCGGGTTCTCGTTTTTGGCGTGATGTTAGAGTGCGGCATGGTGAAGGCCCCTCCCCAATCTCCCACGAAGGCCTCTCCCCAACCCCTCCCCACAAGGGGGAGGGACTTAACCTGCCGTGCCGTCTCATGCCCTTGTATCGCTTCTGCTAGCAGTAGCCTTTTCAAGGAAACGTGGAGGGAGCGGCATCGTAAGTCCCTCCCCCTTGTGGGGAGGGGTTGGGGAGGGGCCTTCGCAACCATCATCACGCGTGCTCCTCGTAGCTGTGGC
>CBIMFD010000033.1:0-18685 GCA_966243085.1 uncultured Shinella sp.
GGCAAACTCCCGATTGAGCATCAGCCATTGCAGCATCATGATCGTCTTGGCGTCGACGATGCCGCCGTTGCCGATGAGGGCGTAGGCTTCGTCGATCGGCATCTCGACGATCTCGATGTCCTCCCCCTCGCCGTCGACGCCGCCGCCCCTGCCCTCGCGCCTTGCGCTGTCGATATGCGCTGCAAAGCACGAGACGCGCTCGGTCAGTGTGCCGGGGCTCGAATACATGTCGAAGAGATGAGTGACGTCGCGAACGGCATAGCCGGTCTCCTCCATCGCCTCGCGGACGATGGCATCTTCCGGGCTGTCGTCGTCGAGCAGGCCTGCCGGCACTTCCAGCAGGAAGCCGTCCGGATGGCCGCCGAAGAAGGCGCCGGGGCGGAACTGGCGCACGAGAACCACCGAGCGGCGCGCAGGATCGACGAGCAGGATCGCGGCGGCGGCCCCGTGGTCATGCACTTCACGGTCGAGCCACTCGACCCGGCCGTCCGTACGCGTCTGCTCCAGAACGAGGGTGCGCAGGTGTATGAAGCGCTTCCAGACCGTGTTCTGCTCGACGATGCGGATGGGCGACGGCGTTTCTACAAGCATAGAAATTCCTGTGTGGTCAGGCTTTGTGCAGCCAGACGCGGTTGTCGTGGAAGGCGGCGCCGCCATAGGGCGCGATGGGGTCGGATCCCGTCAGCACGTTGATGCCCTCGCCGTCGAGATGGGCGGAATTCGGCCAGATGCCCTCGGCGATCAGCACGCCGGGCTTGGCATCGCCGGTGATGCGGGCGTGGAGGCGGATGTCGCCGCGCCTATTGCCGAGGCGGACGACGTCGCCATCGGCGATACCGTTCGCCGCCGCGTCCTCGGGATGGATCATCACTTCCGGACGCCCCTCGCGCTCCCGCGAGACCTTCGTCTCGCTGAAGGTGGAATTGAGGAAGGAGCGGTTCGGCGAGGTGGCGAGGCGGAAGGGATGCTCGGTATCCGCCGCCTCGATGATCTCGACATGATCCGGAAAGACCGGTAGCGCCGCGTGCGGGCCGAAGGCGCCGAGCGCCTTGGGCGGCTTGTTGGGCGCGGGCGTTCCCGTCCAGTCGGGGCGGAAGCGGAATCTTCCGTCCGGAAAGCCGAAGCCCTTGAGGAAATGCGACGCCTCGAAATCCGGCTGGCAGTCGATCCACCTCTGTTCCTTCAGCCCGTCGAAGTCCGTCTCGTAATAGGGCAGCATGCGCGTGATGTGCTCGCGCTCGGAAAGGCCGAAGCCCGGCATGCCGGCGACGCCGAGGCGTCTTGCCAGTTCCTCGATGACGAAGAGGTTGGTGCGCACCGTCGCGGGCGGCTCGACGAGCTTGGGGCCGAGCAGGATATGCTGGTGGCCGCCGCCGCGGTACATGTCGTCATGTTCGACGAACATGGTGGCAGGCAGCACGATATCGGCGAGCTCGGCCGTGTCCGTCATGAACTGCTCGTGCACGGCGACGAAAAGGTCGTCACGCAGGAAACCCTGCTTCACGAGGCGCTGCTCGGGCGCGACGTTCACGGGATTGGTGTTCTGAATGAGCATGGCCGTCACGGGGCCGCGCCCGCGCAGCGCCACGGCATCCCCCGTCAGGATGGGGCCGATCTGCGACTGGTCGAGCAGGCGGATATCCGGGTCGACGAGCTTCAGCCCCATCAGCTCGGACCGGCGCAGGTGGAAGATGCCGGAATTGCTGTGGAAGGCCCCGCCGCCCTCGTATTGCCACGAGCCGAGCACGGTGGCGACGGAAAGCGCCGCATGCATGGAGACGGCACCGTTGCGCCCACGGGTAAAGCCGTAGCCGAGGCGGAAGAAGCTGCGCCTGGTGCGTCCGACGAGCGCCGCGAAGGTCTCGATCTCCTCCACCGAGAGGCCGGTGATCGCCGCCGCCCAGACGGGATCGCGGCTTGCAAGATGGGCCTCGAGACCGGCCGGGTCGTCGGCGAACTTTTCCATATAGGCGCGGTCGGCATGGCCGTCGCGGAAGGCGACGTGCATGACGGCACAGGCGAGCGCCGCGTCCGTGCCGGGGCGCAGCTTCAGCGCGAGGTCCGCCTGTTTCATCGTCGGATTGTCGTAGACGTCGATGACGACGATCTTGGCGCCCCGTTCCTTGCGCGCCTTCACGGCATGGGTCATCACGTTGACCTGCGTGGAGACGGCGTTGGTGCCCCAGATCACCACGCAATCGGACTTCGCCATCTCGCGCGGATCGGGCCCACGCAGCGTGCCGGCGCCCATGGTGAAGCCGGTCCAGGCCGGATTGGTGCAGATGGAATCGAAGAAGCCGGAATAGCGCTTGGCATGGCGCAGCCGCTCGATGGAATCGCGCTGCACGAGGCCCATCGTGCCGGCGTAGAAATAGGGCCAGACGGCCTCGCTGCCATGGGCCTGCTCGGCCTTGACGAAGTTCTCGGCAATGGCGTCGAGCGCGGCCTCCCACGAGATGTCGGTCCAGTCGCCGCCGCCCTTCTCGCCCCGGCGCACCAAGGGCTTCATCAGCCGGTCGGGATGATAGAGGCGGTCGGCATAGCGGGCGACCTTGGCGCAGATGACGCCGGCCGTGTAGCTGTTGGCGGTGCTGCCCTTGACGCGGCCCATGCGGCCGTCCGAGCCGATCTCGACATCGAGCGCGCAGGTAGAGGGACAGTCGTGCGGACAGGCCGAATGGCCGATGCGCGGTTTTCCGAGAATGGGGGTCGCAACGTTCATGGCTTTTCTATAGGACAGAGCCAGAACGGCCAAAAGGCAAAACCTTCTGCCATCGCAACAATTCATCGTCGCATCAGGGCGCGTTATCCCGCATGAACTACCGCCATATCTACCATGCCGGCAATTTCGCGGATGTGCTGAAACATGCCGTGCTCGCCCGCCTCGTCCTCTACATGCAGGGCAAGGACAAGGCTTTCCGCGTGCTCGACACCCATGCCGGCATCGGCCTCTACGACCTTTCCAGTGAAGAGGCGCAGAAGACCGGCGAATGGAAGGACGGCATCGGCCGGCTGCTCGAAGGCGACATGCCGGCCGAGGCGGCGGCGATCCTTGCACCATACCTTGAAGCCGTTCGCACATTGAATCCGCAAGGCGGGCTAACCCTTTATCCCGGCTCGCCGAAACTTGCCCGCATGCTCTTCCGCCCGCAGGACCGGCTGTCCGCCATGGAACTGCACCCGGACGACTACGAGACGCTGCACCGGCTCTTCGACGGCGACTTCCAGAGCCGCATCACCCATCTCGACGGCTGGCTCTCGCTCGGCGCGCACCTGCCGCCGAAGGAGAAGCGCGGCATCGTGCTGGTCGATCCGCCCTTCGAGATCGAGGGCGAATACGAGCGGCTGGTGGACGGGCTCGAAAAGGCCGTTCGCCGCTTTGCCGGCGGGGTCTATTGCCTGTGGTATCCGCTGAAGAAGGGTGCACCCGTCGCCGCCTTACACAAGGCGCTGAAGGAGACGGGCATTGCCAAGATGCTCTGCGCCGAGCTTGTCGTGCGAAGCGACCGCGAGACGACGGGGCTGACGGGCTCCGGCCTCATCGTCGTCAACCCGCCCTATACGCTGAAACAGGAGCTCGACGTGCTGTTGCCTTTCCTCAAGGAGCGGCTGGCACAGGACCGTTTCGCCTCGGCCCGCAGCTTCTGGATCGCCGGCGAGGCGAAGGCCTCTTGACCTTTGCCCGGCGGCGACAACAATCGCCCGCCGAACCGGAGACGTCGATAATGCCCCTTCCCGCCCGCCTCTTCTGCCTGCTCGCCGCCGGTCTCGCCGCGCTGACCGGCTGCAGCGAGGAGAAGCCGGCGGAAAAACCGAATGCGGAGACGAGCCGCACGGCGACGCACGCGACGGCGGCGATTCCGCGCGGGAAAGGCTTCGATTTCTACGTCCTCTCGCTCTCCTGGTCGCCGACCTGGTGCGCCGAGAACGACGCCGGCGGCCGCACGCAGCAATGCCGGCGCGGCGAGAACCACGGCTTCATCCTGCACGGGCTCTGGCCGCAGAACGAGCGCGGCTATCCGGAATATTGCGCCACGCGCGAGCCCGACCGCGTGCCTGAAAGCCTCGGCCGCACGCTTTTCGACATCATTCCCTCGATGGGCCTGATCGGCCACGAATGGCGCAAGCACGGCAGTTGCTCCGGCCTTTCCCAGAGGGATTATTTCACGGTCGCGCGCGCGGCCTTCGAGCGCGTCCGCATCCCGCCGGGCCTCGAAACGCAGCACGGAGCCAAGCGCGTTTCGCCCGATGCGGTGGAAGAGGCCTTTGCCGCGGCCAATCCCGGCCTTGCGCGCAAGGGCATCGCCGTCACCTGCGCGGGCGGGCAACTGGAAGAGGTCCGCATCTGCATGACGGCCGACCTCACCTTCCGCGCCTGCCCTGCCGTCGACCGGGCGGGCTGCCGCGCCGGGTCCATCCAGCAGCCGCCCATCCGCTAGCCTGCCCAATCTAGGAGCTATCCATGAAGATCTTCTATTCCGATGCCTCGCCCTATTCCACCAAGGTGCGCATGGCCGCACTTTATGCAGGCCTTCCTGCCGAGGCGGTCGCCGTCGACACATCGACGACTCCGTCGGAGCTTGCCGCCGTCAACCCGCTCGGCAAGATCCCGGTGCTCGTGACCGACGAGGGCCTTTCCGTCTACGACAGCCGGGCGATCATGAATTACATCGACCGCCAGACGCGCGGCGCGCTCTATCCGCGCAACGCCGCAAAGCGCACGGAGGCGGACGTGCTGGAGGCGACGGCCGACGGCGTCTGCGACTGCCTGCTCGCCATCGTCTACGAACGGCGTCTGCGCCCGGAAGAAAAGATCCACCAGGGCTGGATCGACCGGCAATGGCAGAAGGTGGAACGGGCGCTCGATCACCTCGAGGCCAACATGCCGCGCCTCGGCAAAAAGCCGAACGGCGGCCATTTCGCCCTCGCCGCCATGCTGCGCTACATCGAGCTGCGCTTTACCGGCCAGTGGCAGCGCGGCCGGCCGAAATTGAAGCGCTATCTCTCGCGCTTCGAGGCCGTCTTCCCCGACTACGCCAGGTTCAAGGCCTGAGCCCAAACGAAAAAGGCCCTCCTCGCGGAGGGCCTTTCCATAATGTCCGGAGCCGTTCGGCTTAGAACTTCACGCCGAGACCGACGCGGATGGCGTGGTCCTTGTCGTCGGCGCGAACCGTGGTGGCGCCGAGGTCGTAGTCCTTACTCTGGTAGTCGCTGTAGCGGTATTCGACGCGCGCCGTGATGTTGTTGGTCACGAAGGCTTCCGCACCGACGCCGGCCGTCCAGCCGAGAGCGGTGTGGTCGTCGCTTGCACCGGCAGCGTTCTCCACTTCGATGTTGGAGGCCGCAAGACCAGCCGTACCGTAGAGAAGGACCGGGTTGAGGTCGATACCGACACGGCCGCGCAGCGAGCCGTTGAGACCCTGCTGAGTGGTGATGCCGCCGTTGTGGGTGTCGACGCCCGAGTAGTTCAGGTCGGTTTCGCCACCGTAGACGATCTGGCCGCTCTGCATGTTGTAGCCGCCGTAGACGCCGCCGCCGATGGCATTGCCCTTGGCGTCGTTCATCTTGGCGCGCTGCCAGCTTGCCGTACCACCGACATAGGCGCCGGCCCAGTTGCCGCTTGCGACCGGCTCGGAATAGTCGGCGGCCGGAGCCTGCGGAACTTCTTCGACGGCGTCGGCAGCCTGGGCAACCTGGAAGGCGGCCAGGGAAACGGTCGAAGCGATGAGGGTGGCGATGAGTGTACGCATGATATTCTCCTTTACTGAACGACGCCCTTTTCTGGGAGGCGATCGGGCATCGTCATTTCCAATTCAGCCCTGCCCGGTTGAGGGGAAATTGAATAAAGATTGAGGAAATGGAAGAGCCAAATTGTGATATGATTGTGGCGGCGAGGCGGCACAAATTGGATGTGACTTTTCAACAACATGGAATTTGTTAACCATAATTCAAATGTTGAACGAAACCGGCAGAATATACTTAAATCTACTTCTTCCATGGCTTTCAGGTTAAATTTTCCGAAACCTTTTCTCCGAGGGAGTTTAAGCCCGCCCGCGAATGTCTATATCTTTGGCCGGTCAACCAAGTGAATCGGCAGGACGGACTTTTCTTGAAGCAGCCCCAAAAGACGGCCCTCGTGACGGGCGGCGCGAAGCGGATCGGCAAGGCCATCGTGGACGATCTCGCGGCGCACGGTTTCTCGCTCGCCATCCATGCGAACACGTCGATCAAGGAGGCGGAGGCCCTCGCCCGGTCGCTGCGCGAGCAAGGCGTGAAAGCGGTCGCCCTTTCCTGCGACCTTGTGGACGAGCGGGCGACCGCCGGGCTGATCGAGGCGGCGGTGGCCGCGGTCGGGCCGCTCGGCCTTCTCGTCAACAATGCCTCCCTCTTCAAGCCGGACACGGTCGAGACCCTGGAGCAGGCCCTGTTCGACCGGCATTTCGCCGTGCATGTGAAGGCGCCGTCGGTGCTTGCGCGCGACTTCGTGCGGCAGCTTCCCGCGGACGCGGCGGGCTCCATCGTCAACATCATCGACCAGCGCGTCTGGAACCCGACGCCGCGCTACTATTCCTATACGCTCTCCAAGGCGGCGCTCTGGATGGCGACCCGCACCATGGCGCAGAGCTTTGCCCCGCGCGTGCGCGTCAATGCCATCGGCCCCGGCCCGTCGCTGCCGAACGAGCGGCAGAACGACACCGATTTCCAGGCACAACTGGACGGACTGATCCTGCGCCGCGGCCCCGGTCTTGCGGAATTCGGCCGAACAGTTCGCTTTTTGTTCGACACGCCATCCATTACGGGGCAAATGATAGCGCTCGACGGCGGGCAGCATCTCGCCTGGGAAACCCCAGACGTCGCGGAGATCGCGGAATGAACACCCGGAAGGTGGAGGATGGCGGCATCCTCTATGACGAGAACGAGGCGGAGGACGAGGACGAGCTTGCCGAGAGCCCGGCAGAAGGCGGCCCCGTGTCCGGCCTTTCGGCCCCGGGCATCGACTGGAACGAAGGCGGCGACGTGCCGCAGGGCCTCATAGGCGCGGAGCTGATCCAGGCCTTCGTCAAGCGCCTGCCGAACAGCCCCGGCGTCTACCGCATGTTCAATGCGGACGGCGACGTGCTCTATGTCGGCAAAGCCCGCAGCCTCAAGAAGCGCGTGACGAACTACGCGCAGGGCCGCGGCCATTCCAACCGCATCACGCAGATGATCCGCCAGACGGCGAACATGGAGTTCGTCACCACGCGCACGGAGACCGAGGCGCTGCTTCTGGAGGCGAACCTCATCAAGCGCCTGCGCCCGCGCTTCAACGTGCTTCTGCGCGACGACAAGTCGTTTCCCTATATCCTCGTGACGGGCGACAGCCGGGCGCCGGCCATCTTCAAGCATCGCGGCGCGCGCAGCCGTAAGGGCGACTATTTCGGCCCCTTCGCCTCGGCGGGGGCGGTCGGGCGCACGATCAACTCGCTGCAGCGCGCCTTCCTGTTGCGCACCTGCACGGACAGCGTCTTCGAGACGCGCACGCGCCCCTGTCTTCTCTACCAGATCAAGCGCTGTTCGGCCCCCTGCACGCAGGAGATCAGCGACGAAGGCTATGCCGATCTCGTGCAGGAGGCGAAGGACTTCCTTTCCGGCAAGAGCCAGAAGGTGAAGGCGCACATGGCCGAGGCCATGAACGCCGCCGCGGAAGACCTCGATTTCGAGCGCGCCGCCGTCTATCGCGACCGGTTGGCCGCGCTCTCCCATGTCCAGAGCCATCAGGGCATCAATCCGGCGGGCGTGGAAGAGGCGGACGTCTTCGCCATCCATCACGAGGGCGGCGTTTCCTGCATCCAGGTCTTCTTCTTCCGCACCGGGCAGAACTGGGGCAACCGCGCCTATTTCCCCAAGGCCGACCCGCAGCTTGCAGGCAGCGAAGTGCTCAACGCCTTCCTCGCGCAGTTCTACGACGACAAGCCCTGCCCAAGGCAGATCCTTCTCTCCGAAACGGTCGAGGAGATGGACCTTCTCTCGCAGGCGCTCACCGAACGCTCGGGCCACAGGGTCGCGATCTCCGTGCCGCAGCGCGGCGAGAAGAAGGACCTCGTCGACCATGTGGTGGCAAACGCCCGCGAGGCGCATGGCCGCAAGCTTGCCGAGACGGCCTCGCAGTCGCGCCTGCTCGAAGGGTTCGCCGCGACCTTCAAGCTGCCTTACGTGCCGCGCCGCATCGAGATCTACGACAACTCGCACATCATGGGCACCAATGCCGTCGGCGGCATGGTGGTGGCGGGGCCGGAAGGCTTCGTGAAGGGGCAGTACCGCAAGTTCAACATCAAATCGACCGAGATCACGCCCGGCGATGATTTCGGCATGATGAAGGAAGTGATGACCCGACGCTTCTCGCGCCTCATCAAGGAAGAGGGTCTGCCGGATCGCAATGCCGATACGGGCGCGGAAGCGGCGGATCTGCCCTTCCCCGCCTGGCCGGACGTCA
The DNA here is from genome assembly GCA_966243085.1 of uncultured Shinella sp. Classification (GTDB taxonomy): domain Bacteria; phylum Pseudomonadota; class Alphaproteobacteria; order Rhizobiales; family Rhizobiaceae; genus Shinella. Next base: position 8,474 of record CBIMFD010000033.1, read on the forward strand.
TCCTCATCGACGGCGGCCAGGGCCAGATGACGGAGGTGCGCGCCATTCTCGAAGAGCTCGGCATCACCGACCAGGTGATCGCTATCGGCGTTGCCAAGGGCGCCGACCGCGAGGCGGGACGCGAGCGCTTCTTCATGAAGGGCATTGCGGATTTCTCGCTGCCGCCGCGCGATCCCGTGCTCTATTTCGTGCAGCGCCTGCGCGACGAGGCGCACCGCTTCGCCATCGGCTCGCACCGGGCGCGGCGCAAGAAGGAGATGGTCAAGAACCCGCTCGACGAGATCGCCGGCATCGGCCCGACGCGCAAGCGCGCCCTGCTCCAGCATTTCGGCACGGCGAAGGCCGTTTCGCGCGCGGCGATGGCCGACCTCATGGCCGTCGCCGGCATTTCGGAGAGCGTCGCCCGCCTCGTCTACAACCATTTTCACGAGGATGCGGCGGGATAGCGCAGCCTCCTCCGTAAATTCGCCAAGAATTGCCGGAAACAAAGGTTGACGGCACCGCCACAAAGACATCTTCTAGCCGAAAATTGTAGAGACCCAAGATTCCATGGCTTCCCGCGCATACAGCATCCCGAATCTCCTCACCTACGGACGGATCATCGCCGTTCCGCTGATCGTCCTGTGCTTTTTCGTGGAGGGGCGGCTGGAATCATCCGATTTCGCCCGCTGGACGGCCTTCTGGCTCTTCGTCGCCGCCTCCGTGACGGACTATCTCGACGGCTATCTCGCCCGCATCTGGAACCAGACGTCCAATATCGGCCGCATGCTGGACCCGATCGCCGACAAGCTGCTGGTCGCCTCGGTGTTGCTCCTGATGGCAGCCGACGGCACCATCGCCGGCTGGTCGATCTGGGCGGCCATCATCATCCTGTGCCGCGAGATCCTCGTTTCGGGCCTGCGCGAATATCTCGCCGACCTCAAGGTCAGCGTGCCGGTGACGCGCATCGCCAAGTGGAAGACGACGATCCAGATGTTCGCCATCGCCTTCCTGCTGGCCGGTCCCGCCGGCGACAAGATCCTGCCCCATACGACCGAGATCGGCATCACCCTGCTCTGGGTCGCCGCGCTCATCACCATGTATACCGGCTACGACTATTTCCGCGTGGGCCTGAAGCATATCGTGGACGAATAGCATGACGAAGCTCGTCTATTTCGCCTGGGTTCGCGAGCGCATCGGCAAGGGCGAGGAGGAGATCGACCTGCCCGCCGCGGTGAAGACCGGGGCGGATCTCCTGCGGCACCTCAAGACGCGCGGCGAGGAATATGCCCATGCGCTCGAGCATGAAAAGGTCATCCGCATCGCCATAGACCAGGAACATGTCGAGCACGACGAGGCGATAACCGGCGCACGCGAGATCGCCCTCTTCCCGCCGATGACGGGAGGCTGACCATGGCCGGCGGCGTTCCGGTTCCGGTCGTCGTGCGCGTCCAGCGCGAGGATTTCGACGCCGCTGCGGAAACCGCGCGGCTGACCGCCGGAAGCGCGGCCGCCGGCGCCGTCGTCACCTTCACGGGCCTTTGCCGCGACGAAGGCGGCCGGCTTTCCGCGCTGGAACTCGAACATTATCCCGGCATGGCCGAGGCCGAGATCGGCCGTATCTGCCGCAAGGCCGCGGAACGCTTCTCGCTCCTCGGCATCGCCGCCATCCACCGGGTCGGCAAGATCGCGCCGGGCGGAAACATCGTCCTCGTCGTCGCCCTCGCCCCGCACCGCCAAGCCGCCTTCGACGGCGCCTCCTTCGTCATGGATTACCTGAAGACCTCCGCCCCCTTCTGGAAGAAGGAACACTTCGCCGACGGTTCCGAAGGCGGCTGGGTCGACGCCAAGGACAGCGACGACCGGGCGCGGGAGAAGTGGTCGTAGTTCCTACGGCACCGGCCGCTCCCGCCGGAAGATCACCAGCAGCAGCACGAGCGCGGAGAAGATCACGAGGTCCCGCCAGAGGAAGTCGCCATAGGCGCTCCAGAGCGTTTCGGCGAGGCCCATCGCCGCGCCGCCGAGAGCGGAGAGAAGCGGTGCCCCCGCCCCGCCGATGGCGGCGATGAACAGCACCTTCACGCCGAAGACGAGGCCCGCGCCGAAATCCATGTTGCCGTAATAGGAGACGGCGAGGATGCCGGTAATGCTGGCGACGAGCGCCGCAAGCACATAGGCGCCGAGATAGACGCCGGCCGCGTCGACGCCGCACAGTTCCGCCGCCTGCCGGTCCTCGGACACCGCGCGCCAGCGCCGCCCCCAGGCGGAGCGGACGAGGAAGAGATGGCCGGCAGCGACGAGCGCGACCATCGCCGCCGTGTTGAGGAGCTGCAGCACCGTCAGCACGACCGGAAAGGCCGGATCGCCCCACAGAAGCACCGGCTTTCCGAGCAGCGGCGGCAGCCAGAGGCTTCGCGTCTCGGAAGCGAGCCGCGCGGTCTCCATCAGCACCAGCACGACGCCGAGCGCCGCGACCACCACAGTATTGTCGGAGGAAAAGGCGAGCGGGCGCATGACATGACGCCCGACGACGAGGCCGGCGCCGACACCGTAGACGAGCGCCATCACCGCGCCGGCAACGAGCGCGGCCGGCAGAACCAGCCAGAGCCGGCTCCAGCCGTAGCCGGCGAAGAGCACGAACATCTGCGCGGCGAAGGCGAAGAGCGCGCCATAGGCGACATCGGCCCGTCGGGTCACGGCAAAGGCGATCGAATAGCCGAAGGCGAGCGCCGCATAGAGCGCGGCGACAGGCAAGGCATTGGCGATCTGCTGGAAGAAATAGGCCATAACGTTCCCGGCGGCTTTCGTTGCCGCTGAAATTATAACTGGCAAAATTGCTTTTACCAGTTAGAATATCGCATGACCTTCTCCTGGACCCGACATCGTTTCTCCGGCGGCGCACTGGCGCTGGACGTCGCCAATTCCGTCGTGCTGCGCGCCGATGTCGAGCGCCGGATCGACCGCTTCGCCGATCCCGCGGCACTCGACGCCTTTCCCGCGGGCGCGGCCCGGCATGGCGCGGAACACAGCCTGTTCGGAACATTGGAGCCGGTGCGAAAGGAAGCGCAGGCGGACTTCCTCGCGCTACGCGAGGCCGTCGACCGGCATTTTCGCGCGGAAGTTCTCGGCGCCGGCAAACCGGTTCTCCTTGCGGACCTCCTCGATGCGATCTCGGCGACGCTCCGGCGTTCCGGCGAGCGGCCGCAGGCGCTGGATACGGCGACCGCCCGCTCGGCTCTCCTGCTCTTGTCGCGGCCGGAGCCGGAACGGCTGAAGATCTGCCCGAACTGCCACTGGCTCTTCCTCGACCGCAGCCGCAACCGCTCGCGCGCCTGGTGCGACATGGCCGTCTGCGGCAACCGGGCGAAGGCCGGCCGCCACTATCGCCGAACCAGGGAGGAACCCCGGCCATGAAGCGCGCCTTGTCGATCCTGCTGCCGCTCGCCCTTCTGCTTTCCGCCTGTCAGCGCGAAACGGGGCCGGACCCGCTGAAGCTGACGGGCCGCATGTTCGTCTTCAACTATCGCCTCGCCTACGCGACCTATATCGTGACGCTCGACAAGGTCCTGCCGCTGCCGGACGGTTCTATCGTGAAGGCGGAATTCGAAAATCCGGCGGGCGGCGCCCCGCTGCTGCTGGAGCGGAAGATCTTTGCGAACCAGACGCGCGTCGTGCTGGAAAGCCCGGACATAACCTGCGTGAGGAAGGACCGGTCCTATGCCGTCGCCATCGCCGTGATCGGCCCCGCCGGCGAGCGCCTGCAATCGCTGGAGACGAAGGTGACCTCGAATGCCGACCAGAGCATCCTGCCGGCCAAGCCCCTGATCGTCGGGCCCGGTTACGACAAGAACCCGGAGGTCTTCAAGGACGGCAAGGCCCCCGCGCATTTCGAAACGGCGAAGTGCCCGGTCTAGTCCACAAGGAAACGGGGCCTTTCGGCCCCGTCTGCTTCATTTCAGATGCTTCCGTATCAGCCGACGATCTCGGTGTCGGAGAACCAGTACCTGATTTCCTGGGCAGCGGTTTCCGGAGCGTCGGAACCGTGAACGGAGTTCTCGCCGATCGAGAGGGCGTGGGTCTTGCGGATGGTGCCTTCGTCGGCGTTTGCCGGGTTGGTGGCGCCCATGATTTCGCGATTCTTGAGGATCGCGTTCTCGCCTTCCAGGACCTGCACGACCGTCGGGCCGGAGGTCATGCCTTCGACCAGTTCGCCGAAGAACGGACGTTCCTTGTGGACGGCGTAGAAGCCTTCGGCTTCGCGGCGGCTCATCCAGACGCGCTTGGAAGCTACGACGCGCAGGCCCGCGTCTTCCAGCATCTTGGTGATGGCGCCGGTCAGGTTGCGCTTCGTCGCGTCCGGCTTGATCATCGAAAAGGTGCGTTCAATCGCCATTTTCCCGTTTCCCTTGGTTTTCCGGTGAAAGTGGCGGTTCAATAGCCGCCAACGCCCGGCAAAACAAGGGGGTGGCGGCGTTTGGCGAAATCAGCGGCCAGGTTTCATGCCGCTGTCACACGACGGCGGACGCCGCCGTGAAGGTCGAGGCAGCGGCGGAACCACAGCGCAACGGGATCGTCTTCCTCCAGCACCCTGGTGCCGGCGGTCGTGCGCAGCCATTGCAGCGCGCCGAAGACGATGTAGTCGGCAAAGAGCGGGCCTTCGCCGCCGATGAACGGCTGGACTTTCAGCATGTTTCGTAGCGGCTGGAGCCTCTTGGCGAAACCTTCGATCTCCGCTCGCCCGGCCGCCGCGATCTCCTCCAGCGAAGCGCCGAGGCGCTCCTCCCGGCTGCGACGGAAATAGGCCTGGTCCTTCGGCGCAAGCATATCGTGGATATCGAGGATGGCGATGCGGGTCACGGCCATATGCAGCGTCGATTGCGACCAGGTCTCGACGAAGCGGGCCATGGCCTTGCCGCCCTCCCCGCCGAACAGGGACGGCCGGTCGGGATAGGCCTCATCGAGATAGAGCGCGATATCGAAGCTGTCGCGCACCAATCGCTTGCCATCGCGCAGGAGCGGCACCGTCGCCGTGCAGCCGTCCTCGATGGCCGGAATCTCCGTGAATGGGACCGGCACCGTCTCGTAGTCGAGACCCTTGTGGGCAAGCGACATCACCGTCTTCCAGACATGGGGTGAGAACTGGCGCGCCGGGTCGGCAGCACAAAGGGCGTAAAGCAATCGGGTCATGAAGGTCTCGCATCTCGTTTGCGCCATTGGACCGCAGCCGCGCGCCCGTGGCAAATCAGATAATTTCATGGATCGCATTCATGCCGGTGACGACGCCCTGCTCTATAGTCCGGGCAAACCCGGAGGCCACGATGATCGACCACTACCGCATGTTCGCCGCCTACAATGCCTGGGCCAACCGCACGCTCTACGAGACGGTCGGCGCCCTTCCGGACGAGGCCTGGCGCAAGAACCTCGGCGCCTTCTTCGGCTCGCTGCACGGCACGCTGAACCATCTGCTTGCGACCGACCGCATCTGGATGAAGCGTTTTACGGGCGCCGGGGAGGCCCCTGCCCGGCTCGATGCCGTCCTTTTCGAGGATTTCGCCGGCCTCCGAAAGGCGCGGGAGGCAGAGGACGTGCGCCTTGCCGCCTTCGTCGACTCGCTGAGCGAGGAGAGGATCGCGGCCGATTTCACCTATAGCCCGATCTCCAATCCGGGGATCATCACCCATCCGCTCGGCCCGGCGCTGACCCACCTCTTCAACCATCAGACCCATCACCGCGGCCAGTGCCACGCCATGCTGACGGCGCTCGGCGGACCGAGCCTTGCACTCGACCTCATCTTTTTCCTGCGCAGCGAACGGCCGGATTTCCTGACGATTTAAGGGCGAGCGGCCGCTTCGTTTCCTGCAATAGTAGTGATACACTTGTCTGTTAGGGAATATCGAGCGCCTGCTGTCACCCGGGTGACAGGCAGAGCCGGCCGGCAATGGGATAGTCGCGCTATCGAGGCGGCGCGGAAACGCACGGCCCGCCCGGAGGGAGGAAGGACAATGGCGAGAACGACCGAGGAATGGGCGGCCCTGCTCGGCAGTACGCTTTGCAAAATGGCGCGCGTCCACGGCACCGACGCCCCCGATGCCTATCTGCCGGAGGAGTGCTATCCGGTGATCGAGAAGACCTTCGACGTGGCGCTGGCCGAAGCGCGCGCCGAGGGCTATACCGCAGCCATGCGCGACCTGCAGCACAACCGGCCGGTCCGCCAAGGCAGCCTGCGCCGGCTGACGGTGATCGGGCAGGTCATGCGGGCGATCCAGCCGGAATCTTTCTTCAGCACACGTAAAATTAACCGCGCAATCCGATAGTTACGCCAACCGACCGATCTCGCGCAGGCGCCCGCCGCCGCGCTCATCCGATGGCGTACCATGAGCAGCAAAGACAATCCCGCTCCCAAGGACGTGCAACCGGCGGTTCCGCCGATCATGGCGCGCATCGCCCATGCCATGGCAAGCCTCGGTATCGCCGCGCTGCCGCGCAACTACGAGCTGCTGTTCGAGGCGCTGAACGGCAATGCGGGTGTCGCGCGCGAGATCGCGACGCTCGGCAAGACGCCCGACCAGGCGACACTCGATTCGATCGCTCTCAGGCATTCCATGCCCAGCCACAACGTGCTCGCCGCCGGGCAGGCCGCAGGCGAAGCCGTGCGGGTGCTTTCGCAAGTCGCCCAGGCCGCGGAGGAGAACCAGCGCCGGCGCGACGCCGCCGTGCTGGAGCTGGAAGAGATCGCCACCCGGATGAAGGACGATCCGGTGCTCGGTATCTCCGATTTCGCCAGCGACACGGTGCGGCTCCTCTCGCTGGTCCGCGATATCCTCGGCGCCGACCGCGCCGCTTCGGCGACGATGGGGGACCTCACGGCCCATCTCGACGGTCTGCGTTCGGGCCTTGCCGCCAGCCACGAGGCGTTGACGCACGATCCCCTCACCGGGCTCGCCAACCATGCGGCGCTGCTCGGCCGCCTCAAGGCCTTGCTGCAGCAGGAAGCCGGCACCGATACCGCGGCCCTCGTCCTCTTCCGGGTGGAGCAGCTCCAGGACTTTGCCGAAACCCATCCCGCCGGCGCAGCGGAAAAGACCCTGAAACGGCTTGCCGCGATCTTCCGGCAATCGGTGAAGAAGAACGACTTCGTCGCCCGCACGGGCGCCGACCTCTTCTGCCTGCTGCTCTGCGACGTCAGCCGCGAGAATGCCGCCACCGTCGCACGGCGCATCGCCGGGCGTGTGGCCGAAGAACCGTTCCCCTTCCTCGACCGCCAATTGCCCGCCGGCTTCCTGACGCTGACCGCCGGCATCTCGCTGACCGATTCGGCCGAAACGCCGATGGCGCTCTACGAGCAGGCCGACCGGGCGCTCGCCTATGCCGCCGACAGCGGCATTGCGCTGCGCATCTATTCGGCCGAGGTCGCCGAGCGGTCGGGCCGGCTTTATCGTTCGGGCAACGCGGCCTGACGGTTTTCGCCGCAAAACCGCTTCGCACATTTGCTGGAATTGCTCGACCTTCGTCTGGCGCAATTCCGGACGCAAAACCGCTTCGCACTTTTGCTGGAATTGCTCGACCTTCGTCTGGCGCAATTCCGGACGCAAAACCGCTTCGCACTTTTGCTGGAATTGCTCTATAGAGCCGGCATGATCACGATTTCCGGCCTCACCGCCCGCGTCGCCGGGCGTCTCCTCATCGACAATGCTTCCGTTTCGCTGCCGGCGGGCACGAAGGCGGGCCTCGTCGGCCGCAACGGCACCGGCAAGTCCACGCTGTTCCGCATCATCACCGGCGACCTTGCGCCCGAGGCCGGCACGATCTCGCTGCCGAAGAACGCGCGCATCGGCCAGGTGGCGCAGGAAGCGCCCGGCACGGACGATCCGCTCATCGAGATCGTGCTTGCCGCCGACAAGGAGCGCGCTGCCCTCGTCAGGGAAGCGGAAACGGCGAGCGATCCGCATCGCATCGCCGAGATCCAGACCCGCCTCACCGATATCGGCGCCCATTCGGCCGAAGCGCGCGCGGCGAGCATCCTTGCCGGCCTCGGCTTCGACCACGAGGCGCAGCAGCGGCCGGCAAAGAGCTTTTCCGGCGGCTGGCGCATGCGCGTGGCGCTCGCGGCCGTGCTCTTCTCCGAGCCGGACCTCCTGCTTCTCGACGAGCCGACAAACTATCTCGACCTCGAAGGCACGCTCTGGCTGGAAGAATACGTGCGGCGCTATCCGCACACGGTCATCGTCATCAGCCACGACCGCGACCTTCTCAACACCGCCGTCAATTCGATCGTCCATCTCGACCAGCAGAAGCTGACCTTCTACCGCGGCTCCTACGACCAGTTCGAGCGCCAGAAGGCCGAGGCCGACGAATTGCAGATGAAGGCGAAGGCCAAGAACGAGGCCGCGCGAAAACACCTCCAGAGCTTCATCGACCGCTTCCGCGCCAAGGCCACCAAGGCCCGGCAGGCGCAAAGCCGCATCAAGGCGCTGGAGCGCATGGGCACGGTCGCCGCCGTCGTGGAAAGCCATGTGCAGCCGATCACCTTCCCCGAGCCGGAAAAGCAGCCGGCCTCGCCCATCGTCGCCGTCGAAGGCGGGGCGGTCGGCTATGTGCCCGGCAAGCCGATCCTCCGGCAGATCAACCTTCGCATCGACAACGACGACCGCATCGCCCTCCTCGGCTCGAACGGCAACGGCAAGTCGACCTTCGCGAAATTCATCTCCGGCCGGCTGGAGGCGGAGGCAGGCGCCGTCAAGCGTGCGCCGGGCCTCAAGATCGGCTTCTTCGCGCAGCACCAGCTCGACGACCTCATCCCCGACCAGTCGCCCGTCGAGCATGTGCGCCGGCTGATGCCGGAGGCGCCGGAAGCCAAGGTCCGCGCCCGCGTCGCCCAGATGGGCCTTGCGACGGAAAAGATGTCGACCGCCGCCAAGGACCTCTCCGGCGGCGAGAAGGCGCGCCTTCTCATGGGCCTTGCCGCCTTCGACGCGCCGAACCTCCTCATCCTCGACGAGCCGACGAACCATCTCGACATCGACAGCCGCCGCGCGCTGATCGAGGCGCTGAACGACTACGAGGGCGCCGTCATCCTCATCTCGCACGACCGCCACCTCATCGAGGCGACCGTCGACCGGCTGTGGCTCGTCAACAACGGCACGGTGAAGAGCTTCGACGGCGACATGGAGGAATACCGCAGCCTCATCGTGCAGTCCGCCCGCAGGGACGACAGGGACAAGCCGGCCGCGGCCGGCGGCGAGGCCAGCAAGGCGGACCTGCGCAAGGCGAATGCCGACCGGCGCGCCCAGCTCGCCCCGCTCCGCAAAAAGATCAACGAAATCGAATCGCTGACGGGAAAACTGCAGAAGCAGATTCAACTCCTTGATGCGGAGCTTGCAGACCCCGCGCTCTACGAGAAGAGCCCGGCCAAGGCCGCCGAGAAGGCGAAGCTGCGGGCGGCGGCGGCCGGAAAGCTCGGCGAGGCCGAGGAGGAATGGCTGGAGCTTTCCGCGCAATACGAAGAGGCGATGGCCGGGTGACCAGCCGGCGCCGGACAGAGCTTTCCGCAAGAATCGCACAGAAAACAGGCAGATAGCCGGGCATTCCCCTCTACGACGAAAGTCGTAGTGGGCCTTTCCGGCGATATCCCCTTCCCGGCTTGAAAGCCTCTTCCCGACATGGTTAGGTTTCCGCGATGATACCAGGACGGGCAAGCCGTCCGCCATTGGGAGGAAAAATATGGATCGTCGTTCATTCATCAAGAAGGCCGGTGTCGCCGGCATCGGCGGCGCGGCCGCCTCGGTGCTCGCCGCCCCGGCGCTCGCGCAGAGCAACCCGAAGATCAACTGGCGCCTCGCCTCCTCGTTCCCCAAGTCGCTCGACACGATCTACGGCGGTGCCGAGGTGCTGTCGAAATACGTGTCCGAGGCGACGGACGGCAATTTCCAGATCCAGGTCTTCGCGGCCGGTGAACTCGTTCCGGGCCTCCAAGCCGCCGACGCCGCCGCGGCCGGCACCGTGGAAGCCGCCCACACCGTTTCCTATTACTACTGGGGCAAGGACCCGGTCTGGGCGCTCGGCGCGGCCGTGCCCTTCGCGCTCAATGCGCGCGGCATGAACGCCTGGCAATACCATGGCGGCGGCATCGACCTCTTCAACGAATTCCTCGCCACCCAGGGCCTCGTCGGCTTCCCCGGCGGCAATACCGGCGTGCAGATGGGCGGCTGGTTCCGCAAGGAGATCAAGACCGTC
>CBIMFD010000034.1:0-18335 GCA_966243085.1 uncultured Shinella sp.
CTGAAAGCCCATGATGGTGTCGCCATCGGCATCACCCGCCGACAGGAAGCGGAAGCTATCGTTGCCCGCGCCCCCGTCGATGACGTTCACGGCGGCGCTTGCCGTTATGACGTCGTTGCCCGATCCGGTGACGATGTTCTCGATGCCCCAGACCGTATCGGAGCCGGACTGGCTGCTGGCCACGCTGCCACGGCCGTTGAAGCCGGTGCCGAGATCGGCCGCGATGTTCGCACTGATAGCGGACATGTCGAGCGTGTCGTTGCCGGCACCACCATTCATGTGATCGCCGTAGTAGACGTCGTCTCCGTCGCCCACCGCCGCCACGAAGATGTCGTTTCCGTCGCCGCCGAAGACCGTGTCGTTGCCGAGGCCCCCGTCGAGCAGGTCGTCGCCGGCTTCACCGAAGAGGCGGTCGTTGCCGGCATCGCCGTAGATCATGTCGTTGCCGCTGCCGCCGAGCGCGTTGTCGGCGCCGTCGCCGGCAAAGATCATGTCCCGTGCGTTGCCGCCGACGATGGCCTCGCCGCTCGCCGTGCCGATCAGGGCCCCGGAATCGCCGTCGTCGTCGTTCGTCTCGCCAGCCTGATCGTCATCGTCGCCGTCCGGCACGACGCCGTTGTCGATATCATCGTCCTCGTCCTCTTCGTTCCCGTTGCCGGCCGCGGGCGGAACGAAATCGCCCGATCCGGCCTCATCGCTACCCGAGGCGAACTGCGGCAGGCCGCCGCTGCTGAAGAAGGTCAGCGAATATCCCTCGCCCACGAGCGTGGTGGAGCCGTTGACGTTCCGGACCATGTCGTAGTCGTCGACGGTCGTGTCGTCGGGCAGTTGCACGACATCCTGCGGCCGCAGCGTGCCGATGATCGTGTCGTTGCCGCCCTTGGTCTTGAAGACGACGCGGTGAGCCGAAGCGAGCCTCGATATGTCGACCGTGTCGTCGCCCTCCGAGCCGAGGATGGTGATCGTGTTCAGCCGCAGGCTGGTTTCCTCGCCCTGTTCGGCGAAGTCGCCGATCAGCTCGAAACGGTCGCCGCCGGCGGTTCCGGTGCCGCTGGCCGGGCTGCCGTTGATGACGATCTCCTCGATCTCGGAGAGTTCCGCGATGACCTGCGGAGCACCCTCGACGCCGTTCACAACCACCGTGCGGGTCACGACGATCTCGGTGCCGCCGCCACGAAGCACGAGGCCCGGAATGACGGTCTCGGCGTCCTCGGCGGGATAGAAGCGGAATATCTCGTAAGAATCGTCCCCCGTGATGACGAAGGTATCGCCGGCAACGCCTTCCGACCCGCCATCGATCACGTCCCAGCCGCCGTCCGGCGCCTGCCAGTGGATGACATCGTCGCCGCTGTCGCCGAAAAGGAAGTCGTCCCCAGCCTCGCCATCGATGACGTCGTTGCCCGATCCGCCGTTGATCGTGTCGCTGCCGCCGCCACCAAGAATGATATCGGCGCCGGCGGTACCGTCGAGCGTATCGTCGTCGCCGGTTCCAACAATGGTGGTTTCACCGGCGAGGATGAAATCCGCGCGGTCTATCACATTGTTGCCCGTGCCCGGAACGCCGTTGAGCGTGATCGAGCCGCCGCCGGCAATGTCGATGCGGGTTCTGGTGCCGTCGGAGGTGATGGAGACTTGCGAGGCGAAGTCCGCTTCGGTGATGCCGAGGCCGCTCAGGTCGATCTTGTCCTGGCCGCCGCCGGCGGCATTGGCGTCGAAGCTGGAGACGACGTCGTCGCCGAAATCCAGTTCGTCATAAACCAGCCTGTTGAAGCCCGCGCCGAGATTGATCGTGTCGTTGCCGGCACCGCCATTGGCCGCATCGTTGCCGCCGCCGGCATTGATGACGTCGTCGCCGGCGCCGCCATGGAGGAAGTCGTCTCCGTCGCCGCCGAGCAGCCGGTCGTTGCCGGCCTCGCCATACAGGCTGTCATCGCCGACGCCGCCGGTGACGACGTTGCCGAGCTCGTTGCCGGACCCGGTAAAGGTGCCGGTCCCCGTATAGGTCAGGTTCTCGACATTCGCGTCCAGAATGTAGCTCGCGACCGTCGTCTGGACGGTATCCGTCCCACCGTTCTCCAGTTCGACCACCGTGTCGCCGATGTCGTCGACGATGTAGGTGTCGCCACCCGAGCCGCCGACCAGGAGGTCGGCGCCGGCGCCGCCATTGAGCGTATCGGCACCGTTGTTGCCGAACAGCATGTCGTCGCCGGTATTGCCCAGCAGCGTCGTCGCCTGGGAGCCGGCCAGATCGACCAGGATTGTATCGACGTCCGGCGCCGCTTCCAGCGTGGTGCCCGTTCCCGTGTGCAGCGTGTAACTGCCGCGCATGATCTCGTCGCCCTCGTCATCGGCGAGGTAGAGCTCGTAGCCGTGATAGCTGCCGCCATCGAAGGTGATCGTCTCGACGGCATTGCCGGCATCGTTGAACTGGCCCGCGACACGGACGGTCTGCCCGTTGAGGGCGATGACGAGATCGCCATTGGCCGCTCGGCTGAAGTTGAGGGCGGAGAGCGCCTCGCCGTTCGTCGCCACGCTGATCCGGTCGTTGCCGGACGTTTCCTCGATGCGATCCGTGCCATCGGCGAGACCGACGACATAGATGTCGTCTCCGGAGCCGCCGCGCAGCGCGTCGTTGCCGGCGCCGCCGATCAGCACGTCGTTGCCGGAAAGGCCGTTGAGCGTATCGTTGCCCGCAAAGCCCATGAGGACATCGTGGATCAGGCCGGTGCCTGCGACGTCGCCGTTCAGCGTCTCGTCGGCGGCGGTGCCGGAGATGACGTTCATCGTCAGGTCGGTGAATTCAAGCCGCTCGATATTGCGCACCGTGTCACGGCCGTCGAGAACGGGCCGCTCGGTCAGGCCCTCGATGTTTTCGGCAAGGGGATCGGTTTCGTCCGTGGCCGGCGGCGCGTGATCGACATAGAGGCTGCCGTCGGTGTTCACGCCGAAACCGTAATGCTCGCGAATGCCGGTATAGACGGCCGCGTCGATATCGCCTGCGACATTGCCGTCGACGATCTCGCGCACGATCGACAACTGGCCCGGGTTCAACACGCCGGCCAGCATCAGCATGTCGAGAGAACGCCCGCCGAACTGTGCGGTCGCTCCGGCTTGCAAGGCCCCCCTCACCATGTCGGTTTCAAGATAGACCTTCTTCGTCATCCCGTCGGCCGTGTAGACCACGCCGTCCACCACGATGCGGATGCGCACGTTGAGCCACTTGTCGCCGTCGATGACGTCATTGCCGGCAAGGCCCTTGACGCGGTCGCTGCCGCCGCCGCCGAGCAGGATGTCGGAGGCATCCGCCGTTTCGAGGACGATCGTCTCCGCAACGCCGTCGTTACCGACCTCGACATAGCGCTGACGATGGGCGACCAGCACATCCAGTCCATCGACGAGAGCGACGTTCCGCTCCAGAAGGGCATTCGAGTAGGAGTAGAGGGGCGAATCCGGGCCGGGGATCGCAGCCGTGCCGGTCGCTTCCACCCGGGTATTGACCGGCACCACGCGGCCCGTCAGCACGTCGTCGAGCTTCCAGCCGGAAAGCCCCTCCACCAGGTCGAAGCGGTCCCGCAGGATGAAGGCTTCCTGGTTGGCGAAGATGGGGATGCCGAGGTCGGAATTCGCCGCGACGGGGTCGTCCTTGTGGATCGCCCAGTCGAAGCCCGACATGCCGTTGCTGCGCTGGATGCCGACGCCCTGGAACAGGATGTCGTCGCCCGCCTCGGCGTCGTAGTCCGTGTCGCCGTTCCGACCGTTCAGCACGTCGTTGCCGACGATGGTGGAATTGAACATCAGTTCGGAATTCTCGCCGGCCAGCGTGTCGAAGCGACCGCCGCCTTCCAGCCAGTCGTCGCCGGCCTCGCCGAGCAGGAAGTCCATGCCGTCGCCGCCGAGGATGAAGTCGTTGCCGATGCCGCCCATCACGGTCTTGCCGTCGGGGCCGGCGATCAGGAAATCGTTGCCTTCGTTGCCGAAGACCAGCGAGAGGCCGCTGCCGCCATGAATGACGTCATTGCCTTCCTCGCCATGAAGGAAGTCCATCGCGCCGATGTCGGTGCCCGCATTGGTAATGATGTCGTCGCCCGAGCCGCCGTGGATATGGTCCACGCCGTAGCCGCCTTCCAGGCGGTCGTTGCCGGCTTCGCCCCAGATCGTGTCGTCGCCTTCGCCGGTCACGATGTGGTCGTCGCCGTCGCTGCCCTGGACGACGACGTGCTCGCCGCCGTTGTAGCGCAGGTATTCGGCGACGCCGTCACCGTCCGCATCGCGACGTTCAACGAGCGGAGACAGGGCTTCGAGATAGGGATTGTCCTGGACAGGGTCGCTTTCGCCGGTCATCGCCAATTGTCTTGCCGCGTCGAGATAGAGAACCCGGTCCGGCCGCGAGAAGAAATCGCCGGGGATCGCCGTGCCCGTTTCCGCGAGATCCGTCGTGCGCAGGGCCATCTTGGACAGCGAATTGCCTTCGAGCTCGGAGAGCAGATTGAGTCCCTGGACGCGCGACAGATAGTAGAAGCGGTCGCCATCCTGCAGGTTCTCCATCTGCAGCTCGAAGATGAAGGAGAAGGTGGAGCCGAGCATGCCGCCGAAATCCATCTTCTTTTCGGCAAGGCCGCCCACCCACAGGTCGACATCGGAAAGACCACCGAGCCCGTCGGCGTAGTCGCCGGTGCCGGAAAGGAAGTCCGTGCGGTCGGCAGGCGGTGTGATCGTCCGGTTCGCACCGAGGTCTTCGTCCCAGAAGGTCTCCGCCGTGCCGAACACGATCGCCATCGCCGCCGCGCGCTTGCCCTCCACCGTGGTCTCGTTCGCGATCGTCGCGTGCATGCCGTAGGCTGCGATGAAGTTGACGATGGAGGCGGGGTTCTTCAGATTGAGCGCGAAGTCTGTCCAGTTTGCGTAAGGAGCCAACTGGCTGTCGCCATGCGCCATGGCCTGGAACTGGGCCCGCGCCTCGTTCAGGGTCGGCATGCCGGTGTCGCGGCCGCGCGCGATGTTGATCGTGGCGAGGTCGAGCGGAATGCCGAGCAACTGGTTGCGCAAGGTGTTCGTGACGAACTCGTCGATTTCATTGCCGACCTGGGCGCTCATCCCGCGGATGATCGCGCCGGCCGCCTGGGCATGGGTGAGGTTTCCGTCTTCGTCATAGGCGACGGGGTTGAGGAACGCGTCGAACAGCGACATGTGGTTCGTCGTTCCGTCGGCGGCGATGCGATCGACATTCTCGGCGAGCATCGAATGGCCGAAACGATAGACCACGTTGGCGAACTCGGAGAAGATCGCCGGATTGATGTCGGGGTCCGGCTCGAACAGGAAGGCGTCGACGTCCGGCTGCATCTTTCGGGCGAACTCCTCGAAGACGAGGTGCTGGTATTCCATTTCGGTGACGAAGCGCGCCGTCTGGAAGAGGCGTGCACCGTCCCAGACGAGTGATCCGGGATCGGTCGGAACGGCGGTGACATCGACGAGCAGCCACTCGTTGAGGAAGGCGATGTCGCCGTTCGCCGCGGCCTCGAGCGCGACCTGCTTGGTCTCCTCGACCATGCGGTTGTGCTCGCCGTGGAAGATATGGTGAATGGTCGTCAGGCCGATATTCTCGTTTCCGCGCCCGTCGCCGGTGATGAAATGCGCATCCAGGAGCTCGTCGTCGTATTCGAGGTTCTGCCCCATGGCATTGCTCGCGATCGCGTTGCCCGCCACCTCATCGGCGTCGCCGGCAAGTACGCCGCCGGCAGCAAAGACGGGAACGGCATTGTGCGCGATATCGTCGAGGAACGCGTGGCCGGTGCGGAAGGCGCCGGCGGCGGTCGGATCGACGGGGTCGGCCGGGTCGCCTTCGACGAGGACATCGTCGGCCGTCCCGAAAATGCCGTCCGTCCCGAGCCCGACGACCAGTTGGGGATAGCCGTTGGCGCCGGGGATGAAATTGCCGTATTCATCGGTCGCGATAAGGGGAATATTGCCGATATCCGCATCGGTAAGCCTGATGCCGAGCATTTCCTCGGCATGCGCCTTCACGTCCGCCCATGTCGCCAGACCGTGCCCGTTTCCTTCGAGCAGGCGGCCGGTCGAAACGGGGGTTCCGTCCGGCCCCTGCCCGTACTCGCGCATGAAGACCTGCTTGGAAGCGTGGGAACCGTAGGTCTGGTTCTGGTCCACCCACGGCGTGGTGGTGTTGCGTGCGCCCTCGTCCGTGGTCGCGCGGGTCAGGACCATGAAGTTGGTGTGCGGACTGGCGGGGTTATAGAGCGGATCGTCCGGTGACAGCGGAATGTAGACCACGCCATTGCCGCCCTTGGCCACGAGATCGAGGCCATGATCGAAGAACTGTCCGAAAAGGGTGAAGAGGGCGCTGAAGGGAGCCGAATCGCCGATGTCCGGCGACACGTTGGGCAGGAAGACCGTCGGACCGTCCATCTCGATGCCGTTCTCGGCGAGAAGCGCATCGAGTTGTGCCTTGGCCAGCGCATAGGCCTGGGAGTTTGCCGGCAGGTCCTTCACGATGGTGTGGGCGGCACGGATGGCCTGCAGGGCATCGGCCTGCGCCTGTCCCACGACGCCGGCATATTCGAGCGCTGCGACAATGGCCGCCGGATTGTCGAGCGTCTGATCGACGACGAGATTGGAGATCAGACGGGGCGCCGCATCGACCACGTCGCCGGACTGTCCGTATTCGTTGTTGGAGGCGTAGGGAAACGTGCCCGTGCCCTCCGTGAACTGCGGATCGGTCAGAGACAGGAACTGCTGGTCGGCCGAGCCCCAGTGCTCCCGCCCGGGCAGGAGGTTGTTATAGCTGCCGTCGACCGTCCTCAGACCATAGGGAAGCAGATGGATCTGCGCCGATGCGGGGGAGTTGGGGTCCACGCCTCCGGCTTCCGCGACGAGCGTATGGAGATCCTCGCCGGCGGCGTGCCTTTCGGCGATCTTGATCTGCTTCAAGATGAACTGCAGGTCGTGCTTGACGATATTGACCATGACCATTCTCCCCTTGGTAGCGTCTCCTGACGCTTTGTGCGGCCAGCGCGCGCCGTCTTCAGCGGGCACGATGGGCGTTTCGGGAAAATGATGCGCCCGACCGGAGCCTTGCACCACGGCGGATGGTCTGACGAGTTGCTTCCCCGAAAGGGCAATCGGGGCCCTGTCGCAAGGCGGGGACGATCCTGGACTTTGGTCCGGGCAGATGATTGGACCATCGGCGATAGCCGGCAAGGCGGATCCGTGGTCGTCTGACGACAGGGTCAACGGAGCATCGTCGATGCCAATGGTCGATGCAGCAGCCACATCGCCGCGCATTTACCGGGCGCACGGCTTCCGAAGCCTGAGCCAGTCGATACAGTTTGCGCTGTCCGGCGGCCTCATCATGCTGGCGGCGATGTTCCTGGCGGGGGTCGTCATCTCCGGGATCGTCACCCGCGCGGCAGTGGACAGCACGGCGGCTGGTTCCGCCCTCTTCCTGGACAGCCTCCTGTCCCCCTTGGTCCAGGAATTGTCACACCGGGACGTCCTCGGTCCGCAAGCCATCAGGCGCCTGGACGAGACGTTGAAGGAAGGCGCCTTCGCGGACCGCTTCGCCCATGTCGATATCTGGAGGGATGACGGGCTCGTCGCCTATTCGACCACATCCGGCCTGATCGGCGGGCGGTTTCCGCTGCCGGAAGGCGCCGCCATGGCATTCGACGGCGAGGTTTCGGCGCGATATACCGATCTTGCGGCCGGCGAACATGTCGCGCGGGCATGGACGACGAAATATCTGGAAATCTATGTGCCGCTGCGCGAGCACAGGTCCGGCCGCATCATCGCGGTCGTCGAAATCCACGAGCTGACGCAACCGCTCGAAACCAAGCTGTTACGGGTGAGAACACAGACGTGGCTCGTCGTCAGCGGGGCAGCCCTCTCGATCGCCTTCGCGCTGACCGGTGTCGTCTACCGCAACAGCAGGCTGATCGGCCAGCAGCAGGTTGCCCTCGAGAGCCGCCTTGCCGAAATCGAGCGCGTCTCCGACCAGAACAGCGAGTTGCGCATGAAGGTCCAGCGGGCCTCGGGCCGGCTCGTGGAGATGAACGAGAGCTACCTGCGCACCGTCGGCGCCGAGTTGCACGACGGTCCGGTCCAGCTCATCGGTCTTTCCGCGCTCAAGATCGAGCAGGTCCGGCGCGCAGCGGACAAGGACGGCCGGGAGACGATACTGACGGCGATCGAGGGTCTTCTCGGAGACGCATTGCGCGACATGCGCGTGATCGCACGGGGACTGATGCTGCCGGAAATCCAGGGACTGTCCCTCTGCGAGATCGTCAGAAGCGTGGCGCGCGTGCATGAGCAAAGAACCGGGACCACCGTTTCCGTGATCTGCGCCGGCATGCCGTCCCACGCCTCGCAGGCGATGCGCCTCTGTGCCTATCGCTTCGTGCAGGAGGGCCTCAACAATGCCTATCGCCACGCCGGCGGACATGGGCAAACCGTCGAGTGCCGGCATGAGGGCGATCTCGTGGTCCTGCGCGTCAGCGACGACGGCGCGGACGCGGCCGAGCGGCCGGAAAGACCAGACGGCAGCCTCGGCCTGCTCGGGCTGCGCGAACGCGTGGAAAGCCTTGGAGGCACTTTCTCCGTGCACCATGGCGCGCAGGGGACCGTCATCGAGATGACCGCGATCCTGAACGGAGGAGATGGAGCATGAATGCGCCGATCAGGATCATCGTGGTCGATGACCATCCGCTGTTCAGGGCAGGCGTCATGCAATCGCTCGCCCTCGATCCGGCAATCACGGTTATCGCGGAAGGAAGCTCCGGCGGCCAGGCGCTCGAACTGGTCGAGCGCCATGAACCCGACGTCATCCTGCTCGACATCTCGATGCCCGGCAACGGCATCGATGCGGCCGCAGCGATCACGGCAAGGGAAAGGCCGCCGCGAATCCTGATGCTCACCGGCTCCGACGACGGCCACGACGTGATGCGGGCGATCGAGGCCGGTGCTGCCGGCTACGTCCTAAAGGGCATCGGCGCAAACGATCTGATCGCCGCCGTGAAAAGCGTCGCAGGCGGCGAATCCTTCGTGTCGCCGAGCCTCAGCCTCAACCTGCTCACCCGGCTGAGCGGTAACGCGGAAATGGACCCCCTTGCCCGCCTTACCCCTCAGGAGCTCCGCATCCTGGAACTTCTGGCGCAGGGTCTCAGCAACCGCGAAATCGGCGGCAAGCTCGGCGTTCATGAGAAAACGGTGAAATTCCACGTCACCAATGTCCTGAGAAAGCTCAAGGTCCGCAACCGCGTCGAGGCCGCCCTGCTCCTCAGGGAAAAGCAATAGGAGGCGAGCGCAGGCGGCGCCCTCTTTCGTCATGCATCGAATTGTCGGTAGCATTCCTCCGAGATGGTCTGGAGCAGTTCACGCGGGATGTCGCCGGTGACGGCATAGCCGAGATCGCCGTCGATCCAGTAGAATGTCTCGACACCCTTGGCGGAGGCGAAGCGGAAGCTCGTCGTCCGGTTCCCCTCGTTTCGTCCGACGAGGACCGTCACGCGCCGGCCGGTCTTGTCCTCATACATGAACAGCGCACCGGGCTTGTCCGCCACCGGCAGAAGGCGCCCGCCGACCAGCTTGAAGCCGACGGGTTGCAGGTTCGGGATGCGAAGGTCGGCGATGGAAAGGCGCTTTCCGAGCCAGCTTGCCAGATGCGCCTCCTGATCTGCGAAGACCTCGACCGGATGACGCACCTCGCCGGCATAGACGAGATAGGCGTTGCGCGCTTCCTGCGGTAGCGCCTCCATCGCCGTTGCCATCGGCGGCGTCTCGAGGGGCATCGGCCCGAAATGGCCGGCAAGGCCGCCGAGCACGAAAACGAAAGCCGCGGCCGCGGCCGTTGCAAGCCGGCGCTGGGCGGCGGGCCTGCCGCGCGCCCCGGCGCCCGCAATCAATTGCAGGTCGGAGACACGGGAAACGGCATAGGGTGCGAAGGCGTTCCTCAGGCCATCGTTCTGAGCCTGCCAGTCGGCCACCATGCGCGCCATGTCGGGGTTTTCGGCAAGGTGCTCCTCCACGCGCCTGCAATCCGCGTCATCGAGGAAGCCGTCGGCATAGGCGTGCAGGTCCGCTTCGCAAACCGGTCGGCGCTCGTTCATCGGGGGCTCCGCAATTGAATGACGTTCTCCTCCTGCAGCTTCTGCCGGAGCATCTGCCGGGCGCGCGACAGGCGGGACATGACGGTGCCGATGGGGATATCCAGTATTCCGGCCACTTCCTGATAGGAATGACCTTCCACGGCGACCAGCATCAGCACGGCGCGCGCCTCCTTCGGCAGGGTTTCCAGCGCCAGGACCAGCCGGTTCCGCTCCAGGGGATCGGGCGGCGCGGTAGTCGCGGCGATCGCCTCCGCCGCCTCGATGCCGACGACGGGCCGCCGCGCCAGGGCACGACGCGTATTGAGATGCAGGTTGGTCATGATCCGGTAGGCCCAGGCGCGTATGTTGACGCCGCGCCATTGCACGCGGTGCCGCAAGGCCTTCTCGACGCAGTCCTGCAGGAGGTCCTCGCTCTCGGCATCCGAGCGGGTGAGGCTGCGCGAATAGCGGCGAAGCTGCGGCAGGAGCGCAAGGATTTCGGCGTCGAAGGACGGCGGGGAGGAAGCGCCGCCCCCTCCGCCCTCCGTTGGCGCGCCGTGCGGGTCAGGGCTTTGCGGCATCCCAGACGCCGTTCACGCCGTCGCCGGTCGCATCGCCTTCCTTCTTGTCCTTGATCCAGTAGTAGAGCGGCATGCCGTCCTTGGCCCATTGTTTCGCCCCGTCCTTGCGGGTGACGAGCGAATATGCACCTTCGGCCTTCGCATCGGAAGCGGCAAGGGCCGGCGGCCAGTTGGCGGCGCACTTGTCGTAGCAGTTGGAGGTGCCGGACGCGTCCTTCCTGAAAGTATAGAGAGTCATGCCCTTCTCGCCGGCAAGCACGTCGCCCTTGTCGGTCTTCACGGTCTTGAACGGCCCTGCGGCCAAGGCCGTGCCTGCGAGGACGGCAAGGGCAATCGGCGCGAGGATCAGCAACTTCATCGGTCTCTCCTATCGTTAGGGCGACTTCTCCCGAGCCGCCCCTGTCAAGACACCGTTGCCCGGCGATTTATTCCGCGTCCTCGGTCGGCCACGCCCCTCGTCCCTCGTTGCAATGCCGAAATCCGTTGCACGACGCTAATACCAGTTTAACATCAGGAAAAATTTTCGACGGGGATTCGTCGCAAGGGGTGCGCTTTCCATGACCAACCGACCGATCCTCGACTTCCTCGCCGGAGAGCTTTCCGACCGGAGCGACGAGCCGCTCTACAGGCAATTGGCCAATGCCCTGAAGCAGGCGGTCGCCGCCTCGCATATCAGGCGCGGTGCCGTCATTCCCAGCGAGCGGATCCTCAGCCAGGTGCTCGGGATTTCGCGTGTCACCGTCCGCAAGGCGATCGACGGGCTCGTGGCGGACGGATTCCTCGACCGTCGCCAGGGCGCCAAAACGGTGGTTTCCTCGCGGCTCGAAAAATCGCTGGCCACGATGACCAGCTTTTCCGAGGACATGCGCTCGCGCGGGCTGGAACCCGGCTGCATCTGGATTTCCCGCGATATTTCAAGACCTTCTCCGGCGGAAATGATGGCACTCGGCATCTCCGGCAGCGAGAAGGTCGTGCGCCTG
The DNA here is from genome assembly GCA_966243085.1 of uncultured Shinella sp. Lineage (GTDB taxonomy): Bacteria > Pseudomonadota > Alphaproteobacteria > Rhizobiales > Rhizobiaceae > Shinella. The sequence goes on from CBIMFD010000034.1 coordinate 11,656, forward strand.
CGCCGGCTGCGCACCGCCGACGACGTGCCGATCGCCATCGAGATGGCGACGCTCCCGGCCCGGTTCGTGCCAGAGCCGCAGGCGATCGGAAACTCGCTCTACGAATATCTCGAAACCGCCGGTGCGCTGCCGGTGCGCGCGCTGCAGCGCATGCAGGCCAAGCCCGGCACCGAGGAGGAGCGCCGGCTCCTCGCCGCACCGGAAGACGCTTCACTCCTCATCATGGAACGCCGCTGCTTCCTCGCCGACGGCCAGATCGTCGAGTTCACCCAGACGAAATACCGCGGCGACGTCTATGATTTCGTCATCGAGCTGATGCGATAATACCAGTTTAAATCCTGTTGCCATCTGGTCTTGTTTTGCTACCATCCTGCCGACGACAGGAGATAGCCGCGTGCCGCTCGACTTCCAAAGCCTCGACAAGGGTCTGATCGTGTCCTGCCAGCCTGTGAAGGGCGGCGCCATGGACAAGGCGGAGATGGTCGTCGGCTTCGCGCTGGCGGCGCTGGAGGGAGGCGCTACGGCCCTGCGCATCGAATCGGCCGCCTATGTCGCCGCCGTGCGCGCGGCGACCGCAAGACCGATCATCGGCCTCGTCAAGCGCGATCTCGACCGCAGCCCGGTGCGCATCACCCCCTGGATCGAGGATGTCGACGCGCTTGCCGAAGCCGGTGCGGATATCATCGCCTATGACGCCACGCAGCGCGTCCGCCCCGTGCAGACGCGGGCGCTCGTCGAACGCATCCATGCCCATGGCCGCGTCGCCATGGCCGATTGCTCCATCCTTTCCGACGCCGAACGGGCCCTTGCAGACGGGGCCGATGTCGTCGGCTCCACGCTTGCCGGCTATACCGGCCCGGTGGAACCCACCGAACCGGACCTCGACCTCGTCGCCGCGATGCGGCGGCTGACGCCCCACGTCGTCGCGGAAGGCAATATCCGCACCCCGGCGCTGGCCCAGCAGGCGCTGGCGGCCGGCGCCTCCATGGTCGTGGTCGGCTCGGCCATCACGCGGCCGGAATATGTCACCTCCTGGTTCCGTTCGGCTCTCGACGAGACCCTTGCCGGAATGGGGGCCTGACCGGCATGGCGCGCTCGGACACCGTCCTCGCCCTCGATATCGGCGGCACCAAGATGCTGGCGGCTCTCGTACGGCACGACAGCGTGCTCGAAGCGCACACCATGGCAACGCCACGCGGCGGCGATCCCGCGGATTGGCTTGCCGCCCTCTTCGCCGCCATCGCCGGCTGGAAGGGACGCTACGACACGGTCGGCGTCGCCGTCAGCGGCATCGTCGATGCCGGGCTCTGGTCGCCACTCAACCGCCGGACGCTGGATATCCCGGACCGCTTTCCGCTTGCTGCGACGGTCGCACGGATTTCCGGCGTCGACGGGGTGCTGGCCGCCAACGACGCACAGGCCGCCGCCTGGGGCGAATATGCCTTCGGCGCCGGGCAGGGGCATGATCTCGTCTTCCTCACCGTCTCGACCGGCATCGGCGGCGGCATCGTCCTCAACGGGCGCCTGCTCGGCGGCCTTGCCGGCCATTTCGGTCAGTTCCGCAGCCTCGGCGAGGAAGGCCGGACGCTGGAGGACAAGGTTTCCGGGCATTGGATCGCTGCCCAGGCTGAAGCCCATCGTCCCGGCGCCACGGCTCGCGAGGTCTTCGAGGCGGCCGGCGCCGGCCATGGCTGGGCGAATGCCATCGTCGGGGCCTCGGCGCGCCAGACCGCACTTCTATGCGGCAATATCCAGCTTGCGCTCGATCCGGCCCGTATCGTCGTCGGCGGCGGCATCGGCCTCGCGCCGGGCTATCTCGAATCCGTCCGGCGCGCGCTCGAAGGCCTGCCGCAGCGGCTCACCCCGCAGCTCCACGCCGCGGCCCTTGCGGAGAAGGCCGGCGTGATGGGCATTGCGGATCTCGCAAAACGCCACAACTGGGAGGACATATCGTGACATTTGACAGGATGAGGAAAGGCGGCCTGATCGCCGCCGCGATCGCCACGCTGCTGGCCGGCCCCGCCTTTGCCAAGGTGACCGTGCTCGGCTGGCCGGGGGGCCCCGAAGAGGTCGCGCTTCGCGCCGCGGCCGACGCCTACAACGCCAAGGCCGACGTAACCGACGAGAACAAGGTCGAACTCCTGTTCTTCAACCGCGACGGCTTCTGGGACAAGCTGCAGGCAGATCTTGCCGCCGGCTCGTCGGCCTTCGACATCAACCTGCTCGCGACCTATTCCATCGGCCGCTATGCGCCTTTCATGGAACCGGTCGAACTCTCCGACGAGGCCAGGACCGTCTATGGCGACCAGGTCCTCACCACCATGCAGTACGAGGGCAAGCAGTACGGCGTTCCGACCGATCTTTCGCTGCACTTTATGTACTACCGCACCGATCTGATCGACGCGTTGCTGAAGGACGATGCGGCCAGGGCGAAATATGCCGAGATCTCGGAAAAATACCTCGGCAAGACGCTGGAGCCGAAGGCTCCCGACGAATGGACATGGGACGACTATGCCGCGACCGCGCTCTACTTCACGCAGGCGGTGAACCCCGATAGCCCCGTGCGTTACGGCACCGTGCTGCAAATAAAGAACCTGCTCTTCAACATGATGGTGTTCCAGTCGCTTCCGCGCGCCTATGGCGGCAACTGGATGGACGAGAGCGGCAAGGTGACCGTGAATTCCGACGCTTATCGCAAGGGCCTCGAAACCTACAAGATGCTCTATGACGCCGGGGCGAGCCCGCGCGATTCGCTCTCCTACGAATTCGCCGAGGCCAACGCCGCCTACGCATCCGGCCAGGTCGCCGCGATGATGCAATGGAATGCGGCCGCCTCCGACCTGATGTCGAAGGAGAAGTCGCCGGCCGTCGGCGAGGTCACGGAAGCCATTGCCCCGCCGGCCGGCCCCGAGGGGCGCTTCACCCATATCCATGGCCTCGGCTTCGGCCTCAACAAGAACGCCGAGAACAAGGAGGGCGCCAAGGCCTTCATCAACTGGCTGTCCTCGAAGGAGGCTGCGCTCGTCTATGCGAGGAACAACGGCGCGCCGGCCCTGACGCCCGAGATCGTGAAGGAAGTGGCCGCCGAGCGCCCCGACCTCGTCAAGCTCGGCGAGTTCGCCGGCAAATACGGCTACGTCATGAACGGCGGCACCTCGGCCAAGGCGCTCTCGGTCTACGAGCTTCAGGCCAAGGAGTTCACCGGCTACTGGTCCGGTCAGCAGTCGCTCGACGATGCGCTGAAGAACACTGAAAAGGGCATGACGGAACTGCTGAAGTGATACCTTCGGGGGCGGCGAAAGCGTCGCCGCCCCCTGCGGAAAGGCCGAACCAGGACCGATCGATGACCGTTGAGACGCACCGCAGTTCCGTGTCCGAATTCCGCCTGCTGGCAGTTCCGCTCGTGGTGTTCCTGCTGGTCTTTCTCGGCTTTCCGGCAATCGTCAACCTCGTCTATTCGGTTTCGGACGTCAGCTTCGAGACCCTGCGCGGCCCTCAGATCACTGGCCTTGGCAATTTCGCCGCGGTTTGGAACGACGCCGCCTTCTGGCAGGCGAGCTGGTTCTCCTTCCGTTTCGGCCTGCTGACGGCCCTGCTGGAATGCGCCATCGGCCTGTTTCTCGCCATCTTCCTCGCACCGCTCCTTGAGAAGCGAAGCTGGCTGATGGCGATCCTCATGCTGCCGCTGATGGTGGCGCCCGCGCTGGTCGGCCTCATGTACCGCCTCGTGCTGCACGAGTTCGCCGGGCCCGTGCCGTACTATCTGTGGACCTGGTTCGGTGCGAGCCTCTCCTTCCTCGGTCCCGACTCGGCCTTCCGGACGCTGATCGTGGTGGAGACGCTGCAATGGACGCCATTCGCGTTCCTGCTCTTCTACATGGCCTATCAGGCGATCCCCCGCGAGATCATCGAGGCCGCCGCGATGGACGGCGCGCAGTACCGCCACCGGCTCTGGTACATCGAGCTGCCGCTGATGGCGCCGACCATCGCGGTGGCGCTGCTCATCCGCTTCATCGACGGCTTCCGCGTCTTCGACAATGTCTATGTGCTGACGGGCAGCGGCCCGGGCGGGTCCACCGCCTCGCTGTCCATCTATATCTACGAGGCCTTCTTCAAGCAGGGCGCCATCGGCAAGGCGGTCGCCGCCTCGGTCATCCTGTTCTTGGTCTCGTTCGCCGTGCTCTACGGTCTCAACGCCATTGCCGCCCGCCGCAAGGGAGCTCACCGATGACCAATGTCCTGCGCTGGATCGTCTTTGCGCTTGCGGCCTTCGCGATGAATTTCCCGATTCTCGTGACGCTGTCGACGTCCTTCAAGAGCGCGCGGGAGCTGACGGCCAATCCGGGCCTTTGGGTCGAGGCGCCGACGCTCGAAAACTACGCGACCGTCTTCACGGTCTCGGACCGCTTGAACATCTTCCTCTATCTCGTCAACAGCTTCGCCGTCGCCGCACTCGGCACGCTGCTGGCGGTGGTGCTCGCCCTGCCGGCAGCCTATGCGATCGCGCGCGGCAAGGTCGGCGAACGCACGCTGCTGCCGCTCATCGTCAACCTGCGCGCCGTGCCGCTCGTCATCTTCGCCATTCCGCTCTACATGATGTTCCAGTGGCTCTCGCTGCTCGACACGCGCCTCGGCCTCGGTCTCATCCTCACCATCGTCAACCTGCCGCTCGCCCTCGTCATCCTCGTCAACGCCATCCGCGACCTGCCGGTCGAACTCGACGAGGCAGCCCTCATCGACGGGGCGACGCGCCTGCAGATCCTCACCCGTGTCATCGCCCCGCTTTGCCGCCCGGCCATTGTCACCGGCGTGATCTTCGGCTTCATCACCGCCTGGAACGAGTTCCTCTTCGGCCTGATGCTGACGACGTCGAAGGCCGTGCCGATCACCGTCGGCGCCTCGTTCTTCTTCGCCGCCAGCGGCGGCGGCGTGCAATGGGGCGTCGCCTCGGCCGTCATGATCGTTGGCGCCCTGCCGCCCGTGCTGCTCGGCCTTCTCATGTACCGCCAGATCAGCGGCTCCATGACGGCCGGCGCGGTGAAAGGCTGAAGGCCGACATCCAGGTCATTCGGCGGCTTCCGCCTTGGCCCTGCTGGTGGCGAGCCTTTCCCTGCGCCGGCGATGGCACTCCTGCGGGCAGGTCTCGCCCGGCTGTTCAGGGTCGGGCGGTTTCATGGCGATGCCCTGGACATAGGCACAGAACATGTCGGCCATCGCATCGGCATAGGATTCGATCTCGGAGAGGCTCCGCGGTGTTTCCGAAAACTCCTTACCGACCGTGCTCATCGTCGTCATGATCAGATCGGCAGCCAGATCCCGCGCGGCGTCGGTACCGTGGGGAAGGGCTTCCAGCATGAAACTTGCGAAGACTGGGTCACCCGCCTCCTTCGCCTCCCGGGCTGAACACGGCCCGCATCTATCGGCTCGCGCTGGAACAGGGCGCAACGGATGCCGCCTATCACGCGGTCGCCGACGAGGCAGTTCCTTTCGAGCAGACCGCCACGATCATCGGCCGCCAGCTCGGTCTTCCCGTCGAGGCGCGCCCGCGAGAACATTTCGGCTGGCTTGCCATGATGGCGGATGCGGACATGGCCGCTTCCAGTGCGCGTACCCGGGCTCTTCTCGGCTGGTAGCCCTCCGGCCCCAGCCTTCTCGAAGACATCGACCGGCCCGCCTATTACGACGCGTAATCGCGCCTCCGCCTTCAGACCCCGAGCGCATTCGTGCACCCGGCCATAAGCGTTCACGTCAACCAATGCACTCGCCGGCCGATCGGGGGCGGCCTTCATGGCCCTTCCTGCGACGCCTGCCGCGCCTGTCTCCCTTTCAGTGGAGCGGCCGGGCTTTCCTGGTCCTGCCCATGCGCCGGTCGCGGTGAGAAGCCCCCTCCCGGCCCCGACGGCATCATCTATCGCCTCCCGATGCAGAAAAGCGGTTCCCATTGCTCCTCGGCATGTTAATGTCGCATTGTTCTAAATGCGAAATAATCCATAAGCGAAAGGGGTAACAAGTGGCAAACGAACAAACCATGTCTCAGCGCTGGGAGAGCTTCCGGCCGTCCAAGACGCTCTGGTTCTGGTCCGTCGCCGGTACCGCGGTTCTGACGATGATCCTCGGTTTCACCGCCGGCGGCTGGACGACCGGCGGTACGGCGACGAAGATGGCGGACGACGCAGCGCGCAATGCGCGCGCCGAACTCGTCGCCAATCTCTGCGTCGAACGGTTCGTCACCGGACCGGGCGCCGGTCAGAAACTGGCAGAACTGAAGGACACCTCGTCCTACCAGCGCGACAACTTCATCACCGATGGGGGCTGGGTCACGCTTGCCGGTATGGAGCGGGAAGCTCCGGGAGCCGCAGACCGCTGCGCCGAGCAACTGGTGACGATGGAGGCCCTGCCTGGAACGGGCACGACCGAAGCCGTGCCCGCCACGACGGACAGCTAAGCTGTAGCAAGCACTTGCCCGGCGACGCCCCAGGCGCGCCGGGCGGCAGACGGAAATTCCGCATCTTACTTGAGCCGCTGACCTGGGAACTGCCCGATCCGGGAATTCGGGAGAATCCCGGTCCTTTTTGCAGGAACGCAAAAAGCCCCTTTCGGGTATCCGATGGGGGCTTTTGGGGTGTTTGGTTGCGGGGGCAGGATTTGAACCTGCGGCCTTCAGGTTATGAGCCTGACGA
>CBIMFD010000035.1:0-18320 GCA_966243085.1 uncultured Shinella sp.
AAGCTGAAACGGCAGGACCTCGAAAAGACCTTCACGAAGAAGACCGGCCTGCTGCTCGACCCCTATTTCTCCGGCACCAAGCTCTCATGGATGCTCTCCAACGTGAAGGGCGCGCGGGCGCGCGGCGCAAAGGGCGACCTCTGCTTCGGCACCATCGACACCTTCCTCATCTGGCGGCTGACGGGCGGCAAGTCCCATGTCACCGACGCCACCAATGCCAGCCGCACGCTGATGTACAACATCGCCACGAACGCCTGGGACGACGAACTACTCGACATCCTGCGCGTGCCGAAGGCCATGCTGCCGGAGGTGCTGGACTGCGCGGCCGATTTCGGCGTGACGGAAAAGAGCCTGTTCGGCGCCGAGATCCCGATCCTCGGCGTTGCGGGCGACCAGCAGGCCGCCACCATCGGTCAGGCCTGCTTCGAGCCCGGCATGATGAAATCCACCTACGGCACCGGCTGCTTTGCCCTCCTCAACACCGGCGCGGACATGGTGCGCTCGAAGAATCGCCTCCTCACCACCATCGCCTACCGGCTCGACGGGGAGACGACCTATGCGCTGGAGGGTTCTATCTTCATCGCGGGCGCGGCCGTGCAATGGCTGCGCGACGGGCTGAAGGTCATCAAGGCGGCGTCCGACACCGGCGACCTTGCGGCGCAGGCCGACCCGACACAGAACGTCTACCTCGTGCCCGCCTTCACCGGCCTCGGCGCGCCGCACTGGGATCCCGACGCGCGCGCGGCGATCTACGGCATGACGCGCAACACGGGCTCCTGCGAATTCGCCCGCGCCGCGCTGGAAGCGGTCTGCTACCAGACGCGCGACCTGCTCGACGCCATGCACAAGGACTGGAAGGCGAACGGCAAGGAGACGGTGCTGCGCGTCGACGGCGGCATGGTCGCCTCCGACTGGACCATGCAGCGCCTCGCCGACATTCTCGACGCTCCCGTCGATCGCCCGACCATTCTGGAGACGACGGCGCTCGGCGCCGCTTGGCTTGCCGGCCAGCGCGCCGGCGTCTGGCCGGGCCGCAAGGGCTTTGCCAAGTCCTGGGCGCGCGACACGCGCTTCACACCGAAGATGGACGAGAAGACGCGCGCCGTGAAGATCAAGGGCTGGAAGGACGCGGTGCGGCGGACGCTGAGCGCGGGGTAAATCGGCGACCTGCCCTCGGTTTTGCCCCTCACCCTAACCCTCTCCCCGCAAGCGGGGAGAGGGGACTTGCCCCATACGCGGTTGCTGGTTGGGGAAGCCGGCTCGGCATATCCCCTTCTCCCCGCTTGCGGGGAGAAGGTCCCGGCAGGGGGATGAGGGGCCAAGCTCCATACGCCATCCACCCATCAAAATAATCCGGTGCGCCCTGTCGGCGAAGACGCTACTCCTACGTCTTTCAAACACGGGAGTTCATCATGCTGTATGCCGTTCTCTGTTACGATGCCGAAAGTGAAGTCTGCGCCTGGTCGAAGGAACTGGACGACAAGGTCATGGCCGATCTCGGCGCGGTCAACCAGCGTTATGCCGAGGCCGGCAAGCTCGGTCCGGTCGCGCGGCTGATGCCGACGACGGCAGCCGTCACCGTGCGCAAGGGCGCGACGGACAGTATCATCATGGACGGGCCCTTCGCGGAGACCAAGGAACAGTTCCTCGGCTTCTTCGTGCTTCAGGCCGAGACGCTGGACGAGGCGATCCAATTCGCCCGTGAGCTTTCCGCCGCCAACCCGGCGAACGGCACCTATGAAATCCGGCCGCTGCAGTTCTTCAATCCCGGAGTGCCCATAACATGAGAGACCTTGCCTGGATCGATCTGGCGCTGACATCGGCACGGCCGCAGGCCATGGGAGCGCTTCTGCGCTATTTCCGCGACCTCGACATGGCGGAGGAGGCCTTTCAGGAGGCCTGCCTTCGCGCGCTGAAGACCTGGCCCGACAAGGGCCCGCCACGCGATCCGGCGGCCTGGCTCATCTTCGTCGGCCGCAACAGCGGTATCGACCAGGTGAGGAAACGCGCGCGCAACCAGCCGCTTCCGCCGGAGGAGGTGCTGTCCGACCTCGAAGACACGGAGGACGACCTCGCCGACCGGCTGGACGGGGCGCATTACCGCGACGATATCCTGCGCCTCCTCTTCGTCTGCTGCCATCCGGACCTGCCGGCGACGCAGCAGATCGCGCTGGCGCTGCGTATCGTTTCCGGCCTTTCGGTGAAGCAGATCGCCCGGGCCTTTCTCGTCTCGGAAGCGGCGATGGAACAGCGCATCACCCGCGCCAAGGCGAAGGTCGGCGCGGCCGGCATTCCCTTCGAGACGCCGGATGCGGTGGCGCGGGCCGAACGGCTCGGGCTCGTCTCGGCGATGATCTACCTCGTCTTCAATGAAGGCTATTCCGCCGGCGTGCCCGAAAAGGCCGACACGCCCTTCTGTGCGGAGGCGATCCGGCTCGCGCGGCTGCTCCTCAAGCTCTTTCCCGCCGAGCCGGAGATCATGGGGTTGACGGCGCTGCTGCTCCTCCAGCATTCGCGGCTGGATGCGCGTTTCGACGAGGACGGGCAGATCGTGCTGCTGGAGGACCAGGATCGTTCCCTTTGGGATCGCGCCCTGATCGACGAGGCGCTGGTGCTGATCGACAAGGCGATCCGCCACCGCGCGCCGGGACCGTTCCAGATCCAGGCGGCGATCGCCGCCCTTCACGCCCGCGCCGCGACGGCCGCGGAGACGGACTGGGTGGAGATCGACCTTCTCTACCAGACGCTGGAACGCATCCAGCCGTCGCCTGTGGTGCGGCTCAACCGGGCCGTCGCGGTTTCAAAGCGCGAAGGGCCGGAGGCGGCGCTGGCGCTCGTCGAGCCGCTCGCCGACAAGCTCTCCGGCTATTTCTACTTCCACGGCCTTCGCGGCGGGCTTCTGAAGCAGCTCGGCCGCTACCGCGAGGCGCACGAGGCCTTCGACCGCGCCATCGCGCTCGCCACCACCTCCGCCGAAGCCGCCCATATCCGCCAGCACATCGACCAGATGCAGCGTGAGACGGCGGGACTGTAAACACACTGTTTCGCCGCCGGCCCTTTCAACGCGCTGCGGCAGGCCATATCTCTCGGCAAACGACCTCTGACCCCCGGACCCTCCCATGGAACTTGGCCTCTATACGTTTGCCGATGTCGATCCCGCTGCCGCCGACAAGGGGAGGGAGGGGGAGCGCCGGCTCAAGGAACTGATCGAGGAGATCACGCTTGCCGACGAAGTCGGGCTCGATGTCTTCGGGCTCGGCGAGCACCACCGGCCGGACTATGCGGCCTCCGCGCCGGCCGTCGTGCTGGCGGCGGCTGCGGCGCGCACGAAGACCATCCGCCTCACCAGCGCGGTGACGGTGCTCTCTTCGGACGATCCGGTGCGGGTGTTCCAGCAATTCGCGACGCTCGACCTTCTTTCCGGCGGCCGGGCGGAGATCATGGCGGGGCGCGGCTCCTTCATCGAATCCTTCCCGCTCTTCGGCTATGCGCTCGATGATTACGATACGCTCTTCGAGGAGAAGCTCGACCTCTTGCTTGCCATCAACGAGAGCGAGAAAGTTTCCTGGAACGGCACGATGCGCGCGCCGCTGCCGGGGCTCGGCGTCTATCCGCGGCCGGCGCATGGCCGCCTGCCGGTCTGGATCGCCGTCGGCGGCACGCCGCAATCGGTCGCGCGGGCAGGGGCCTACGGCCTGCCGCTGGCGCTTGCCATCATCGGCGGCACGCCGGCGCGCTATGCGCCGCTCTTCGACCTCTACCGCGAGGCCGCGCGCCGTGCCGGGCAGGATGCGGAAAAGCTGAAGACCAGCATCAACGTGCATGGCTTCATCGCCGATACGAGCGAAGCGGCAGCGGATGCCTTCTACGGGCCGCAGGCGGAGGTGATGAACCGCATCGGCCGCGAGCGCGGGTGGGGGCCGACGAGCCGGGCGCAGTTCGATCAGTCGACCGGGCCGGACGGCCATCTCTTCCTCGGCGACCCGGAGACCGTCGCGCGGAAGATCGTCGCGCATCACAAAATTTTCCGCAACGACCGCTTCCTTCTCCAGATGGCGATCGGCCCGATGCCGCATGACAGAATCCTGCGCGGCATCGAGCTTTACGGCACGAAGGTCGCGCCGCTGGTGCGCGAGATGCTGGCCGAAGCGGCGGCAAGCGCCTGACAGCGGCGCGCGGGCATGATAGGAGGCGGGCGAAAGAGAGACGCGATGACCCTTGAAAACGACGAAGACCTCCGCGGCCTGCAGGCGATCGGCCGCATCTGCGCCAATGTGCTGCAACACATGTCGACCTCCATCCGCCCGGGCATGACCACGGCGGAGCTCGACCTGATCGGCCGGCGGATGCTGGAGGCGGCCGGGGCCCGCTCGGCGCCGGAAAGCTGCTACAATTTCCCCGGCGCGACCTGCATTTCCGTCAACGAGGAAGTGGCGCACGGCATTCCGGGCGACCGGGTCATCAAGGACGGCGACCTCGTCAATATCGACGTTTCCGCAGAGCTTGACGGCTATTTCGCCGATACCGGCGCATCCTTCGTTGTGGGCCGCGCGGCGCCGGCAGTCGAGCGGCTCTGCCGTGACGGCAAGCGGGCGCTCTGGGTCGGCCTCAAGGAGGTGAAGACCGGCAAGCCGCTCGCCGAGGTCGGCAATGCCATCGGCGCCTTCGCCCGCAAGAACCGCTATACGCTGATCGCCAACCTCGCCAGCCACGGCGTCGGCCGCTCGCTGCACGAGGAGCCCTCGGAGATCGCCACCTGGCCCGATCCGCAGGAAAGGCGCCGTATGACGGAAGGTCTCGTCTTCACGGTCGAGCCGTTCCTGTCGCTCGGTGCGAACTGGGCAGAAGGCGGCGAGCGGGACGAATGGACGCTCTACAGCGATCCGAGCGCGCCGACGGTGCAGTTCGAGCACACGGTCGTCGCCACGCGCAACGGTCCGCTGGTGCTGACGCTGCCGGGCTGAAAGCCTTCAGCGAGACTGATCCGTCGATCAATAAATGTCGTTTGCCGGGTCTATGTTGCAGTGCAATAGTCGCGTCATGATGCAACGCACCCCCGCCTTCTCGCGTGAGCCCGTCCGGGCCGCCGTCGCCGGCGCGCTCACCATGGCGGTCGCCATGGGGCTCGGCCGCTTCTTCTATACGCCCGTTCTACCGGGCATGATGGCGGGGCTCGGGCTCGATGCCGCGGCGGCCGGCGTCATTGCGGCGGCGAATTTCGCCGGCTATCTCGTCGGCGCGGTGCTGGCGGCCTATGGCTGGGCGGCGGGCCACGAGCGGCGCCTTGCGCTCGGCGCGCTGCTTGCCACGGTGTTGCTGCTGCTCGCCATGGGCGTGCTCTCGGATGTCACGGCGCTTTCCGTCGTGCGGTTCCTCGCGGGGCTTGCCAGCGCCTTCGCCATGATCTTCACTACCGGCATCGTGCTCTCGGTCGGCCTCCAGCATCGCGATCCGCGCGTGCAGATGATGCATTTCGCCGGCGTCGGCTTCGGCATCGCGGTCTCGGCGCTGCTCGTCTATCTTCTCTCCTTCATCCATTTCGGCGGCCTTTCCACATGGCGCGCCGACTGGCTGTTCGGCGCGCTGCTCGGGGCCATCGGGCTTGGCGCCGTCATGGTGCTGCTGCCGCGCCCGGCCAGCGGCGCCTCGGCCCTGCGCGAACCGCCGATCGCCTGGACGCGCCCGCTCGTTGCGCTGACGGTGAGCTACGGGCTCTTCGGCATCGGCTATGTCGTCACGGCCACCTTCATCGTTGCCATCGCGCGCGAAGGGGCCGAAAGCCCGCTGCTCGAATCCCTCACCTGGCTCGTCACCGGCATTTGCGCGGCGGTCTCGCTCATGGCCTGGAAGCCGGCGGAGCGGCGCTATGGCGTGGCGGCGGCCTATCTTGCGGCGATCCTCGTCGAGGCGGTCGGGGTGGCGATCACGGTCACGCTGCCCTTTCCCGCCTCCGCGCTCATCGGCGGCGCGCTGCTCGGCATCACCTTCATCGTCGTCACGGCCTACGGCCTCCAGCTCGGCCGGGTCCTCGCCAGCGAAAGCCCGCGCCGGGTGCTGGCACTGATGACGGCGGCTTTCGGCGTCGGGCAGATCCTCGGGCCGCTCGGCGCAGGCTTCCTAGCCGCACGCACGGGCAGCTATGTCATGCCCAGCCTTGCCGCAGCCGGCACTCTTCTGCTCGCCGCCGCAACCATGGTTCTCGGCGGAGCGCTTTCCATTAAATCTCGGTAATGCCGGCGCCCGGCGATTGTTGCCCCCGGCAAACTCATCTAGGTTCGGCGCGAACCGGCGGCAACGCCGCACATGAAAACGAGAGTTTCGCGCCTTGTTCCATTCCTTCTTCCCGCAGCCGAAGCTGTTCTTTTCCTCCGGCGCCCTTTGGACCGTCATCTGCATTGCCGTCTGGTATACGGTGGGGCCACAGATGGGGGCGGCCATCGGCCTCCCGCCGCTGGGGCCCGATGAGAAGGCGCCGATCGGCCTTGCCTACTTCTTCTCGCCGGACAATCTCTGGTTCTATCTCTATTTCACGATCTTCGTGCTGATCTTCGGCGTCGTCTGGAAGCTCATCGCGCGCAACCACCCCTGGACCAACTGGTCCATCTGGGGCTCGGCCTTCATCATCTTCATTGCCTATTTCTCCGTCCAGGTCTCCGTCGCGCTCAACAACTGGCGCGGTCCGTTCTTCGATCTCTTCCAGGCGGCGCTGTCGAAGGAAGGCAATGTCACGGCGGGGCAGCTCTATACGCTGCAGCTCCGCTTCCTGGAGATCGGTCTCGTCGGCGTGGTGCTCAACGTCGTCACAGCCTTCTTCACCAACCACTATGTCTTCCGCTGGCGCACGGCCATGAACGACTACTACATGTCCATGTGGCCGAAGCTGCGCCATATCGAAGGCGCCTCGCAGCGCGTGCAGGAAGACACGATGCGTTTCGCCAACATCCTGGAAGGTCTCGGCGTCACGCTCATCAATTCCATCATGACGCTGGTGGTGTTCCTGCCGCTGCTCTTCCGCATGTCGGAATATGTAGGCGACCTGCCGGTGATCGGCGCCCTTCCGCATGCGCTGTTCTGGCTGGCCATTGCCTGGTCGCTGTTCGGCACCGCGTTGCTCGCCTTCGCCGGCATCAAGCTGCCGGGTCTGCAGTTCCGCAACCAGCGCGTCGAGGCGGCCTACCGCAAGGAACTCGTCTACGGCGAGGACAATGCGGACCGCGCCGGCCCCGTCACCGTGCGTGAGCTCTTCGCCAATGTGCGGCGCAACTATTTTCGCATGTACTGGCACTATTGCTACTTCAACGTCGCCCGCTACACTTACGGCCAGCTCGACGCGATTTTCCTGAACTTCATCCTCATCCCGACCATCGTGGCCGGACGCATCACCATGGGCACCTGGCAGCAGATCGCCACGGCCTTCGGCGAGGTCAGCAATTCCTTCCAGTACCTCGTGAACTACTGGTCGACGATCATCGAATTGCTGTCGATCCACAAGCGTCTGAAGGCCTTCGAGGCGGCGATCGACGACGAGCCGCTGCCGGAAATCGACCAGCGTTTCCTCGAGCGTCCGGTCGAGGAAGACGGTGTGAGCGCCTGACGGCAGGCATCAGAGGGCGGCGTTGGCCGCCCTCTTTTCCTTTGCGAGAATGTCCATCGCCCCGGCGTAGCTGACGCAGGCGACGTCCGCCTTGCCGCAGGTCTCCGTCAGGAAGCGGTCGAGCGCGCGCCAGTAGGCGCCGGCATTCATCTCGACGAAGTGGAAGCCAAGCTGGAGGGGAATGCGCTCGCCGTCATATTGCGCGGCGAAGGCCTTGCGGTAGGCGGCAAGGGCGCTCTCCTCGAAGGCGGCGCTCTTTTCCGGGTTCTCCTTGCCCTTGGAGTGGCGGACATAGAGATTGTAGTCCATGGCGATGACGGGGCGCCCGGATGCGCCTTCGGGAATGAGCGGCAGGCCGAAGCGCGTGACCTCGCCGCTTGCGGTCGGCATGGCCGGTCCCTTCGTCACGAGGCTGGCGTCATAGGAAAATCCGTTCTTCTTCAGAGCCTTGGTGAGGCTGCTTCCAGCCGAAAGATAGGGCGCGCGGAACCCCTTGACGTCCTCCTTGACGAAGCGGCGCCAGTCCGCCGGCTCCCTCTCGCCGACGCCGGCATCCTGCCAGCCGTTTTCCAGCGCATTGCGGAAGAAGGTCAGTTCCTGCGTCCAGTCCGCCTCGCTCCACTTGCCGCCGTCGAAATGGCCGCAGGCATGGCTGGCGATATCGTGGCCTTCGAGCTTCGCCAGCCATATCTCGCCGAGACGCTGGATCGTGTCCTCCCTGTCCGGCGCGAAGCCGACATTGGAGCGGCCGCGCTTTTCATGTGGTGCCTGATAGTTGGCGCGCTCGGCCTTCGGGAAGAGGAAGGTGCAGGAGAGGAAATAGGTGAAATGCGCGCCGGTGCGCTTTGCCATGGCGCGGCTCTTCTCCCACAGGAGATTGTCGTGCGCGCCGTCGAAGGAGACGACGACGAGCTGCTTGCGCTTAGGGGCTGCATCTTCGGCAAGAGCGGGACCGGCGAAGGCGGCGGCGAGCATGGAAAGGACGATCCGGGAGGAAAAAGACGACGACATGGCACCCCGCGACAATTTGCAAAGGGTCCCTCATCGGTTCCGAATGCGGCAATCCTTTGATCGGATTGGAATTGTCGGATATTCCAGTCACACGAAAATTTTCCCAACGGGGGCATTTCCATGACGCTGCTCATTATCGGTCTCGTTCTCTTCGTCGTCACGCATCTCCTGCGCCCGGTCTCGCCGGGCCTGCGCAATGCCGCCATCGCGACGCTCGGCAAGCCGACCTGGATGGCGCTGCACGGCATCGTGTCTCTCCTAAGCCTCGCCCTCATCGTCTACGGCTTCGTCGATGCACGGGCAAACGGCGGCGACGGCGTCTTCATGGTCTATACGCCCCCCGCCTTCATGGCGCATATCACGCTGACGCTGATGATAATCGCCTCGGTCTGTCTCGTTGCCGGCTTCCTGCCGGCCGGTCATATCCGCACGAAGCTGAAGTTCCCCGTCCTCGTCGCCATCAAGACCTGGGCGCTTGCCCATCTGCTTGCGAACGGCGAGAGCTACTCGGTCGTGCTCTTCGTGACGATCCTTGCCTGGGCGGTCATCCTGCGCATCACGTTGAAGCGTCGCATCGCGAACGGCGAGACGACGCTGCCGGTCTTCGTCTCGGCGAAATACGACGTGATCTCCATCGTTGTCGGCCTCGTCCTCTATGTCGCGATCGTCTTCAAGCTCCATGAATGGATCATCGGCGTCGCGCCGCTGCCCTGATTGCCCGTCTCATCTGGGGCTTTTCGTGCCTGCCCCCTTACAACGCCGCCAAAATGAGGTAGAAGGCGCTAACTTCAAACGTTGGTTCGAGCCGGGCACGAAATGGTACATCAGGACGACAGCTTTATCCGCGAGGTGAACGAGGAACTGCGTTCCGACCAGATGCGTCTGATCTGGAAGCGCTTCGGCAGCATCCTTATCGGCGCTGCCGTGCTGGTCGTCCTCGGCACCATCGGCAAGGTCGGTTACGACTACTGGCGCGACAGGGAGGCTTCCGCCTCCGGCGACCAGTTCCTCGCCGCCCTGACGCTGGCGCGCGAAGGCAAGAACGAGGAAGCGCTGACTGCCCTCACCAACCTGGAGAAGGACGGCTTCGGTTCCTATCCGGTGCTTGCCCGCATGCGCGCCGCCTCGCTGATGGCGGAAACCGACGCCGCCGGCGCCGTGAACGCCTTCTCGGCCATTGCCAAGGACAGTTCGGTTCCGCAGGCGCTGCGCGATGCCGCGCGCCTTCGCGCCGCCTATCTCCTCGTCGATACCGGCACCTACGAACAGGTCTCCGCCGAGGCCGAGCAGCTTGCGACTCCGAAGGACGCGATGCGCCATTCGGCCCGCGAGGTTCTCGGCCTTTCCGCCTACAAGCACGGCGATTATGCACGCGCCAAGGAATGGTTCGAGGCGATCCTCAACGACGGCGAAGCGCCGCGCAATGTCGCCAACCGCGCGCAGATGCTGCTTGACCTCATCGCGGCAAGCGGCAAGCTGTCCTCCTGATCCGGCGGAACGGAACACGTCCATGAGCTTCACCGTCGCCATTGTCGGGCGCCCCAATGTCGGCAAGTCCACCCTGTTCAACAGGCTGGTGGGCAAGAAGCTCGCGCTCGTCGACGACACGCCCGGCGTGACGCGCGACCGACGCCCGGGCGATGCGCGCCTCGTCGACCTCAAGTTCCGCATCATCGATACGGCGGGTCTCGAAGAGGCCGCGCCCGAGACGCTCGAAGGCCGCATGCGTGCCCAGACCGAAGCGGCGATCGAGGAGGCCGACCTTTCGCTCTTCGTGGTCGATGCCAAGATGGGCCTGACGCCCGTCGATCAGGCGCTCGCCGAAATGCTGCGCAAGAAGGGCAAGCCGGTCGTTCTCGTCGCCAACAAGTCGGAAGCGCGGGGCTCGGACGGCGGCTTCTACGACAGTTTCACGCTCGGCCTCGGCGAACCGACGCCGATCTCGGCCGAGCACGGCCAGGGCATGCTGGACCTGCGCGATGCCATCGTCGCCGCCATC
The DNA here is from genome assembly GCA_966243085.1 of uncultured Shinella sp. Classification (GTDB taxonomy): domain Bacteria; phylum Pseudomonadota; class Alphaproteobacteria; order Rhizobiales; family Rhizobiaceae; genus Shinella. The sequence goes on from CBIMFD010000035.1 coordinate 10,605, forward strand.
GGCGAGGAACGCGCCTTCCCGCGGCAGGACGACGAGGCCGTCACCGATGTCGACGTGCGGGCCGAAGCGGCCGCTGAGGGCGCGGCCGAGGACGAGGATTTCGAGCCGGAATACGACGAGACGAAGCCGTTGCGTGTCGCCATCGTCGGCCGCCCCAATGCCGGAAAGTCCACGCTGATCAATCGTTTCCTCGGCGAGGACCGGCTTCTGACCGGCCCGGAAGCCGGCATCACGCGCGATTCCATTTCCGTTGAGTGGGACTGGAAGGGGCGCACGATCAAGATGTTCGATACGGCCGGCATGCGCCGCAAGGCGAAGGTGCAGGAGAAGCTGGAAAAGCTCTCCGTCGCCGACGGACTGCGCGCCATCCGCTTTGCCGAGACGGTGGTGATCGTCTTCGATTCCACCATCCCCTTCGAGAAGCAGGACCTTCAGATCGTCGATCTCGTGCTGCGCGAAGGCCGCGCCGCCGTGCTCGCCTTCAACAAGTGGGACCTGATCGACGACCCGCAGGCCGTTCTCGCGGAGCTGCGCGAAAAGACCGACCGGCTTCTGCCGCAGGCGCGCGGCATCCGCGCGGTGCCCGTTTCCGGCCAGACGGGCCGCGGCCTCGACAAGCTGATGCAGGCCGTCATCGACACCGACCGCACCTGGAACCGCCGCATCTCCACCGCCAAGCTCAACCGCTGGCTGGACGCGCAGCAGATCCAGCATCCGCCGCCGGCCGTTTCCGGCCGCCGGCTGAAGCTGAAATACATGACGCAGGTGAAGGCCCGCCCGCCGGGCTTCATGATCTCCTGCACGCGCCCCGATGCGCTGCCGGAATCCTATATCCGCTATCTCACCAACGGCCTGCGCAACGACTTCAACCTGCCGGGCGTGCCGATCCGCATCCATTTCCGGGCTGCGGACAATCCCTACGCCTCCAAGGCCAAGAAGAGGCGCTGAGGCGTCAGGCTGCCGGCAGCTTGTCCTTCGCCACCAGCGCGCCGTGGTGTTGGATGACCGCGGCGGCGACGTCCGCGGCAAAGTGGGCGGCCTCCTCGGGGCTTGAACCGACCGCGAGGCGGGCCAGGAACGCACCGTTGAAGCTGTCGCCGGCGCTGGTCGTGTCGACGATCGTCTCGACCTTCGCGGAGGGAACGTGGCTGCGCTCGCCGCCGAAGACGAGCGTCGCGCCTTCGCTGCCATCCTTGACGACGAGGCCTTCCACTCCCAGCCCGCGATAACGCGCGATGGTCTCCCCGACCGATGCATCGCCGAAATGCGTCGTCTCGTCGTCGAGGCTCGGCATGACGAGCGTTGCCGCACGCGCGCCCTCGGTGATAACCTCCCGCATCCGTGCGGCATCGTCCCACAGGCGCGGGCGAATGTTCGGGTCGAAGACGACGCGCTTGCCGGCAGCCTTCGCCCTGCGAAGCTCGGCCAGCAGCGTATCGACATCCTCTTCGGGAAGGATCGCCAGCGTGATTCCGGAGAAGACGGCGACGTCGGAGCGGTCGAGCGCGACGCGCAGCCGGTCGCCGTCGCGGGCGAGCAGCTTTGCCGCCGAGGCGGAGCGCCAGTAGGAGAAGCTGCGCTCGCCGTCCTTCAGGTGGATCATGTAGAGACCCGGCGAGCGGCCCTCGATGCGCCCGACATGAGCCGTGCCGATGCCGCGACTTTCCATGAAGGTGAGCATTTCGCCGGAGATCGTGTCGGCCCCCACGGCGGAGAAGTAATCGACGCTCCAGTCGGCAGGCAGGTATTGGCGGGCATAATAGGCGGTGTTGAACGTATCGCCGGCGAAGCCCTTGCGCATCAGGCCCCCCTCGGCCTGCATCAGTTCCACCATGCACTCGCCGATCGAAAGCAGCCGTCCCGCCATGTCGTTTTCCTCCCGGCTAGTTGCGCCGGAAAGAGGAAATACTGTCAAAGAGTTGGCGGGGCAAGACGATGCCGGCGCTTTCTGCCCGCCGATGCCGCTCGACCCGGTCGAGGCCGGGAACATGGACGCCGTATTGCCCGGCAAGACGCTCGACCTGTGCGGCAAGACGCGCTGGCGCCCCCTCTGCCAGAAGCTGCGGAGCGAGCGCCAGAACGAAGAGACCCGAACCGGGCGAAGCTTCGCCAGCCTGGAAATCCGGCGCATCGAGCGACCAGTTCGCCCCCGTGAGGCCGGCCGCAAGCACCTCGACCATCAGCGCGATGTTGGCCCCGTGAGCGCCGCCGAAGGCGAGCAGCGCCCCTCGCATGGCCGCGAAGGGATCGGTGGTCGCCGCGCCGTGCTGATCGATCGCCCAGCCGGCGGGAATGGCCTCGCCGCGCGCGGCGGCTTCGCGGATCTTCACGAAGGCGGTGGCGCTGGAGGCCTGATCGATGAGCAGGAAGCGGCCGCCTTCCAGCGGCGCGGCAAAGGCGAGGGGGTTGGTGCAGTAGACCGGCCGCTTGCTGCCCGAGCCCGCCAGCAGCGCCGGGCCGTTGGTCGCCGCCAGCGCCACGAGGCCTTCTTCGGCAAGGCGCGCCGCATACCAGCCGAGTTCGCCGGTCGTGTAGCTGTTGCGCGAGGCGAAGACGGCGACACCGAGGGCCTTGGCCTTGGTGGCAAGCTCCTCGCAGGCGACGTCGAAGCCGTGCTGGGCGACGCCGCCCAGCGCATCGCATTTCATGATCGCAGCGACGGGGGAGGTGATCTGCGGCTCCGCCCGCCCATCGATACGTCCGTCCGCGAGGGCACGAAGGTAGTCCGTGAGATGGGCGAAGCCGACCGAGGGTTTTCCGGCCGCCTCCGCATCGACGGTCGCCCGGGCGAGCGCGGCGGCCGCCGCCTCGACCATGCCGAGCCGCATCAGCGCCGTTCTGGCGAGGTCGCTCGCCTCGCCGCGGGAAAGGGTGACATTATCGGCCACGGGGTCATCCTTATCTTGAAATCGCGGGCATCATCCGGACCGGCCGGTGCTTCGTCAACCGCCGAAAAATCCGGGCCTGCCGTTTACGCTCTGCGGGGTGCGCGTTACATCTCGTCGAAAGCAACGGAAATCGGAGCGTGAAAGCATGGCCAAACACCGCAAGCATGCGGACGACTGGTGGCGCGGCGCGGTCATCTACCAAGTCTATCCCCGTTCCTTCCAGGATACGACCGGCGACGGCATGGGGGATCTGCGCGGCATCACCAGGAGGCTGGGACACATCGCTTCGCTTGGCGTCGACGCCATCTGGCTTTCCCCCTTCTTCAAATCGCCGATGGAGGACATGGGCTACGACGTCTCGGACTATTGCGACGTCGATCCGATGTTCGGCACGCTTGCCGATTTCGACGCGATGCTGGCGGAGGCCCATCGGCTCGGACTCAAGGTCATCATCGACCAGGTGATCTCGCACACGTCCGACCAGCATCCCTGGTTCGTCGAAAGCCGCTCCAGCCGTAACAATCCCAAGGCCGACTGGTATGTCTGGGCCGATCCCAAGCGGGACGGCACGGCGCCCAACAACTGGCTGTCGATCTTCGGCGGCCCGGGCTGGGAATGGGACGGCGTGCGCAAGCAATATTACATGCACAACTTCCTGATCTCGCAGCCGGACCTCAACTTCCACAATCCCGACGTGCAGGACGCGCTTTTGAAGACCGTGCGCTTCTGGCTCGACCGGGGCGTGGACGGCTTCCGCCTCGATACGGTGAACTTCTATTTCTGCGACAGGAAACTCAGGGACAACCCGCCCCACGAGCCCGATCCCGACGAGACCGGCCTCGATGCGCCGGACGTCAATCCCTACGGCATGCAGACGCATCTCCACGACAAGACGCAGCCGGAGAACATCGCCTTCCTCAAGCGCTTCCGCGCGCTGCTCGACGAATACGACGGGCGCATGACGGTGGGCGAGGTGGGCGACGGGGCGCGGTCGCTGAAGACGGTCGCCGACTATACGAGCGGCGGCGACAAGCTGAACATGTGCTACACGTTCGACCTGCTGGGGCCGGATTTCACCGCCGATCACATCCGCAAATGCGTGCAGAGCTTCCAGCGCGCGGTGACGGACGGCTGGGTCTGCTGGGCTTTCTCCAACCATGACGTTAATCGGCATGTCAGCCGCTTCATCAAGGCGCCGGAGGAGCGCGAGCGTGTCGCCAAGCTTGCCGTCACGCTGCTTTCGACGCTGCGCGGCTCGATCTGCCTCTATCAGGGCGAGGAACTGGGGCTGACGGAGGCGGACCTTGCCTTCGAGGATCTGCGCGACCCCTACGGCATCCGCTTCTGGCCGGCCTTCAAGGGCCGCGACGGGTGCCGCACGCCGATGCCCTGGCAGCGCGGCGAGGCCCATGCCGGCTTCAGCAGCGCAAAACCCTGGCTGCCGGTGCCGGAGGAGCATGCACGTCTTGCGGTCGACACGCAGGAGAAGATCGCCGGCTCCGTGCTCAACCACTACCGCGCGACGCTCGCCTTCCGCAAGGAACACGAGACCTTGCACGACGGCGATATGTCCTTCGTCCATTCCAACCAGGATATCCTCGCCTTCACCCGCGAGAAGGGCGGTGAGAAGCTGCTCTTCGTCTTCAACCTGACGCATGAAAAGGCCGAATTCGTGCCGGCAAAATCGCTCAAGCTCGGCGACCCGCTGCCGGTCCCCGGCTTCGGCGCGAAGCTGAAGGACGGGACGATCGAGCTGGACGGGCTGGATATGGCGTGCGTGCGGATTTAGGCGGCCGAGCGCTTCACCGTCTGGTCGCCTTTTCCGGCAAGGAGACTGTCGATGGAAATGTCCTCATCGAGCGCATCCCAATGGATTCCGCCGGGGCTGAGTTCGTAGTGCATTCTGGACGGCTTGTCGGCTGCGAGAAGGCGGGGGAACCACGCCAGCGGAACGCCGAGCGTCCGGCCGTCGTCGAGCGAGACCCACATCGTGTCGTCATCGAAGCGAATGTCAGTTGCCGAAATATTCATGCCACGTCTTCTCGATCAGGTGCCTGTTGTCGATGACAAGCCGCAGGATAACAGAGAGTTCCCGGCTGTTGAAGCCGCGGCTTTCGGCAATGCCGATCAGAGGCTCCAGCCAGACCTTCGCGATCGCGCCGCCAGCGCGGACATGGATATGGATCGGCTCGCGTGGATCACCTTCGTTCGAATAGAAGAAGAAAGTGAGACCCTGGTGGCGAAAGACGACCGGCATCCGCGCCTCACCCGATCAGCGCGAACCGGTCCACGTCAACCATGCCCCTGTCGGAAATCTTCAGATGCGGGATGACGGGCAGCGGCAGGAAGGCGAGCTGGAGGAAGGGTTCCTCCAGCGTGGCGCCGAGGGCGAAGGCGGCGTGGCGGAGATGATGGAGCGTGTCGCGCACGCTCTCGTAGGGCTCGAGGCTCATGAGGCCCGCGACAGGCAGGGCGATCTCGCCCGTCACCTTGCCGTCTTCCACGACGACGAAGCCGCCCTTGATCTCGCCGAGACGGTTCGCCGCCGTCGCCATGTCCTCCTCATCGACGCCGACGATGCAGATATTGTGGCTGTCATGGCCGACGGTCGAGGCGATGGCGCCCTTCTTCAGCCCGAAACCCTGCACGAAGCCGTTGGCGTGGTTGCCGTTCTTGCCGTGGCGTTCGATGACCGCGACCTTGACGATGTCCTGCGCGAGGTCGAGGGCCGTCTGGTTGCCCTTCGCCGGCAGGCGGTAGCGGCGATGCTCGGTGATGATCTTGCCGGGCAGGACGCCGATGACCGGCGTTTCACCGTCCGTCACAGGCACGGCGAAATGCGCGGCGGCGACGGGCCGCGCCTTGACGCTGTCGAGGCCGACGGGCTCCACGGGTTTGCGGGCCGCAAAGAGCGCATCGTCCACCTTGCGGCCGGCGGCGAAGACCGTCTCGGCCTTGCAGTTCTCCAGCGTGTCGATGACGACGAGGTCCGCGCGCCAGCCGGGGGCGACGAGGCCGCGGTCGCGAAGGCTGAAGGCTTTTGCCGCGGAGATGGAGGCGGCGCGGTAGACGGCGAGCGGAGCGCGGCCGTGGCTGATCGCGGTGCGGATCATGTAGTCGAGATGGCCCTGCTCGGCGATGTCGAGCGGGTTGCGGTCGTCCGTGCAGAGCGCCAGGAACGGCGAGAGCCGTTCGGTGAGGATCGGCATCAGGGCATGCAAGTCCTTGGAGACGGAACCCTCGCGGATGAGGATGTGCATGCCCTTGCGGATCTTCTCCAGCGCCTCCTCGGCTGTGGTGCATTCGTGCTCGGTGCGAATGCCGGCGGAAAGGTAGCCGTTGAGGTCGTTGCCGGAGAGCAGCGGCGCATGACCGTCGATATGGCCGCCCTGGAACGCCTCCAGCTTGGCGAGGCAGACGGGATCCTTGTGGATGACGCCCGGAAAATTCATGAACTCTGCAAGGCCGATGACCTTCGGGTGATCGCGGAAGGGCAAGAGCCGCTCGATCGGCAGGTCCGCGCCGGAGGTCTCCAGATGCGTCGCCGGCACGCAGCTCGAAAGCTGCACGCGGATATCCATGATCGTTTCCAGCGCACTGTCGAGGAAGAACTGGATGCCTTCGGTGCCGAGCACGTTGGCGATCTCGTGCGGATCGCAGATCACCGTCGTCACGCCGTAGGGCAGGACGCAGCGGTCGAATTCGTGCGGCGTCACCAGCGAGGATTCGATGTGCAGATGCGTGTCGATGAAGCCGGGCACGACGATGCGGCCGGAAATGTCGATCTCCGTGCGGCCCCGGTATTCGCCGCAGGTTCCGACGATGCGCTCGCCGGAAACGGCAATGTCCGAGGCGACGAGCTCGCCTGTCACGAGGTCGAAGAACCGGCCGCCTTTCAGCACGATGTCGGCCGGGTCGCGGCCCGTTCCCTGGTCGATGAAGCGTTCCAAGTCGGTCATGGCAGTCTCCGAATCTCTTTTCGCGACTGTAGCCGCCCTGCGGTGGGAGAAAAGGCGAATGTTCAGGCCGGGAAGATGACCGTGAAGGCAAAGCGCCTGCTTTCGCCAGCCGGGAGCACTGTCGTATAGGGCCGGTCCTTCAATTCGCGCGAGCCGCCATACTCGGCCGACGTGCCGTGCCAGGGCTCGACACAGAGGAAGGGCGCGCCGGGCTTCGTCCACAGCGCGAGGTTCGGCAGGTTCTCGAAACGGAAATGGAGAGCCGGTCCCCCTTCCGCGGCATAAGTGAGGCCATCGCCCGCGCCTTCGGGGAAGACGAGCGCGTCGTGCTCGAAGAGGCCGTGCGAGAGGGGGAGGCGGCCCTTGTCGAAGGGAGAGGGGGCGCGGACCGGTGAGAGCAGGCCCGTTTCCAGCGGCTGACGTTTCGGCTCCGCACCATTGTCGAGCGTGACCGCATGCGGCCTGCCTTCGCCGCCCGGCAGCGGCCACAGGAAGGCCGGATGGAAGCCGAGGCCGAAGGGCATCGGCGTCTCGCCGCGGTTTTCCACCGTCGCCGCGACGGTGAGGGCGGGGCCGTCGAGGCTGTGCTCCACGAAGAGGCGGAAGTCGAAGGGGTAGACGGCGCGGGTCTCGTCCGAGGCTTCGAGCCGGTAGAGGCAGGCCGTTGCCGAGGCCGTTTCGAGGGCGAATTCCCGGCGCCGCGCGAAACCGTGCTGCGCCATGGAATAGGGCTTGCCGTCGACGAGAAGCGTATCGTCCGGCGCCTTGCCGACGATGGGGAAGAGCACCGGCGAGCGCCCCGTCCAGAAGGCTGCATCGCCGTTCCACAGCCAGTTTGCCCCGCCGCGCGTCGTCGCCGACTGCATCTC
>CBIMFD010000036.1:0-18241 GCA_966243085.1 uncultured Shinella sp.
GAGGCCGGCGCCTCGTAAAGCTCGCGCGGGGCGCCCGCCTGGGCGATCACGCCCTCCTTCATGACGATGATGCGGTCGGAGACGGCAAGCGCCTCGTCCTGGTCGTGCGTGACGTAGACGGCGGTGAAGCCGAGGCGTTGCTGGAGCTCGCGGATATCGGTGCGCACCTTGCGGCGCAGGCGCGCATCGAGGTTGGAGAGCGGCTCGTCGAGCAGCAGCACCTGCGGCTCCAGCACGAGGGCGCGGGCGACGGCGACGCGCTGCTGCTGGCCGCCGGAAAGCTCGGCCGGAAGCCGCCCGCCCATGCCGGCAAGGCCGACCAGCGAAAGCCCCTCCTCCGCCTTCTCCCGCGCCTCCCTGCGCGAGAGCCCGGAGGATTCGAGGCCGTAGGCGACGTTGTCGAGCGAACTCATATGCGGAAAGAGCGCGTAGGATTGGAAGACCATCGAGACGTCGCGCTCGTTGGCTGGCAGCATGGTGACGTCCTTGCCGCCGATGAGGATGCGTCCCGCCGTCGGATGCTCGAGGCCGGCGAGCATCCTGAGCGTCGTCGTCTTGCCGCAGCCGGAGGGGCCGAGGAGCGTGACGAGCGTGCCGGGCTCGATGGTGAGCGAGAGGTCCGGGATGGCGGTGAAGGCGCCGAAGGTCTTCTTCACGTTCTCGAAGACGACGGAACCGGCTTTCTGGGCGATCATGCGGTTTTCTCCTGAGAAGAGGCGGACTGGGCAAGGCCGGCGACGCGATTTTCACGCCTGAGGCGCCGTTCGCCCACGAGAAGCTGGAAGCCCGAGATGACGACGATCATCACGACGATCAGCATGGAGGAATAGGCGATGGCCACGCCGTATTCGCCGTTCTCGACGAGGCCGACGATATAGGAGGTCGCCATGTTGTACTCGGCGCTGACGAGGAAGATGACGGCGCTGATGGAGGTGATGGCGCGCACGAAGGAATAGACGAGCGCGGCGGTAATGGCGGGGCGGAGCAGCGGCAGGATGACTTTGCGGATGGTTCGGAAGCTGCCCGCCCTCAGCGTCAACGAGGCCTCGTCCAGGCTCTTGTCGAGCTGGCTCATCGCCGCGATGCCCCCGCGCACGCCGACCGGCATGTTGCGGAAGACGAAGCAGGCGATGAGGATCAGCGCCGAGCCGGTCATTTCCAGCGGCGGCAGGTTGAAGGCCATGATGTAGCTGACGCCGATGACCGTGCCGGGAATGGCGAAGCTCATCATCAGCGCGAACTCGAAGGCGTTCTTGCCGGCGAATTTCTGCCGCACGATGATATAGGCGGTCAAAAGGCCGACGGCAGCGGTGAGCGGCGCGGAGATGAGCGCGATCTCCATGGTCGTCCAGAAGGAGTTCCAGGCGACGCCCGTCCAGTTGATGCCGCCGTCGAAGCCGATGGAGAAGGCCTTCGCGTAGTGTTCCAGGGTCAGCGAATTGTCGAGACCCCAGGTCTTCACGAAGCCTCCGACGAGGATCATGCCGTAGACGACGAGCGTGAAGGCGATCCACGGCAGGACGACGGCGTGGACGGCGATGGAGAGGCCACGCGGCAGCGCGATATGCGCCCCGCTGTCGCCTTTGCCGGTGACGGTCGCGAAGTTCTTGCCCGAAAGCCAGACGCGCTGGGCGAGGAAGGCCGAAAGGGTGAAGAAGAGCAGCACCATGGCGAGCACGGCGGCGCGCGAGGGATCGTTCTGCGAGCCGACGACGGCGAAGAAGATTTCCGTCGACAAAACCCCGTTGCTGCCGCCGAGCACCAGCGGATTGCCGAAATCGGCCATGCTCTCGATGAAGCCGATGAGGAAGGCATTGGCAAGGCCGGGCTTCATCAACGGCAGAGAGACGCGGCGGAAGGTGCGCCAGCGGTCGGCGCGCAGCGTCGTGGAAGCCTCCTCCATCGACGGGCTGACGCCCTCGACGACGCCGATCAGGACGAGGAAGGAAATCGGCGTGAAGGAGAGCACCTGCGCGATCCAGATGCCGGTGAGACCGTAGAGCCAGCGGCCCGGCTCGATGCCGAAGAGGCTGGACAGCCACTGCGTGACGACGCCGGCGCGGCCGAAGAGCAGCGTGAGCGCCAGGCCGATGACGAAGGGCGGCGTAATGATCGGCAGGATGGTGAGAAGGCGGAGGCCCTTCTTGAAGGGAAAGCGCGTGCGCGTGGCGACGAGCGCGAAGGCAAGGCCGAGCAGCGTCGAGCCAAGCCCGGTCATGATGGCGAGCCAGAGCGTGCGCCAGGCGACGCCGCAGCGCCCCGCGCCGACGACGCAGTTGAGACTCCACAGGCTCGCATCCTGCATGTTGCGCACGAAGCCGTCCGGCTTGAACGAGCCGTCGAAATCCTGCACCGAGCCGATGAACATGCTGCCGATGGGATAGAAGACGAAGACGGCGACGAGGAAGACGAGCAGCGAGATCGAGCTGACAACGAAGGCATCGCCCTTCATGACGCCGCGCTCGGCAAGGCCGAAGGCGAAGAGGAGCACGAAGGTGACGGCCGAGAGAACGGCGCCCGCGCCCATCGAGGGCTGGCCGTCGGCAAGCGGGCCGAACAGGGTCTCGCTGATCGTCCAGGTCCAGCCGGTAAAGCCGACGGCAAGACCCTGGAGCGCGAGGAACACGACGCCGAGTGCACCCGCCCATGCCAGCACGGCGCCGCGGCGCATCGGGTCCGCCATGCCGCGGGCCATGCCGGCAACGAGAAGGAGAAGCACCGCGACGGCGAGCCAGAGGCGGCCGTGGAGGGCGATCTGCACGAGGCCGGGCGCGGCCTCAGCGGAAAGGGGGAAACCGGCCAGCCAACCGAATCCGAAGAAGCCGCCATCGATCCTGTACCAGGGCAGAAGGGTCAGAGCGACCGCGCCCAGGGCCAGGACGATGTCCAGCCTGCGATTGCCATGCGTCATGGCCGACCTCGCTGTACGTTCGTTTAGAAGGGGCGGCGCCCGGAGAGACGGGCGCCGCCGGTCAGGACATCAGTTGGCGACCGCGCCGATCTCGCGATCCCACCGCTCCAGCAGCTCCTTACGCTTTGCCGGGTCGCCATAGGTCTTGAAGTCGTAGTCGATCAGTTTGATGTTTTCGAAACGCGGCGCTTCCTTCGGGATTTCCGCGCTCTTGTTGGACGGGAGCTGGAAGGACTTGGCATCCTTCATGCGCGACTGGACTTCCGGGGTCAGCGCCCAGTCGTACCAGATTTTCGCATTGTCGAGGTTGCGCGCGCCCTTGATGATGGACATGGAGCCGATCTCGTAGCCCGTGCCCTCGCAGGGCGTACCGGACTTGACCGGGAAGCCCTCGACCGCCTGCGCGACCGCGTCGTGCACGAAGACGATGCCGAGCGCCGTCTCACCGCGCGCGGCGGCCTTGACCGGCGCGGAGCCGGACTTGGTGTATTGCGAGACGTTGTCGTTGAGCTTCTTGAGATAGTCGAAGGCCTGGTCCTCGCCCATGATCTGCACGAGGGAGGCGAGCGCCGTATAGGCCGTGCCCGAGGAATTCGGGTTGGCGATCTGGATCTCGCCCTTCAGTTCGGGTGCGAGGAGATCGGCCCAGCACTTCGGCTCCTTGAAGCCCTTGGACTTGAATATCTCCGTGTTGTAACCCCAGCCGAGCGCGCCGGCATAGACGCCGACCGTGCGGTAGCCCGAGCTTTCGGCCTGGCTCTTGGCCCAGTCCTGCAACTGGTCGAGCATCGGCGACTTGTATTCCAGCGTCAGGCCTTCGGATGCGGCCTGAAGATGGGGGTCGCCCGTGCCGGCCCACCAGATGTCGGTCTTCGGATTGCGCGATTCGGCGCGAACCTTGGCATAGGTCTCGCCCGAGGAAAGACGCACCATGTTCACCTTGATGTCGTCGTGCGCCTTCTCGAAATCGCCCTTCATCTGCTCGCAGATGACGACGTCCGCCGAGCAGATGAGGTTGAGCTCGCCCGCCGCCTTGGCCGGCATGGCGGCGAACGCCGTTCCGGCGAAGAGCATGAGGGAAAGGGTTTTCATTTTCGTCTTCATTTCCATGGGGGCATCCTCCTGTTGCCTGGTTGTGGTCATGCGCATGAACGGGGCGCGGCGGTGCCTTCGGACTGCCGCCGAGACGGCCCGTTCACGATTTCGGACTGCGGTATGTCTGTGGAGCCCGATCAGTTCGTCGCGGTGATTTCCGCGTCGAACCGTTCGAGCAGGCGACTTCGCTCCTCCGGCGAGCCGAAGGTGGCGAAATCGTAGTCCACCATCTTGATCATCGAGATATCGGGCGCGGCGAGCGGCAGCGTCGACTTCGCGTTGGACGGCACCTGGTTCTGGCCGGAGGCAGCGCCGGTGCCCTGCCCTTCCGGGCTGAGGGCGAAGTCGACGAAGCGCTTGGCCTCCTCCAGATGCCGCGCGCCCTTGACGATGCTGACGGCGCCGATCTCATAGCCCGTGCCCTCGCAGGGCGCGACGATGACGAGCGGATAGCCCGCCTGCTTCTGCGTGACGGCATCGTGCATGAAGGAGATGCCGATCAGCGTCTCGCCGCGCGCGGCCGCCTTGACGGGCGCCGCGCCGGCGCTGGTGTAGCGGGCGATGTTGCGGTTGAGCGCCGAGAGGAAGCGGAAGGCCTCGTCCTCGCCGAAGAGCTGGACGAGCGTTGCCAGCGTCGTGAAGGCCGTGCCCGAGGAATTCGGGTTGCCGCTCTCGATGCGGCCGCGATAGGCGATGTCCGCAAGGTCCTTCCAGCAGGCCGGCGCCGGCAGCTTCAACTGGCGCAGCAGATCGGCATTGTAGGCAAAGCCGAGCGCGCCGGCATAGATGCCCGCCGAGCGCCCGCCGGACATGGCGAAGAAGTTCTGCGCCCAGGGCAGCATGTCGCGCTCGTGCGCCGGCTGGTAGGGCTCCAGCAGGTTCTCGGAGCCGGCCTGCAGGTGCGTGTCGCCGGTGCCGCCCCACCAGACGTCGACCGTGGGCGCGGCCTTCTCGGCGCGGATCTGGTTGAGGATGTCGCCGGTGCTCCGGCGCGTCATGGAGATTTCGAGGCCGGACTTGGCTTCATAGGCGCGCTTCATCGCCGCGCACCACGTCTCGTCGACGCCGCATAGCACGGTCAGCGCCGGCGCCGCCGTGCCGGCCGCCGCGCCGCATAGCCAAAGGGCCACGCCCGCGCAAAGTGCGGTGATGCGTCTCAAGCTGTTCCTCCCGTCGGGACTCTCGGGTCCCGTTCTCCACCGTCAGGATGGCACATCTGACGCCCGCCGCAATCGAAGAATGGTTACCGTTCTTACAGGGCGGGCGGCGCAAAGCCTGACAAAGATTACAAAGGTTACAAATGTGACAAGGGGCATAATGCGAGCCGCTTTGAACAATGCCCCGGCCCTGCCTATGATGGGCGCGGGAGGATTTTCATGCTGAACGAGAGGATTCGGATTCTCATCGTCGAGGACGATCCGGACATGGCCGAACTCATCTCCGACCTCGTGGAGGCGGAAGGCTGGGTGCCCGTGACCGCGTCCTCTGCCGAGGAGGCGGCCTGCGTGCTGGCGCGCGAGAGCGTGCACATGGTGCTGGTCGACCACAACCTGCCGGGCACGTCCGGCCGCACCTTCGCCCAGCGCCTGCGCGCCCAGACGAATATCGGCATCGTGATGGTGACCGCCGCCGGCAGCGCCGCCGACCGCGTTCTGGGCTTGGAGACGGCGGCGGACGACTATGTGGTCAAGCCCTTCGAGCCCATCGAGCTGACGGCCCGCATCAAGGCCGTGCTGCGCCGCACGATCCCCTCGCTGAAGCCCGAGCGGGAGACCGAGCGCGAGGGGGAATCCGCCGCGCTCCAGCTCGGCGACTGGTCGGTGGACCTGAAGAACCGCCGCGCCACCTGCCTTGCCGATCCCGCCAGATCGCTGACCAGCGCCGAATTCGCCCTGCTGGAGATTCTCGCCGAGACGCCGAACGCACCCGTCAGCCGCACGCAGATCCTCGAGCGGCTGGGATCGGAGAGCGACCGCTACATCGACCGCAATGTCGACGTGCTCGTGCTGCGCCTGCGCCGCAAGATCGAGCGCAACCCGGACCTTCCCCGCCATATCAAGACGCGCCGGGGCAAGGGCTATGTGCTCGACACCGACGAGGGCGGGCTCGCTCCGTGATCAACCGGCCCTATCTCTCCTCCATCGCCTTCCGCCTGCCCTTCGCCATCACCCTCATCTGCGTTCTCGTCTTCAGCCTGGCGGCCATCGCCATCTACGGGCTCCAGCGGGCACGCGAGGAGATGGCGGCCTACGGGCTGCAGGCCTTCTCCAGCCTCGCCAAGGCTTCGCTGGTCTCCCGGCAGGTCTCCGACCTCGTTTCCAGCGCGCCCTTCCTGATGAACGCCACCTCGCCCTACCGCGTCTCCAGCGAAAGCCGCTCCGTCGTCGCCCAGGTCGATACGCTCCTTCGCACCATGCAGCCGGAAGACGGCGACAAGGCCGTCAAGGGTTTTGCCAGCACCCGCATCGTCGAGCTCCTGGAGACCATCCGCAACCAGACGATGACGCTGGCGGGCGACGCCGATTCCGCCCAGCAGCACAAGGCCGAGGCCGCCGCCGCGCTCGGCGAGATCGCCACCGGCCGCGGCATCGCCGATGCTGACCTGCGCCACCGGCTGAACGCCATCGTGCAGTCCGCCTCCAATTCCGACAGCCTCTTCCAGCTTGGCGAACTGCGCCGCCGCTATGTCGCCGAGACCGCGCCTAGGCTGGAGCGCGCCGCGCCGGACGCGCGGATCGCCACCGCCGAGCTTGCGCCCTACGAGCGGGTCTTCGAGGCGCAGACGCGCTACCTCCTCGAAATGTTCTCGATCCGCGCCGCCGTCGCCCGGCTGCACGTCGTCTCGCGCGATCTTTCGCACGCGACGGAAACCCAGAGCGAGGCGGTCGCCCGCAGCCTCAACGAGGACCTCGTCTCCACCTCCGACGCGCTCAGCCGCCTTCTCGTCATCGTCGCCTTCGCCGCGCTCCTCGTGCTGGTGATGGCGATCTTCTCCATCCGCTCCGTCATGCGCGTCTCGCGCGGCATCGTCTCCCTGTCGAACGGCATGAACGCGCTCGCCGAAGGGCGGCGGGACGTCGAGACCCCGAGCTATGCCGGCTCGGAGACAGAGCTGGTGCGGCTGCTGGAAGCCTTCCGCGCCTTCCGCGAAAGCGTCGAGCGCGTCTCGCGGCTGCGGCGCACGGCGGAAGCGGCCGCCCGCACCATCCGCTCGACCTTCCGCACCATGAACGAGGGCATCGCGCTCTTCGACCTCCGCGGCGCGCCGATCACCATGAACCGCCGCGTCATGGAACTCGTCGGCTGGTCCGGCTCGGCGCGCAAGCTCCCGCTGCGCAAGTTCGTCGGCCCCATCCCCGAGATCGATCCCGCCCTCCTGCCCGCCGAGGGGGAAAGCGGAACGCTCGGCAGCCGAAGCGTGCTGCGCCACCGCTCGCCGGCGAACCGCGTGACGGAGATCTCGCTGTCGCGCCAGCCGGACGGCGGCATCGTGCTTCTGGCGCGCGACGTCACCGACATCGACCGACAGGAGGCGGAGGCGGCCAAGGCCCAGCGCCTCGACGGCATCATGCGCATGACCCACCAGGTCAGCCACGAGGTCGGCAACATGATCGGCATCATCACCGGCAGCCTCGGCCTTCTGGAGCGCGAGACGGGCTTCAACGACCGGCAGAAGCGACATCTCGCCCGCATCCGCAAGGCTGCCGACCGCGGCCGCTCGCTTGCCGGCAGCATGCTGTCCATCGGCAGCCAGCAGCCCATCCGCCCCGGCGCGGTGGAGATCGGCACCGTGCTGCGCGGCATGGCGGATGTCCTCGAAATCGCCGTCGGCGAGAAGTGCCGCCTCGTCTTCGACGTCGCCGGCGACCTGCCGACCGTGCAACTCGACGCCGCCCTCTTCGAGCAGTCCGTGCTCAATCTCTGCCTCAATGCCGCCGCGGCCATGCCGGAGGGCGGGACGATCCTCATCCGCTGCGTGAAGGCGGAAGGCGGCGTCGTGGTCTCCGTCACCGACGAGGGCACCGGCATGTCGCCGGACGCCGTCGACAAGGCCTTCGAGCCCTACTTCACCACCCGCGACGGAGAAGGCGGCGCCGGCCTCGGCCTTGCCGTCGTCTACGGCTTCATGCGCCAGAGCGGCGGCGACGCCCGCATCCTCTCGGCACCGGGACAAGGCACGACGGTCGAACTGTCCTTCCCCGCCTGAGGCGTCACGTCTGGGCGAACATGCCGGCGCGCCAGGCGTCGCGCAGATGGGCGCCGACGCGCAAGGCCTGCGCGCAGACCGTCAGCGCCGGGTTGAGCGCCGCCGACGACGGGAAGAAGGCGGCATCGACGACATAGAGATTGCGATGATCGTGCGCGCGGCACAGGGCATCGAGCGCCGATTGCGCCGGATCCTCACCCATCCGCACCGTGCCGCATTGATGCGACGGCCCCTCGATGCCGAAGGGATGGCGCAGCACGGCCGGGAAGATCTTCCGCAGATGCCGCTGCACATGCCGCACGAAGCGGTCGTGCGCCGCCCAGTCGCCGGGGTGATAGGCGACCTCCACCCGGTCGCCGGGCAAAAGCCGCACCCGGCTTTCCGCCCGCGGCAGGTCTTCCGACATGCAGAGCCAGTCGACGCTGTGGCGCGCAAGCAGGTTCGCGAGCGGGCGCGGCATCCAGCCATAGGCTGCGCGGACCATCGGCCCCTGGATGTTGCCGAGCATCTGGAGATTGCCCCGCGCGGCGCCATCCTCCGGCAGGCCATGATAGAAATCGTTGATCGACAGCGTCTTCGGGAATTTCGTGTCGTTCACGCGGAACGGCAAAAGGCCCATCAGCCCCGTCAGGTGGTGGTTCATGAGATAGCGGCCGACGACCCCGGACCGGTTGGCCAATCCTTCGGGATAAGCCTCGCTCGCCGAGCGCAGAAGGACCAGCGCCGAGTTGATCGCCCCGGCGCTGAGCACGAAGAGCGGCGCCTCGACCCGGACGAGTTGCCCGTCGCGCCTCACCTCCGCCGCCGCAATACGCCCGTCCGGCGCGACGGCCAGCCGCCTCACCTCGGCGTTCGTCCAGAGCGTGACGTCGGGGTGCTTGAGGACCGGCCGGATGAGCCGCATCTCCCCGTCGCCCTTGGCGCCGTAGCGACAGGCAAAGGCATCGCAAGTGCCGCAGCGTCGACAGCGCCCGCCCGGCCCGAAATCCACCGCCGACGGCATGTGGAAAGGGCGAAGCCCCTGCCGTCCCAGCGCCGCGGCCATGCGGGCGATGACGGGCTCGTGCGGAATGGCGGCGTGCTCGTAGGGAGCGGCCCGCGGCGGCTCCGTCGGATCCTGTCCGGCCTCGCCCCGCACGCCGAAAAGCCGCTCCGCCTCGCCATACCAGGGTTCGAGATCGCCATAGGAGACCGGCCAGGCCGGCGAGAAGCCGTCCTCATGCGCGACTTCGCGGAAATCGCTCTCGCGGAAGCGGAACATCGCCGTGCCGTAGAATTTCGTATGGCCGCCGACGTAATAATATTGGCCCGGCCGGTAACGCCGCCCGCTCTCGTCCTGATATTCCTCGCGCGTGCGGTAGCGCGCTTCGACGAAGACCGCCTCGGCGTCGGAATTCTCCGGCTCGTTGGGCAGGAAATCGCCGCGCTCGAGGATCAGCACCTTCGCGCCGGAGCCCGCAAGCTGCCGCGCCACCGAGCCGCCGCCCACGCCCGAGCCGATGATCACCACGTCCGGCCTGATCGTCGCGTCCATGAAAGCCCTCCCTCGCCTCACGGCACGAGAATTGCGGAGCATGCCGTTGCGCGCCATTCTTTCCTGCCGCAATTTCTTGTACGATCGCCGCATTCTTTCATGCCGCTGAAGGATCAATGCGCCAATGCAGCCCTGGTTTGAAACCGTCACCATTCCGCCGGACCGGTCCTGGCTGCTGTTCGACCGTCAATTGCCGGCCTTTCCCTTCAGTTGGCATTATCACCCGCAATTCGAGCTGACGCTGACCGTGGGCAGCCGCGGCGTGCGCTTCGTCGGCGACCATGTCGAGCGCTACGGCGACGGCGACCTCGTGCTGCTCGGCCCGAACCTGCCCCACGCCTGGCAATCCGAGGCGCTCATCGGCGAGAACAGGCTGCACCGCGCCATCGTCTGCTGGTTCACGCCGGCCTGGATCGAGGGGCTGATGGCGCTGATGCCGGAATATGCGCCCCTAGCGACACTTGCGGCCGAGGCCGGCCGCGGCCTCGAATTTACCGGGGGCACGGCCGAGCGGCTGCGCCCGCGCATGCTGGCGCTCGGCGCCCTTTCCCCGGCCCTGCAGGTGCTGGAACTGCAGGCGATCCTCATCGATCTCGCCGCCTCGGAGCGCCGCCCGCTCGCCTCCGGCGAGGTCCCCTTCAACGACAATCCGCGCGACCGCGAGAGGATGCAGCGCGTCCTCACCTTCCTCCACGCCAACTACGACCGCCCCTTGCGGCTCGCGCCGCTCTCGGCCATCGCGCACCTGACGGACAGCCAGCTCCAGCGCATCTTCAAGCGCAGCACGCGCATGTCGATCAGCCAGTACGTCACCCAACTGCGGATCGGAAAAGCCTGCCAGCTCCTCGTCCAGACCGACCTTCCGATGAGCCATATCGCCGCCGAAAGCGGCTTCTGCGACCCCGCCCACCTCGCCCGCCAGTTCCGAGCCGCCAAAGGCCTCCCCCCGACCCGCTACCGCGAAAACTTCAAGCATGCCCGCGCAAGCGGCGGGGCGGAGTGAATGGAGGAAGAAGGGAAATGGTGGGCCCGGCAGGACTCGAACCTGCAACCAAGCGGTTATGAGCCGCCGGCTCTGACCATTGAGCTACAGGCCCGGCCCGGCGCGTGGCCGGGGCCGTCGGTCAATGGCGGCCGACGGGCAGAGACCGTCTAGACGAAATCGCCTTCCCCCACAAGCGCCGCCGCATTCTCTACACAATAACGCGCGAAGAACGCGTCAAGAGACACAACCATCAGGAGACTTTCTTAATGTTGCATGGAACTCTGGGCCGCCGCAGCGGCGCCGGCCTCTTTGCCTTCTCGCTTGCGCTCGCCGCCGCCGCTCCGCTCGCCGCGCGGGCCGAGGACGCCGCCAGGCAGCGCGAGGCGACAATCGTCGTCACCGGCGAAGGCACGGCCGAGGTCGCGCCCGACATGGCGCTCATCGACCTCGGCGTCGTCAAGGACGCCAAGACGGCCCGAGAGGCGCTCGATGCCAACAACAAGGCGATGGCCGACATCCTCGCCGCACTCAAGGGCGACGGCATCGCGGACAAGGACCTGCAGACCTCGGGCTTCATGATCAACCCGCAATACCAGTATCCGCAGAGCTCGACCGGCGAGAACCCGCCGCCCGTCCTCACCGGCTTCCAGGTCACCAACACCGTGACGCTGCGCGTGCGCGATCTTTCCAGACTCGGCGAGGTCCTCGACAAGGCCGTGACGCTCGGCGCCAATCAGGGCAACGCCATCCGCTTCCTCAACGACAAGCCGGATGCCGCCGTCAGCGCGGCGCGCAGGAAGGCGGTCGAGAACGCCATGGCGAAGGCGAAGGAACTGACGGACGCCGCCGGCGTCGGCCTCGGCCGCGTGCTGGAGATATCCGAGACGGGCTATCGTGCCGAGCCGATGCCGATGATGCGCGCCATGGCCAAGGATTTTGCCGCCGCCGGCGCGGTGCCCATCGCCTCCGGCGAGAACAGCTACTCCGTCACCGTCAACGTGACCTTCGCGCTCAAGAACTGAGCACGGGCAGAAGCGACCGAAAGGAAAGGGCCGGGAAACCGGCCCTTTTTCGTTGCGGCCGCGGCGGCGCCACGCCGGAACGCAAAAACCCTCCCGGCGCGAACCGGGAGGGCAGCCGCCCATCGGCCGGGGGGCAGAAGACAGGCGGCGTCTGTTGGAAGTGCCGGAACCGGCCTCCTGCTAGCGCCGGATCGGGCAGCCGCGGTCGTTGATGAAGATCATGCGCCGGTAGCCGCCATGGCGGAAACCTTCGACGACGACGCGGCGCGGGGAGATATCCGCGATGCGGGCGCGGCGCAGGCCGAAATCGCGCGCCTTGGCGACGGCAAGGCCCGGCGAGCAGCGGCCGCGGCGGCCCCAGTCACCGTGACGACGATCGTGACGACGGTCCCAGCGGTCGCGGTCATGCCTGCCTCCCCAATCCTGCACTTGGAGAAAGCCGTTGCGGTAGCCGACCGTGTCGACCGTCACGCTGAGGCTCGCAGCGGAAGCGGCCGGAACGGAGGCGGTCAGCGCGCCGAGGCCGAGAACCGCGGCGAGAATGGTCTTTTTGAAAAGGGTGGTCATGGAGAATCTCCTGTTCGCTCCGGCCGAAACGCTTCTGTTCGGCGAATGAGGAAACCTTAGGGCGGCCCGCCTGAACGCAGGCCGAATCCGTCGTTCAGGCTGCGTTCAACTTCATGCCGGCGAGAAGATCGCGATGCGGGTGATCAGCCCGTCCTCCAGTTCGAGAAGAAGGATCTCCTCCCTGGAATAGGCGGCGCCCCGGGCGTGGCCGCGAGCGGTCAGCCGGATCGCGACGGTACGTCCGGAGGCATCGCCCATTGCCAGCACATCGCCGTAGCTTTCGTCGGTCGCGGCAAAATGCCGGGCAAGCCGCTCGCGCAGCGCCTCCCGGCCGTTGTCGCCGCCATCGCCGAAACCGGAAACGGCGACATCCTCGTGGACCTTCGACGCGAGCGCGGCGAAATCGCGGGCGTTGAGCGCCTCGACCAGGGCGCGTGCGATGCTTTCAATATCAGCCATGGGCATCTCCTGCGGATAGGCCGCGCAGGAACGTTCGAGCGGACGAGCGGTTCCGTCAAGAGCCGAGATCAGGGGCCGAGATGAAGCACGATCTCGCGCCGGTGCGGCCGGTCGCGATGCTCGAAGAGATAGAGGCCCTGCCAGGTGCCGAGCGCAAGCCGCCCTCCCATGACGGGAATGCCGACGGAAACCTGCGTGAGCGCGGCCTTGATATGGGCGGGCATGTCGTCCGGTCCCTCCAGCGTATGGACGACCCAGCGCATGGACGGATCGTCCGATGGCGGCACGAGACGGCGGAAGAACCGGTCGAGGTCTCGCCGCACGTCCGGATCGGCGTTTTCCTGCACAATGAGGGAGCAGGACGTGTGGCGCACGAAGACCGTCAGCAGCCCTTCCGCCTGACCCGCCTTGCGCACGAAGGCCCCGGCCTCGCGGGTGAACTCGTAGAGCCCCTGCCCGCGGGTCGAAACCGTCAGGATCGTCTGCGGCATGACCGCCGCCTTAGCCGCCGAGCGCCCAGAACAGGGTGCCGACGACCACGATGAAGGCGAGGATCGCCCCCATGAAGCGGGCAAGGCCCATATTGGTATCCGTCGTGCTGCCGACGAGCGCGTAATAGAGGTTCAGCATGGCGCGTCCTTTCCCGCTTGTGCGGGCCGGTCATAACCTAACGGCCGGCGGCCCTCAACTCGAACAGGGTCGTAAAGCCGCCGTAGATCATGCGCTTGCCGTCGAAGACATCCTTCCAGCCGTCGCCCTGCAGGCGTTCGTCGGCCATCACCTTCGCGACGATCTCGTCGCGCCGCGCGCGCGTTTCGTAGGTGACCCACGAGAAGATCACCACCTCGTCCTCTTGCGCCATCACCGCGCGGGGAAACGAGGTCACCTCGCCATAGGGCACGTCGTCGGCCACGCATTCGACATAGTCGATCGCGCCGTGCTCCTTCCAGACCTGCCCGGCCGTGGCGGCCATCTCCTTGTAGGTATCCAGCTTCGCCTTGCGTACTGCCAGCAAGAACCCGTCCACATAGGTCATGATCGCTCCTCCTTCGGTTGGATCATGCCAAGGACGTGGAACGCGGAAGCGATCCGACAAGGGGCTTCTACTTTTTCTTCCCGATGCGGCGGTTCCTCACCAGGCGCCGCAATTCTTGAGCTGGCGCGCATAGTTCATCGCCATGCCAGACGCCCGCTTCGCGCCGGCCTTCGCCGTTGCGCTCCAGTTGCCGCGCGCATAGCCGGAATGGCCGTGGTAATAGGCGATGTAGAGCCGGTAGGTGTCGTTGAGCGCGATGCCGTTCTTCCGGTGGCTCTGGTTGTGATACCACGCAACGAAGCGGATCGCGTCGCCGAAATCCGTGCGGCTCGCCGACCAGCGGCCGGTCTCGCGCTTGTAGTGCGTCCAGGTGCCGTCGAGCGCCTGCGAAAAGCCGAGCGCGCTCGACTGGCGCTTCCAGGGAATGAAGCCGAAGAGCTTCGTGCGCGGCGGGCGCGCATTGTGCCGGAAGCCCGATTCCGCATAGACCGTCGCCATGAGAACGGGAACGGGCACGCCGTATTCCTGCTGGGCACTGTAGGCGGCTCGCCGCCAGTTATCAAAAAAGCCGTCGCGCTGCTCGAAGATGGCACAGGCATTCTGCGTGTGTCGGGGGACGGACGCACAGCCGGCAAGCAGCAGGAGGACGACGATCAATACGCAACGCATCGCAGTTCCTCGATATTTCCGGAAATTTATGAATGGTAAATCTTAACAATCCGTTTTGATTCAATTGCGAATTACCCCCTCCCATTCATGCCGATGATTGGCTCATCAAATATGCAAATGCATTATTTTGTTGCGCTTTTTGCCCTTCCGGCCTAATCAATCCGCAGCACGCCGGGCTTTCCCGCACGATTGTTCCGGACCGTGGAAAACCCGCCCTGCCGGCAGCGGTCGGTCCATGCCGACGGGGCATGCGGCAGTTTGCGACCGGGCCCCTTCGAGGCCCCAGCTCAGGAGAATGACTATGAAGAAGAAGATTTTCGCGGGAGCCTTGCTTGCCGCTTCCGTCGCCTTTGCGCCGCTCGCCTATGCCGATATCACCGTCGGCCTCATCGCGCCGCTGACCGGCCCGGTCGCCGCCTATGGCGACCAGGTCAAGAACGGCGCGCAGGCCGCCGTCGACCAGATCAACAAGAACGGCGGCATCCTCGGCGAGAAGGTCGTGCTGAAGCTGACCGACGACGCGGGCGAGCCCAAGCAGGGCGTTTCGGCCGCCAACCAGATCGTCGGCGAAGGCATCCGCTTCGTCATCGGCCCGGTCACCTCCGGCGTCGCCATTCCGGCGTCCGACGTCCTGGCCGAGAACGGCGTGCTCATGATCACCCCGACGGCGACCGCCCCGGACCTGACGGCCCGCGGCCTCACCAACGTGCTGCGCACCTGCGGGCGCGACGACCAGCAGGCCGACGTCGCCGCCGCCTATGTCCTGAAGAACCTCAAGGACAAGAAGGTCGCCGTGATCCACGACAAGGGCGCCTACGGCAAGGGCCTGGCGGACGCCTTCAAGGCAGCGCTCAACGAGGGCGGCGTCAACGAAGTGCTCTACGATTCCGTAACTCCCGGCGAGAAGGATTTCAGCGCGCTCGTCACCCGCCTGAAGGCGGAAGGCGTCGAGGTCATCTACTTCGGCGGCTACCATCCGGAAGGCGGCCTGCTCGCCCGTCAGTTGAAGGACCTCTCGGTCAACGCCACGATCATCGGCGGCGAAGGCCTGTCGAACAGCGAATACTGGGCGATCGGCAACGAAGCTGCCGCCGGCACGCTCTTCACCAACGCGTCCGACGCGCTGAAGAGCCCCGACTCCCAGGCCGCCGTCGCCGTGCTGAAGGAAAAGGGCATTCCGCCGGAAGCCTTCACGCTCAACGCCTATGCCGCAGTCGAAGTGCTGAAGGCCGGCATCGAGAAGGCCGGCAGCGCCGAAGACGCCGCCGCCGTCGCGACCGCGCTCAAGTCCGGCGAAGCCATCCCGACCGCCATCGGCAAGCTCACCTACGGCGAGACGGGCGACCTCACCTCGCAGAGCTTCTCGCTGTTCAAGTGGGAAGACGGCAAGATCGTCGCCGCCGAATAAAGTTTTGGCGGCCGGAATGCGAAACGCCGGGGTGCAAGCCCCGGCGTTTTTGTTTTGAGAGACGGGGCAGCCCCTCATCCCGCTGCCACGACCTTCTCCCCGCAAGCGGAGAGAAGGAGCAGAACGGCACGGTCATCGTTCGGGAAAGCAGCGCCACAAGTCCCTTCTCCCCGCCCGCGGGGAGAAGGTGGCCGGCAGGCCGGATGAGGGGCAGGCCCTCACCGCTCCGCCCGGAACTTCTCCTTCAGCCGCGCCACATCCGCATCGCTCCAGTCCGTCACGCCCGTCACGGCGATCCACGGATCGACGTAATGCTCGCCGGCATAGACGTGCCCCAGTCCCATGGGCGTCGTCGTCGCCATGGCCATGTCGAGCGTCAGTTGCAGGAAGGTGACGACGGGATACCAGGCAAGGTCGGACGAGACGTCGGGCCCGCGCGGCGGCGTCATCCAGTCCGGCTGGCGGTAGAAGGAATGGGGATCGTAGAAGACGATCGGATCGCTGGCATATTGCAGGTAGACGATGCGCATCGGCCCCCAATGGTTGCCCGCTTCCGGCAGCGCGTTGCGCTGGCTGGTGAAGCGCACATAGGAACCGTCGCGGAAGCGCGGCAGCCACGCGGGCGTGCCGGCATTGCGGTCCGCCGTGAGCTTCCGCCAGATGCGGCTCGGGAACGGCGGGCCGGCCCAGAGCGCGCCCTGATACGGATCGCCGATGACCTCGAAGAGTTCCGCCGACTGTTCTGACGAAAGCGCGCCGAGGCTGAGGCCGTAGAGATAGAGTTTCGGGCGATTCGCCCTCGGCAGGCTCGTCCAGTGGCCGTAGACTGCATGAAACAGCGCGCGCGCCGCCTCCGCGCCGTAGTCCGGTTCGGCCAGCAGCGAGAGCCAGCTTGCGAGATAGGAATACTGGATCGCGACGCTCGCGATATCGCCGTGGTGCAGGTACTCGACCGTGTCGATGCCCTCCGGATCGACCCAGCCCGTGCCGGTCGGCATGACGACGATCAGCGTCGAGCGCTCGAAGCCGCCGACGCGGATCAATTCGTCGAGCGCGATCTTCGCCCTCGCCTCCGCCGTCCCGGCGGCGTTGAGGCCGGCATAGACGCGCAGCGGCTCCAGCGCCGGCTTGCCGGTGAAGGCGGAAATCTCCGCCGCCGTCGGCCCGCTTGCAACGAAGGAGCGGCCCATGCGGCCGAGCTCGCCCCAACGGACCAGCGAGGCGGCGCTGCCCGACTTCAGCGGATCGGACGGGGCGGCCGTGTCCGGCTCGATCAGTTCGTCGAGCCGGCGGAAGGAAGAATCGGCCGTATGCAGCACGAAGCGCACCAGAAGCCCGTCGGCGAGCGTCCAGAAGAGCGTCGCGGCCAGCACGGTGCCTATGACATAGGAAAGCCGGCGCGGCGCCGCCCGGCGCGAGGTGCGGGCAAAGAGCCGGACGGAGAGCGCGAAGAGGCGCCCGAGCCCCAGCAGAACAAGGAAGACGGCGAGCGCAATCAGTCCGACATAGAGGGGATGCGCCGTCTCGATGGGCGGCAGGTGCATCAGCGTGCGGATGGAATTCTGCCATTCGGCCGTGCGCCAGAGGAAGAGAAGGACCACGACCGCGCAGACGCCTCCCGCCACTCCCTTCAGCCAGAGCCGCACGCGCCCTTTCGCTTCCGGCAGTTCCAGCCACAGCCAGAGCAGGCCGGCAAGCACGCCGAGCCCGTAGCCGCAGGCCATGGCGACGCCCGACAGGAGCCCCTGCGTGACATAGGTGCGCGGCAGGAGGCTGGGGGTGAGGGAAGCAGCGAAGAACAGCGTGCCGAGCACGAGGCCCGTCGCGGAAAAGGAGACGAGCAGACGCCAGAACCATTCCCGCACGATCGACCGTCCCCCGCCAGCAACGATGCAAGCCTCGCACGCCGGCGGTGATGGTGCAACTGCGAGCGGCGTGAAGGCCCCTCCCCAACCCCTCCCCACAAGGGGGAGGGACTTAACCTGCCGTGCTATCGCAGTTTCTCCAGGGCGGCTCTGCTAGCAGCAGCGTGTTTAGGGTATCGCGGCGGGGCGGCATCGTAAGTCCCTCCCCCTTGTGGGGAGGGGTTGGGGAGGGGTCTTTGCCACAAACAAAAAGCCCCGCGGCCTTCCGGACCGCGGGGCTTTTCCAATCGCATCTTCCGCCTCAGCTATCGAGGAACGAGCGCAGCTTGCGCGAGCGGCTCGGGTGCTTGAGCTTGCGCAGCGCCTTCGCCTCGATCTGGCGGATGCGTTCACGCGTCACCGAGAACTGCTGGCCGACTTCTTCCAGCGTGTGGTCGGTGTTCATGCCGATGCCGAAGCGCATGCGCAGGACGCGCTCCTCGC
>CBIMFD010000037.1:0-17725 GCA_966243085.1 uncultured Shinella sp.
CGGTATCGACCTTGGCGGCGCCGAGGCCGAGGGCGTCCTGAACGGCCGAAAGGGCGGCGTTGTCGGAACGCATCGTGGTCGCAATCGACCAGTAGGCGGCGTTGTCGGAAGCCGAACCGACGCGCAGACCGGACGAAATCCGGTTCTGGGTATCTTCCATGCTGCTGGAGATGGACCGCAGCGTGGAAAGTGCTGCCATTGCGTTGGTGTTGGTGAGAATGCTGGTCATTGCTTGTCCCTTTGAACGAAATACTGAGGGGGACATACCGGGTTGAATTATCTACCGGTCATGGCGGTTCGGCCTCATGCCAACTCGGCTCCACCGGTGTTCCGGAGGGATACCAAACCCGTCATCTGAGGCAAAAGTCGCAGCCATTTGTTGCCAACAGCTTAACCGGCGCCCGGGGGTCCCGATCATCCCCGGGGCGTAGTGAACGAAAGCTTAAACGGGATGGTTAACGCCGGTCAGTTGAACGAGCGCACGAGGCTGCCGACGAGGAGGTTCCAGCCGTCGATGAGCACGAAGAACAGGACCTTGAAGGGCAGCGAGATCGAGGTCGGGGGCAGCATCATCATGCCCATGGCCATGGTGATGGTGGCGACGATCAGGTCGATGACGAGGAAGGGCAGCACGACGAGGAAGCCGATCTCGAAGCCGCGACGGATTTCCGAGATCATGAAGGCCGGAATGACGACGCGCAGATCCGCGACATTGTCCTCCATGACCTTCTGCCCCCGCTCTTCGGCGAGCGAGATGAAGAGCTCGATGTCCTTGTCCCGGGTATTGGCCACCATGAAGGCGCGGAAGGGCTCGGCGATGCGCCTGGCGGCCTCCGTCTCGTCGATCTGGTTGGCGATCAGCGGCTCGACGCCGTTCTGCCAGGCGCGGTCGAAGGTCGGCGCCATGACGTAGAAGGTCATGAACAGGGCGAGCGAGACGAGGATCATGTTCGACGGCGTGGTGGCAAGCCCCATGCCGGATCTCAGGATCGAGAAGGCGATGACGAAGCGCGGGAAGCTCGTCACCATGATCAGGATGCCGGGCGCCACCGACAGGACGGTCAGCAGCCCGAAGGTGCGGATGATCCAGGAAGCGACCGAGCCGTCGACCGGCGCGTTGAGAAGATCGCCCGGCAACTGCAACTGCTGCTGGGCATAGGCCATGCCGGTCATCGCCATCATGGCGAGGAAAGTCAGAAGGACTCGAATCATTCGATCACGAAGGTGCGGAACATGACGTTGGTTACGCGCCCTTCGGACCTGAGGTCAACCCGCTCCTGCAGGTCCTCCCGGAGATATTGGAAGCCGCGCGGTCCCTGCACCTGCTGAAGCGAGACGGTACGCATATAGGCCATGATGTCCTGGTGGATCTCCTCGGCCAGCACCACGTCCGGCGGCCCCTTGAACATGAGGGCCACTTCAAGGCGGACGCGGTTGTCGGACGGATAGGCGAGATTGCTCGTGATGGGATCGAGCAGCACGATGCCGTTCGCCTGCGTGGAGATGTGGGGAACCCCCTCTTCGGCTTCGCCGCCTTCTGCTTCCTTGCCCTCCCCACCCCCGGCCTTCGCCACCTCGGCGGCCGGCTTTTCGGCGGGCGGCGGAGCGAGCATGTTGCCGACGAACCAGCCGCCGCCGGCGGCGAGCAGCGTCAGCACCGCGATGGCCGCGATGGTGATGACCAGCGAGGGCTTCTTCTTTTCCGAGCCCTGTTCTTCGTCCGCCATAGGCTTCTTCCCGTGTTGCAGCGTCAGAGCGGCGAGAACAGATCGACGGCCTGCTGGCCCCATGGCGGCTGCTGCACCTCGGTCAGGCGGCCGCGGCCGCCGTAGGAGATGCGCGCTTCGGCGATCTTCTCGTAGGAGATCTGGTTGTTGGCGTCGACATCCTGCGGCCGGACGATGCCGGCGACGTTGAGGATGCGCAGCTCGTGGTTCACCCGCACTTCCTGCGAACCGCTGATCAGCAGATTGCCGTTCTCGATGACGCCCGTGACGACGGCGGCGACCAGCAGGTTCAGCTTCTCCGAACGCTCCGTCGTGCCGTCGCCCTTCGTGCTGGTCGACGAGCCGAAGGAAAGATCCGCCTGGGTGCTGACGTCGAAATTGTTGCCGGAGCCGCCGAAGCCGATATCCATGCCGCTCTTGTTGGTGCGCGAGCGATCGGTCTTGTTGTCGAAGCTCGCCTTGTCGTTGACGCGGATGTTGACGGTCAGGATATCGCCGATCTTGAAGGCGCGCGAATCCTTGAAGAGCGCGGACTGCTGGTCGCGCCAGATGGAATAGCCGGAGACGGCCGTGCGCGGCTGCTTGGGATACATGGCCATCTGCGGCGTCGCGGCATAGTTCAACCCGCTGCCGATCGGACTCATCGACGGCGCCTTGCCGATTTCGTTCACGGCCTGGCTGGCGCAGCCCGACAAGACCGGCCCGACGGCCAGCGCGAAGGCAAGTGCGGAGGCGGTCTTCTTCATGACGGGTCCTTTGAGGTGTTCGGATCGCTCGCCGAGGCGATGATGCTGGTAAGCGTCGCGGCCTTGTCGGCGGGCATCTCGCCGAGGATCGTGCTCGACTGGCGCGGCGCCAGCTTCATGACGATGGCGGAGGCGATTTCCGGATCGAGTTCCGCAAGCTGGGCGGCGGCGGCATCCGGCTTCATCTTCTTGTAGATCTCCACGAGGCCCGCTTCCGCGGATTTCAGGAAATCGTTGCGGCGCTTCAGCCAGTCCTCGTATTCGGCGCGCCGGGCTTCGAGCGTCTTGATGCGCTCGTCGACGTCCTTCTGCAGATCTTCAAGCTCCTGCTTCTGGAGCAGGTAGCGCTGGTCGCGCGCCGCGTCCGCGATGTTGGTGCAGAACTCGCGGATCTCGTCCGCGCTCGCCTTGGTGGTCTTGATGACCGGCCGCTCCTCGGCGAAGGCGCCGGGAATGGCCAGCATCACGAAGCCCGCCAGGGGCAGCGCCAGCTTGCGTGCGAGGGTGGTAAGGGGATTACGTGTCGTCATTGCAGCACCAGTTCCGCCTGAAGAGCGCCGGCCGTCTTGATGCTTTGCAGGATGGAGATGATGCCATCCGGCTTGACGCCGATGCTGTTGAGACCCGAGACGAGCGAGCGCAGGCTGGAGCCGTCGAGCACGGCGACGTTGCCGCCATCCTGCTGGACGAGGATATCCGTGCGCGGCTGGACGGCCGTCACGCCCTTGGAGAAAGGTGCGGGCTGGATCACCTCGGGCATTTCGTTGACCTGCACGGTCAGCGAGCCGTAGCTGACGGCGACCGGCGAGATGCGCACGTCCTGACCGATGACGATGGTGCCGGTGCGCTCGTTGACGACGACGCGCGCGGGGGCGTCGGTCTCGATCACCAGGTTCTCGATATCGGCCATCAGGCGGGAAAGATCCGCCATCTTGGGCTTGGCGATATAGACGGACTGCGAATCGCGCGATTCGGCGATCGGCGCGCCGAATTGCGCGGTCGCATACCGGTTGATCGCGTCGGCCATGCCCACGGAGGTCGAGAAGTCGGGGTTGCGCAATTGCAGAACGAGATCGGAGGCGTCCTTGAAGCGCGAAGGCAGTTCGCGCTCGATGATCGCGCCGTTCGGCACGCGGCCCGCTGTCGTCACGCCCTGCTGCACGGTGGCCGCATCGCCGTTGGCGCTGACGCCGGTGACGACGATGGAGCCCTGCGCAACGGCGTAGATCTGGCCGTCGGCGCCGGAAAGCGAGGTCATGACGAGCGTGCCGCCGCGCAGCGACGTCGCATCGCCGAGTGAACCGACCGTCACGTCGATGCGGCTGCCGGGGCTTGCAAACGGCGGCAGGTTGGCGGTGACGAGCACGGCCGCGATGTTCTTGGCGCGGGTCTGGGTGCCGACCATCGAGATGCCGAGGTTCTGGAGCATCGCGCGCATGGACTGTTCGGTGAAGGGCGAGGAGCGCATGCTGTCGCCGGTGCCCTGAAGGCCGACGACGAGGCCGTAGCCGATCAACTGGTTGTCGCGCCCCGACTGGAGCGAGGCGACATCCTTGATGCGGGCGGCGGAAAGCGCCGGGCCGGAGGCCAGCATGAGGCAGGCGACGGCGGCAAGGACGCGGCGGAAGAGGGACTGCATCATTTCGCCACCACATGCACGGTTCCGTCGCCCATGACCGTGCCGGAGACGATCACGCCCGAATCCTTGTTGCGCACCTTGATGAGGTCGCCGACGGCCGCGTCCTCCAGCGGCGTGCCGGCGGCGCGCAGCACGAGCGAGCCGTTGTCGAAGACGAGCTGGACGGTGGTGCCGCGGGAAACGGCGAAAGGCTCGCGGAGCGCCGAGGTGAGAATGACGCGGCCGGGCAGCAATGTGCGCTTGGTCACGAGGCCGTTGACGTCGGCGATGGTCTCGGCATAGCCCTTGACTATGTTCGGATTTGTGACCTCGACTTCCTCGAGTTGGGCAGCGTTCAGTTCCTCGCCGGGATAGATGATGCGCTTGGGCACGACGGCGGTGTTCGCGCCGGCAAGCGCCACCCCGGCCACGCAAAGGCCGACGAGCGCAGCGGGCGCGACGAGGGCCGCGCGCCGCAGGGCCGGAAGGATTCTTCCCGTACGAAGAGCTGCTATCAGGCGAAACATCATGTTCCCCGCGTGTCCGGTTGCTATCTCAGGTTCTTGCTGACCACCGCCGCCATTTCGTCCGCCGCCTGGATGATCTTGGAGTTCATCTCGTAGGCGCGCTGGGCCGAGATCAGGTCGGTGATCTCCTTGACCGGATCGACGTTGGAGGCTTCGAGGTAGTTCTGCTGGATATAGGCGAAGCCCGCTTCGTCCGGCGCGCCGACATTGGCGGGGCCCGAGGCGGCGGTCTCGCGGTAGAGGTTTTCGCCGAGCGGCTCGAGGCCTGCCTCGTTGACGAAGTTGGCCAGCGTGATCTGGCCGAGTTCCTGCTGCTCGCCCGCCACGGTCGCGAAGACCTGGCCGGACTTGCTGACGGTCACTTCCGTCGCGTCCTCCGGCACGGTGATGCCGGGCACGACGGTATAACCATCGAGCGTGACGAGCTGGCCGTCGGCATTGGTGTTGAAGGCGCCGGCGCGTGTATAGAGCGTCGAACCGTCCGCTGCCTCGATCTGGAACCAGCCGCGGCCGATCAGCGCGAGGTCGAAGGAGTTGCCGGTGGAGACGAGGCCGCCCTGGAGATGCAGGTTGCGCACGGCCGCGGTCTTGACGCCGAGACCGATGATCGCGCCCTCCGGCACGACGGCCTGGTTGGCGCGGTTGGGAACGCCGGCCGCCCGTTCGGTCTGGTAGAGGAGGTCGGAGAACTCCGCGCGGGCGCGCTTGAAGCCGGTCGTGTTGATGTTCGCGATGTTGTTCGCGATGACTTCAAGGTTGGTCTGCTGGGCGTTCATGCCGGTCGCGGCAATGGCAAGGGCTTTCATGTCCGGTCCTCAGATCTGCATTCTGGCGATTTCGAGATAGGCGGTGACGACCTTGTCGCGGATGGCGATGGCGGTCTGGAGCGTCTGCTCGGCATTCATGACGGCGTCGACGACCTCGCGGGTCGACGCCTTGCCCTGGATGGCTTCGAAGGATTTGGTCTCGCCCGCCTTCAGCGTGCTCACCATTTCGCTGGCCATGTCGCTCATCACCTGGCCGAAGCTCGTCTGGGCTACGGCGCCCTGCGCGGCGGCTGCGGAAACGGGATTGGAAGCACCGGTTTCCACGCCCGAAAGGGCGCTGTTGGGAAGAAGACCGTTGATGCCCTTTACACTCTCGATCATTGCGAGGCCCTCAGAAGGTCGATGGTCGCGCTGATGAGGTCGCGCGACTGTTTGATGCTCTGCAAGTTCGCTTCATAGGAGCGGTTGGCCTCGCGCATGTCGGCCATCTCGACCAGCATGTTGACGTTCGGGATCTTCACGAAGCCCTTCTCGTCCGCGGCCGGGTTGCCCGGATCGTATTCCGTCTGGAACTCGCCCTCGTCGACGCCGAGCTTGGACACCTCGACGAGCGAGGCGTTGGTGGCGCGGTCGAGCTCGGCCGAGAAGGTCACGGTCTTGCGGCGGAAGGGATCCGCGCCCGGCGTATCGCCGGTGGAACGGGCATTCGCCAGGTTTTCCGAGACGATGCGAATGCGGGTGGATTGCGCCTCAAGTCCCGAGGCCGCGACTTTCATTGAAGCTACGAGCGGATCCATTTTTTACCTTCTGACTGTCATCAGCATCATGCGATGAAAGGCCTTTACGAGGCCGGCATTCAACTCGAACTCACGCTTGACCTGGCCTTCCTTCATGAGTTCGTCGGCAAGGCCGACGGTGTTGCCGGACTCCTGCACGCCGATCCCTTCGGTGGGCCTGGTCTCGATGACGCGGCTTGCCATTTCGGTTTCGGTGAAATGGCCGGGCTGCGTCGCCGCCATGCGGATGCCCGTCGTTTCGAGCACCGACTGGAAGGGGGTCACGTCCTTCGCCTTGAACCCGGGGGTGTTGGCGTTGGCGATGTTGCCTGCAACCACGCTCTGGCGGACTGAGAGCCATTCGGCCTGTTTCGATGCCAGTTCAAACAGTTGTATCGGTTGCATGACAAGCTCCATCCTTGTTCACGGCGAACCTAAGGAGCCAATCTTGCGTCAGACTTGCTGTCCGGCCGTTTCCCGGCAAACCGCTGAATTTTTGGAGGAATAAAGTGCCCGTGCATTGCGCGGCACGGCGCGGCCGCACGCCTTGGCAAGGCGAGCGGCCAGAATCGGCGCGGGAATGGCGGCGCCCCGCCGTCAATTGCGCTTGATGATGTCGCCGTTCGAGGTGACGATGACCCAGGCGCCGTCGCGCTGCTCGAGCGTCGCGAGGCGGCTGTTGTCGGGCAGGATGGAGCCGACGCGCACGATATACATGCCGCGTGCATCCTCGATCAGCGCCCGGCCGTTGGCCACATGCATCAGGCGGAAACCGTCGCTGACGGGCAGCGGCTGGTCGAGGCCGGTCTCCACCGGCGCACCGAGCTTGGATTCCTTGCCGAGGCCGGGCGTCGTGGCGGTCGCGACGGGATCGAGGCTTTCGAGGGCCGGTTCGTTGTCGTTGTCGACCATCGCCGCCGGCGAAACACTCATCACCTCGCGCGGAGCCGTCTCCGGCAGGTCGCGGGTCCTGCCCTGCCAGAGCGCAGGCACCGAGAACTTGCCCGGATTGAGGAAGACATACCAGGGGAAGAAGGCAGCGCCCGCGGCAAGCAGAACGCCGGCACCGGCGATGACCTTGTCGCTGGTGCTGTAGCGCGCGTGCTCCGTGCGCCTGATCGGCTGGATCTTCTCGTCCGCGTCGAAATCCGTCACTGTCATCCCCTCCGGTTTGCCGGTGCGCCGCCCTGCCCGGCGGCATTCTTCAGTGCCATCGCGAGGTCCGAGAAGGCGTCGTCCGCCGGGCGCTCGCCCGGCGTCTGCTTGAGAACCTCGTAGATGATCGGCACCTGCTTGATCGCCATATCGAGATCAGGGTCGCCGCCGGGGCGATAGCCGCCGATGAGGCGCAGGTCCCGCGTTTCCTCGAAGCGATGGATGAGCGCCTTCAGCCGGGCCACCAGCTTTTCCTGATCCGGCGTCCAGGCTTTGCGGGCAAGGCGCGAGATCGAGGCGAGCGGATTGATGGGCGGATAGCGCCCCTCTTCCGCAAGGCTGCGCTCCATCACGATGTGGCCGTCGAGGATGCCGCGCGTGGAGTCGGCGATCGGGTCGTTGTGGTTGTCGCCGTCGACGAGGATCGAGATGATCGCCGTGATCGTGCCGGTGCCTTCCGCGCCCGGCCCGGCGCGTTCGAGAAGGCGCGGCAGCTCGGTGAAGACGGAGGCGGGATAGCCACGGGCGATCGGCGGTTCGCCGGAGGCGGTCGCCACCTCGCGGATGGCGTGGGCGAAGCGCGTCACGCTGTCGATGATGAGAAGGACATTGTCGCCCTGGTCGCGATAGTGCTCGGCGATCGTTACCGCGGTCAGCGGCGCCATCTTGCGCAGCATCGGGCTTTCGTCGCTGGTCGCCACGACCGCGACGGACTTGGCGAGGTTGTCGCCGAGGGTATCCTCGATGAATTCGCGCACTTCGCGGCCGCGCTCGCCGACAAGCGCGATGACCACCTTGTCGAAGGCGTCCGCCCTTGCCAGCATCGACAGCAGCGTCGACTTGCCGACGCCGGAGCCGGCGAAGATGCCGAGGCGCTGCCCGAGGCAGAGCGGAGCGAAGATGTCGATGGCGCGAACGCCGGTGTTGAAGCCGCTCTCCACGCGCTTGCGCGTCATCGAGGGCGGGGCGGAATTGGAGATGGAGCGGCGCACGTCCCCCTGCACGAGCGGACCGAGCCCGTCGATGGGTTCGCCGAGCGCATTGATCGTGCGGCCGCACCAGGAGGAGGCCGGCGCGACGCGGAAGGCGCCCTTGCGGATGACGGTGTCGTGGATGCCGATCGGCTCGCCCGGCTCGATAGGGCAGACGACGACCGAATCCTGCTCGACACGGACGACCTCGCCGAGATGGATGCCCGTGGCGCTCTTGTGCGCAACGAATTCGCCGAGGCGCACATGGCGCGACAGGCCGCTCACCGTGTAGTTGCCTGCCGCGATGGTCTGGACATGGCCGCCGTGGGCGACCGAGAATTCCGGCGAGGAATAGCGCCGCACCAGGCCGGCCAGCGCATTCAGCATGCGCCCGCCTTCGGGATTGCGCGCCGTGCCGGCCGTCGTGCCTTCTGCCTGCGTCATCGGCGCTTACCGGCTGCCGCCGAGGGTGTTCATGGCGTCCTTCATGGAATCCTCGCTGTCGCGGATAAGGGAAGCGATGCTCTCGAAAGCGCGCGTGACCTGGATGAGCTGGGTCATCTCACCGATTGCATTGACGTTTGACTCTTCCACATAGCCCTGCACCACGCCCGCATCGACGCGGTCGACGATGGGTTCGGGCGGAAGGGTGGTGATGATGCCGCTGTTGCCGGCGCGCACGAAGCCGCCGGAAAGGTCGGCCTGGAAGATGCCGAGCGAGGTCACCGGCCGGCCGGCCTGATTGAGCTGGCCGTCGGCGCTGAGGGTGATGGGGCCGGCTGCCGCGTTGATCTGGATCGGACCACCACCGGCATCGAGGACGGGATAGCCGTTCAGCGTCACCAGTTCGCCGGCATCCGTCAGCGTGAAACGGCCATCGCGGGTGAGCGTCGGGCCGGCGGGCGTTTCCACCTGGAACCAGGCATCGCCCTTGATCGCGAAGTCGAGCGGGCCGCCTGTCTCGGTGATGCCGCCGCTGCGCGTCGACAGGAATTCCTTGCCCTCCGAGACAAAGGCGACGTCGGCCGTCTTCTGGTCGCTGACGACCTGGTTGAACTTGACCTCGGTGGCGCGGAAGCCGACCGTCGTGGAGTTGGCGACATTGTCCGCCAGCGTCGCCATGCGGCGCTCGAGCGCAAGCTGGGACGAAAGCGATACGTAAAGCCCGGTCTGCATCTCAGCGGCCTCCAAGTTTCAGGTTGTTGATGGAAATGAGGAGGTCCGTCGAAATGCCGGTGAGGCTCGACGACTGGAAGGCCGCCAGCGGGTCGGCGCCCCCCTCGGGATTGTCGAGTTCCCACATCGCGGTGAAGCGCTCGAGGAACTTGCCGACCTTCGCGGGGTCCTTGAAGTCGTCTAGGTTCAGGACGTCCTCGTAATAGGCCGCCTGCCGGTCGATGTCGGTCGCGGCGAATTCGTCGGGAAGCTGGAAGGCGGTGCGCACGACCTGCGCCAAGGCATCGTCGGCAATGATGGAATAGCCCGAGGTGACGGAGGAGGCCATGCGCTCGAAATAGAGAGCGAGGCGCACGCCCGTATTGTCCTCGCCGGCGCTGACCTCCAGTGTCTGGCGGGTATATTTGTCGACGACGCCCCTCTGGGCCTTGTCGAAGGAGGTGGCCGCCTCGCCGTTGCGGGCGAAATTCAGCGATTCGGCCAGCTCCTTGTAGCGCGTGTCCGTGAGCTGGTTGGCGAAGGCGTCCTTGGGGTCGATGCCCTCCGTCAGCACCTTGCGCATGAAGGCTTTCGCATAGGCCATGTCCTCCAGCCCGTGCGCCTTCATCGCATAGTTATAAAGCCGGCTGTCGGCGAAGAAATCGTCGATCGATTTCACATTGCCGATATTGGCGAGATAATAGTCCGTCTCGCGCTTGACGTCGGGCTGCTCCGAGACGCGCTTCAGCGACGTCTGGAGGTCGGAAGTAATCAGCTTGTAGCTCGTATAGGTGGTCGTCACGATGGTCCGCCGATCAGGATCGAATGGGCGCGAAGGCCCGTTTTGAACCATGATCTTCAAGGCTTTTGCTTGTGCGAACCTGATCGATAAACCTGCCGTTAGGTACAGCTTCACGCAAGGCTGGAACCGTATCTCCGGAAGGGTCAGAATTGTGTCGGGACACCTGCGCTCATGAACATCATTATCGGTCTCATCGTCACCATCGGCTGCGTCTTGGGCGGCTTCATGGCCATGGGCGGGCACGTCAGCCTGCTGGTCCAGCCGTTCGAGCTCATGATCATCGGCGGCGCCGGCGTCGGCGGCTATATCGTGGCGAACACGATGAAGGTGATCAAGGACACCGGCAAGGCGCTCGGCGAGGCGTTCAAGCACAAGGTGCCGAAGGAACGCGACTATCTCGACACGCTCGGCGTGCTCTACAGCCTGATGCGGGACCTGCGCACGAAGTCGCGCAACGAGATCGAGGCGCATATCGACAATCCGGACGAGTCCCCGATCTTCCAGTCCGCCCCGACGGTTCTGGCCAACAAGGACCTTACCGCCTTCATCTGCGACTATGTCCGTCTCATCATCATCGGCAACGCCCGCTCCCACGAGATCGAGGCGCTGATGGACGAGGAAATCCAGACGATCACGCGCGACAAGATGAAGGTCTACCAGTCGATGACGACCATGGGCGACGCCTTCCCCGCCATCGGCATCATCGCGGCCGTTCTCGGCGTCATCAAGGCCATGAGCCATATCAACGATTCGCCGGAAGTGCTCGGCGGCCTCATCGGCTCGGCGCTCGTCGGCACCATGCTCGGCATCTTCCTGTCCTATTCGGTGGTCGCGCCGATCACCAGCAACATCAAGATCGTCCGCGAGAAGCAGAACCGCCTCTACGTCATCGTCAAGCAGACGCTGCTTGCCTACATGAACGGTTCGGTGCCGCAGGTGGCGCTGGAATACGGCCGCAAGACCATTTCCTCCTACGAGCGCCCGTCGATCGACGCGGTGGAGCAGGAAATGATGAATCCGGGCGGCGGCGGCGATTCGAAGGCGGCCTAAGAAATGAGCGCAGCGACCGTGACCTCCCTTCCCGCAATGGATCCCGAAATCCTCGCCCGTCTCACCGGCAAGCTCGGCGACCAGGCGACGCTCTCCAGGCTCTGCGCCAGCCTCGGCGAGGTCTTCGCCGAATTCCTGCCCGACATGCTGGAAAGCGAACTCGGTTTCGAGGTCGCGGTCTCCTATGCGGGCTTTGCGACCGGGCGCCACGGCGAGCTGACCGAAGGCCTCGGCGGCGCCATGGCCTTCTGCGACGCATCGCTGCGCGACTGGTGCGATCACTTCACGCTCATCTGCGACAGCCCGATGGTCATCACGCTCGTCGAGAACATGCTGGGCGCCGTCAGCGATTCCATCGAGGACCCGGAGCCGCGCCCGCTCTCCAAGATCGAACTCGACGTCGCCGCCATGATGTTCGACCGCGTTTCAAGTGTTCTGACGACGGCGGTGGGCGGCGGAAACGGCTTCGAGCCCCTCCTCGGCCCGGCCCATAACGCCGAAACGCGCAAGCTTCCCGAAGAGGATATGGAGGATCCGTTCGTCGCCATGGTCAACATGGCCGTCGGCATCGGGCCGGTGCTCTCCACATTCCACGTCGTCGTTCCGCAGAGCGTGCTCCTGAAATCGGTCATCACGACGCCCAAGCCGGCGAACGCGCCGAAGACCCGCGCGGAATGGAGTGAGCAGCTCGGCGAGCAGGTCCGCCGCTCCAAGGTGACGCTGGAGGCGCGCATTCGCCTGGAATCCCAGACGCTCGACACCGTCAGCCGTCTGCAGGCCGGCGACATCATCCCGTTCAACGAGGCCGGCGACGTGCGCGTGGAGGTAAACGCGAACGGGCGCAACCTCTATGTCTGCGAATTCGGCCGGTCCGGCGCCCGCTATACGGTTCGCGTCAAGGACACCTACGGTTCGGAAGAAGAACTCCTCCAGCACATCATCGGGTAGTTTACGCATGACGCGTACGGGGCGGCGAGCCTCAGGCAAGTTTCAAATGGAATAGTGGTCTTATGGCACCGAAGAAAACACCCATTGCTGACGACATCATGTCCTCCATCAACGCGGGCGACCAGGAACTGGAGCAGGCGATCGACGATCTGCGCGGCGTTCTTCAGAAGGATGCCGGCGGTGCGCTCGATGCTGGCGGGCAGGAAGCGGCAGAAAACGATCCGCTCGCCGCGTTCGGTGGCGATTTCGGCGGTTCGGACTTCGGCGGAACGGATTTCGGCGGCGCGGCCGCCACGTCCGACTTCGGCGGCGACACCAGCTTCGGCAGTTCGGATTTCGGCGGCGGCGATTTCGGCGCCGGCAACGACTTCTCCGCCGGTCTCGACGCAGCCCCGCGCCCGGGCAGCGCCATGGAATCCAACATGGATCTCATCATGGACATCCCGATCGATCTTCAGATCGTTCTGGGATCCTCGCAGATGCAGGTCTCCAGTCTGATGAACCTCAGCGAGGGCGCCACCATCGCGCTCGACCGCCGGATCGGCGAGCCGGTCGAGGTCATGGTCAACGGCCGGGTGATCGGCCGCGGCGAGATCACGGTTCTGGAAAACGACGACACCCGCTTCGGGGTCAAGCTCATCGAAGTGAAGAGTACACGCAAGGTCTGACACCCGGTCGAGGGTTCAGGAGGATGATCCATGATGGATTTCGAGAATTTCGGCACTTCCACGGCGGTCGGAGCACCGCTTTCGCCGGTTGAGAAGGCAGCAGCCGTCCTTCTCGCCATGGGCAAGGGGGTCGCCGGCAAGCTGCTGAAATATTTCACGCAGAGCGAACTCCAGGCGATCATCGCCGCCGCGCAGAACCTGCGCGCCATCCCCCCGCACGAGCTGATCGACCTCGTCAACGAGTTCGAGGACCTCTTCACCGAGGGCGCGGGCCTGATGGACAATGCCAAGATGATGGAAGGCATCCTCGAAGAAGGCCTGACGCCGGACGAGGTGGACGGCTTGCTCGGCCGCCGCGCCGCCTTCCAGGCCTTCGAGACGACGATCTGGGACCGCCTGCAGGACGCCGATCCGGTCTCCGTGGCGAAGTTCATGCTCAACGAGCATCCGCAGACCATTGCCTATATCCTTTCCATGATGCCCTCCTCCTTCGGCGCCAAGGTGCTGCTGGAGATTCCGGAGGAGCACCGCGCCGACATCATCAACCGCACCGTCAACCTCAAGGACGCGAGCGTGAAGGCCACCGCCATCGTCGAGGCACGCGTCATCGAGATGATCAACGCACTCGATGCGGAGCGCAATTCGATCGGCTCCAACAAGGTCGCCGACCTCATGAACGAACTGGAGAAGTCGCAGGTCGACGAGATGCTGGCCTCGCTCGAAACGGTCTCGACCGAATCGGTCAAGAAGGTCCGCCCGAAGATCTTCCTGTTCGAGGACGTGCTCTACATGCCGCAGAGGAGCCGCGTATCGCTGTTCAACGACGTCTCCGGCGACATCATCACGGCGGCGCTGCGCGGTGCCTCGATGGAATTGCGCGAATCGGTTCTCTCCTCGATCGGCGCGCGCCAGCGCCGCATGATCGAATCGGACCTTGCCGCGGGCGACCAGGGCAATCCGCGCGAAGTGGCGATCGCCCGCCGCTCGATCACGCAGGAAGCCATCCGCCTTGCCGCTGCTGGACAAATCCAGTTGAAGGAAAAGGACGAGGCCCAGCAGGCCGCCTGATCCGCCTTGACACGATGAGGCCGCAGGCGGAGCGTATTTCCGGCCCGAATCTCCTCAAGGGGGTTCGGGCCGCTTGCTTTTGCGGCAGGCACAATTCCAGCCGGGGCGCGACGTGGCGGACGACGACGACAAGGACAGCAAAACAGAGCTTCCGACTGAGAAGAAGCTCCGCGAGGCGATGGAGAAGGGCAACACCCCCTTCTCGCGCGAAGTCACTATCTTCGCCTCGACGCTGGCGATCTATCTTTTCCTCGTCTTCTTCCTGCCGGGCGGCGTTGCACGGATGAACGAGACGCTGCGCGACTTCTTCGAGCAGCCGGAAGCCTGGAACCTGAAGACCGGTACCGACGTCATCGCCATCTTCCGCCATCTCGGCTGGGAAGCCGGAGCCATGCTGCTGCCGATCCTTGCCATGATGATGGTCTTCGGCATCGCCTCCTCCGTCTTCCAGAACCTGCCGAGCCCGGTCCTGGAGCGCGTGCGCCCGCAGATCGGCAGGCTCAACCC
Source organism: uncultured Shinella sp. (assembly GCA_966243085.1). Lineage (GTDB taxonomy): Bacteria > Pseudomonadota > Alphaproteobacteria > Rhizobiales > Rhizobiaceae > Shinella. Next base: position 14,486 of record CBIMFD010000037.1, read on the forward strand.
GATCAAGGGCCTCGGGCGCCTCTTCGGCAAGCCGGGCCTCGTGGAATTCGGAAAGTCGCTGATCAAGATCCTCGTCGTGTCGCTGGTCGTGGCGCTCGCCATGCGCGGCAACTATTTCGCCTCGCTCGACACGATGTTCTCGGATCCCGCCGCGCTCCTCTACATGATGACAACGGACATCAACAAGGTCCTTCTGATCATCCTCTTCGCCACCGCCCTCATCGCCGGCATCGACTTCGCCTGGACGCGCCATCACTGGTTCACCGAGCTGATGATGACGAAGCAGGAAGTGAAGGAAGAAATGAAGCAGGCGCAGGGCGATCCGATCGTCAAGGCCCGCATGCGCTCCATCCAGCGCGACCGCATCCGCCGCCGCATGATGGCGGACGTGCCGCGCGCCACGCTCGTCATTGCGAACCCGACGCACTTCGCCGTCGCGCTGCGCTATGTGCGCGAGGAAGGCGACGCCCCGGTCGTCGTGGCCAAGGGCCAGGACCTCATCGCGCTGCGAATCCGCGAGATCGCCGAAGAGAACGGAATCCCCGTCTTCGAGGACCCGCCGCTTGCCCGCTCAATGTTTGCGCAAGTCTCGGTGGATAGTGTCATTCCGCCGGTGTTCTACAAGGCCGTGGCGGAGCTGATTCACCGGGTTTACGCAGCATCGCCCCAGACCAGACGGGTAAACGAGATCCGATGAGAAAATGCACCTATTCCGCCGAGCGAGAGAAGATTGTCGCCGAAGCAATCTGCCCGGTCGCGACTGAGCTGAGACTGCTCGATGCCGCCGATCTCGTCTCGCTGTTGCGTTTCGAGTGCTACGGTAACCTGGCCGATCTCGTCTCATCGGCCGCCGAACTCTATTTCCTGCCCGGCACCGTCAATTTCGGTGCCGGCGGCGACTACCGTCTCGACTGGGACACGGAACCGGAAGTGACGCTCGACATGGAGCTGCGCCCGCAGGGCGTGACGGTCTACGCGAAGCTTCTCCTGCAGAAGGACAGGGCCGGCGTGGAAGTGACCCATGTGGCCTTCACCGACCCGGCCGCCGACCCGGACGACAACACCGCCTTCCTGCGCAAGAGCCTTGCGGAGGCGCGCTACGTGAAGGGCGATTCAGCGTCGATGCAGACGCATTGAAAAACCGGGCGTTCTAATCGCCCTCCTCGTCATGGTCGGGCCGACCCGGCCGTGACGAAGGAAACAGGCGTGGACGACTGGCGAGCCAGTCTCAACGTGTCAGGTGATATACCCGAGCCGGATGGCCTTCGCGATGGCCTGGATGCGGTTGACCGCGTCGAGCTTCGTCGTCGCCGTGCCGAGATAGGCATTCACCGTATGGACGGAAAGGCCCATCTTCTCGGCGATCGCTTCGGAGATGCAGCCGTCGCCGGCCATCTGCAGGCAGGCGATCTCGCGCTCGCTGAGGGCTTCGGCCGGCGTCAGCTTCTTCTCCTCGCCGGCCAGCATGTCGATGAGGAGCTGGCAGCTCTTCATGTGCATGTCGACGATGAGGTCGCTGGACGGCGCGATGAAGGTACCGAGGAAGACGACGTAGCCGTTGCCATGCGCGCCGAGGCGGACGGGGAAAGCCATGCCGGACCAGGGCAGGAGCCGCGCGGGAAGGCGTGCGGTGAAGGGTTCGGCGCCCGATTCGGCGAACTGGTTGTCGCCCGCCCCTTCCCAGATGAGCGGCAGCATGGACGCTTCGAGATGGGCGAGCATGGCCGGACCGTAAGCCTCCAGCAGCAGGCGCGCGTTGGCGTCGACCTCGTGCGACCAGTTGTGCAGCGAAAGCGTGAGCTTGCGCGCCGAAGGCAGGCCGTGGCCGCTGAGGCGAAGCACGGCGAAATGCTCAGCGCCGAGAATCGTCTGCATCACCTGAAGACGCGAGACGAAATCGGAGGCCCGGGCCGCCTTTGGCGGACGGGCAAGCCGGATTTCGGTCTCAATGGCGGCGGGGGAGGAAAGCTGGACGTCCATGGCGATCCTCCTCACACCAGACTGTTGCGAACGGCCCAGGCGATCGCCTCCGACCGCGTCTTGGTCGCGGTCTTGCGCATCACGCTGGTGATGTAGTTGTTGATCGTGTTGCGCGAGATGCCGAGGATGACGGCGATCTCGTCGCTCGTCTTGCCCTCCGCGATCCAGTAGAGGCACTCGATCTCGCGCTCGGTGAGCTCCATCTCCCGGTCCTGCCGGAGCGCCGCGCCCCGGCAGCAGACGCTGGCGAAATAGCCGGTCATGACGCCGACGTCGCGCAGCTTGCTCTGGGAAAGGATGAAATGCTCCGGAAAGAGCAGCAGCAGCGACATGCGGACCCGGCCGACCTGGAAGGCGATGACGCAATATTCGCGGCTGACGCCATTGGGCGCGGCGGCATCGTCGTCCAGCCGGCTGAAGCTGGGCTTCAGAAGGGACAGGCACTTTTCCAGTTCGCTCGTGCGCGACTGGCTGGCGATGAGCGCGCCGGCAATGCCGCGCACCATGTCGAAGGGCCAGTCGGAGGCGACCACCGCTTCAAGATCCGCTTCGGGCGGAGCATCATGCCGGACGAGGAGATAATGGGAGGCGCTGACGTAATCGGTCAGCGCCCTCAGACCCGAGGAGAGGCCGGCGTGATCCGCACAGCGTCCGAGATGTTGAACCAGAAGCTCACGCGCACTCTTACGCTCAACCGCCTCGGCGGAGAATCCATAGGATTCCCAGGCCGTGGTATCCGACCGGATCGTTTCCATGATAGCCCCCTGTTCTGATTCCGAACGGCAATGCCCGCCTCCCTTCCGGCAGGTGTTCGGAATCGTCCGAACACCCTTCCGGTCAGGCCGCATCGGCGAGAATCACCAAACGAATCAGTGACTAAAGTGTACATCGGCCATCGCTAAAAACCACCGCCATCTTCTCGGGATTTACTTTTGCCGGCTTCTGTGAGTCGAGCGGACGCAGGTGATTTGCTTTCGGGCCGCATGTCGGATGCGGAAAGACCTTGGCGTTTAAAACATTGTTAACCATACAATATTCGATGCCGCTCACGGAATCGGGCCGATGCCCGCCCGGCTGCTTACACGTTGACGACAACCCGCTCAAATGGCCGTGGAAGGCGCAGGCGGCACAAACTTTTTTTCACGGGGCATACACGCATGCCGCTCCGGATTCCGCCCGCGCTAAAAATGGCGCTTTGGAGGCGCCGAAGCGTTGCCGAAAAGCGACAGCACGAAATCAAAATGACGCTTGAGGCAAATT
>CBIMFD010000038.1:0-17688 GCA_966243085.1 uncultured Shinella sp.
GAGAGCACGATGCCGCCGAAGGCCTTGTTCTTGCGGATGACGTTGGAGGCGGCGGGCGTGGAGAGGATGCCGCCACGCCCGACCAGCACGCGGCCGAAGCCGTTGGCGGCGGCCATCTTGATGGCGAGCTGGATGACCTCGCGGTTGTAAAAACGGCCGTCGCCGCCGATTACCAGCGTCTGCCCCTCGAAACCTTCGAGCGAATCGAAGATCGACTGGATGAAGTTCTCCGCGTAGTTCTTCTGCTGGAAGACGGGAACCTTCTTGCGCAGGCCCGAGGTGCCGGGCTTCTGGTCGGTATAGGGCGTGGTCGATACGGTCTTTATGGTCATCGGCTCATACTCGCGAAAGAAGGCTGGAATAAAGGTCGGCATAGCGCACGGCGCTGTTTTCCCAGGAGACGTCGGACTTCATGCCCTGGTTCTGGATGCGGGCCCAGACTTTCGGCTCGCGCCAGGCCTTGAAGACGCGGCGCAGCGCCTGGCGCAGGCCCTCGGCGTTGATCGGCGTGAACTGGAAGCCCGTGGCGACGCGGGCGGAAAGGGCGGCCTCGTTGGCGTCGATGACGGTATCTGCAAGGCCGCCGGTGCGCGCCACGACCGGAATGCAGCCGTAGCGCAGGCCGTAGAGCTGGGTGAGGCCGCAGGGCTCGAAGCGCGAGGGGATGAGGATCGCGTCGGCGCCGGCCTGCATGAGATGCGACAGCGGCTCGTTGTAGCCGATGACGATGCCGATGCGGCCGCGATGGCGCGAGGCGGCGGCGAGCAGCGCCCCTTCGAGCCCCTGATCGCCCGAGCCGAGCACGGCGAGCTTGCCACCCTGGCCGACGATCCAGTCGGCGGCTTCGGCGATGAGGTCGATGCCCTTCTGCCAGGTGAGGCGGCTGACGACGCAGAAGATCGGCCCGTCGTCCTGTTCCAGGCTGAACCGCTCGGCGAGCGCGCGCCGGTTGGCCGCCCGCTGCTTCAGCGAGCCGGCGGCATAGGTGCGGGCGACATGCGTGTCGGTCTGCGGGTTCCAGACATCGGTGTCGATGCCGTTGACGATGCCGACGAGGTCGCTGGCGCGGGCATTGATCAGGCCTTCGAGGCCCATGCCGTATTCCGGCGTCATGATCTCGTGGGCATAGGTGGGGCTGACGGTGGTGATCGACCAGGCGGTCCGAAGACCGCCCTTGAGGAAGCCGACATCGCCGTAATATTCGAGCCCGTCGACCGTGAAGGCCTCCGGCGGCAGGCCGAGATCGGGGAAGATATCGGCGCCGAACTGGCCCTGGAAGGCGAGGTTGTGCACCGTCAGGACCGCGGGAATGTGCTGGAGGCCGGTATAGCGCATGTAGACGACGGTCATCGCCGCCTGCCAGTCATGGGCGTGCACGATATGCGGCTGCCAGCCGGGCAGGAGGCCGCGGGCGATCTCCGCGCCGGCGAACGAAAGAGCGGCGAAGCGCCGCCAGTTGTCGACGAAATCCTTGCCGGTGGCGTCCGTATAGGGTCCGCCCGGCCGGTCGAAGAAATCGGGCGCATCGAGGACGAGGATGTCGAGACCTTCGTGCCGGGCCGCGAGGATGCGGGCGGGCACGCCAAGGAGGTCGTCGAAGGTGGCGACCGTATCGACCTTTCCCAGCCGCTGCATGACCGCGGGATAGCCGGGCATGAGGGTGCGCATGTGCATGCCATGCCCGGCGAGCGCGATCGGCAATGCGCCGGCGACGTCGGCGAGGCCTCCCGTCTTGATGAGCGGGAATACTTCGGATGCCACCGAAAGAATGTTCATTTCCGGGCTAGAGCTCCAGCTTGTCGATCATGGTCTGGGTGATGAGGCAGATGCCGTTCTCCGACCGGCGGAACCGGCGGGCGTCGAGTTCCGGATCCTCGCCGACGATGAGGCCTTCCGGGATGACGACGCGGCTGTCTATGACGACGTTCTTCAACTGGGCATGGCGGCCGATCATCACATTGGGAAGCACGACCGCGCCTTCGAGGCGCGAATAGGAATTGGCGCGCACGCCGGTGAAGAGCAGGCTCCTGTGCAGCGTCGAGCCGGAGATGATGCAATCGCCCGAGACGAGCGAGGAGATCGCCGAGCCGCGGCGGTTCTCGTCATCATGCACGAACTTCGCCGGCGGCGTGATTTCCGCATAGGTCCAGATCGGCCAGGAGCCGTCGTAGATATCGAGTTCCGGGGTGACGTCGGTAAGGTCGATATTGGCCTGCCAGTAGGCGTCGATCGTGCCGACGTCGCGCCAGTAGGCCTCGCGCTCGAAATCGGACCGCACGCAGGACGCGGTGAAGCGGTGGGCGACGGCTTTGCCATGCTCGACGATATAGGGGATGATGTCCTTGCCGAAGTCGCGGCTGGAGGTCGGATCGGCGGCGTCGCGCCGCAGGAGATCCATCAGGAACTTCGTGTGGAAGACGTAGATGCCCATGGAGGCGAGCGCCATGTCGGGATTGCCGGGAATGCCCGGCGGATCGGCCGGCTTCTCCACGAAGGCGATGATCTCGTCCTTCTCGTCGACATGCATGACGCCGAAGCCGGTCGCTTCCATGCGCGGTACTTCCAGGCAGCCGATGGTGACCTGCGCGCCGGAATCCACATGCTGCTGGAGCATCAGCTCGTAGTCCATCTTGTAGATGTGGTCGCCGGCGAGAATGACCATGTATTCGACGCCGTAGTCCTCGATGATATCGACGTTCTGGTAGACGGCGTCCGCGGTGCCTTCGTACCATTGGGTCTCGGAGACGCGCTGGCTGGCGGGCAGGATGTCGAAGCTCTCGTTGCGCTCCGGGCGGAAGAAGTTCCAGCCGCGCTGCATGTGGCGGATCAGCGAATGGGCCTTGTACTGCGTCGCCACCCCGATGCGGCGGATACCGGAGTTCAGCGCATTGGAAAGCGCGAAATCGATGATGCGAGCCTTGCCGCCGAAATGGACGGCGGGCTTGGCGCGCCGGTCGGTCAGTTCCTTCAGGCGGCTGCCGCGGCCGCCCGCCAGCACATAGGCCATCGCGTCACGGGCGAGGGGTTGATTGCGCTTTTGCTCCATGATGTCTCCTCCCGACGAGAGCAGGTCCGGCAAATGTTTCCGTCCGGAGCTGCGTCAAATTCCCTCTTGTTCAAGCGTCCAGCTCGAGCATCAGCGTCGCCAGAGGCGGCAGCGTGATGGCGGCTGCTATTCTTCCCGTAGCCTGTCTTCTCGCCTCGACGGCGCCGCCGTTCCCCTTGCCGCTGCCGCCGTAGATCTCGGCGTCCGTGTTGAGGATTTCCCGCCACCGGCCCTCCGCCGGCAGCGGCACGGCATAGTTCTCGCGGTAGACGGGTGTGAAATTGGTGACGACGGCAACGGGCTTTTCGCCCGGCGCCTTGCGCAGCCAGGCGAAGACCGAATTGTCGCGGTCGTCGGCGATCAGCCATTCGAAGCCGTCGCCCTCGCAGTCGCGGGCGTGCAGCGCGGCCTTGCGGCGATAGGTGCCGTTGAGGTCCCGTACGAGGCGGCGCATGCCCTCGTGCAGCGGATATTCGAGGAGGTTCCAGTCGAGCGAGCGCGCCTCGCTCCATTCCTGCCACTGGGCGAATTCCTGGCCCATGAACAGCAGCTTCTTGCCGGGATAGCCCCACATGAAGCCGTAATAGGCTCTCAGATTGGCGAATTTCTGCCAGTCGTCGCCGGTCATCTTGGCGATCAGCGAGCCCTTGCCATGCACCACCTCGTCATGGGAGAGCGGCAGCACGAAGTTCTCCGTGAAGGCATAGAGCAGACCGAAGGTCATGTCGTTATGGTGGAACTTGCGGTGCACCGGCTCGCGCGAGAGATATTGCAGCGTGTCGTGCATGAAACCCATGTTCCACTTGAAGCCGAAGCCGAGGCCGCCGTCATGGACGGGCGCGGAGACCTTCGGCCAGGAGGTGGATTCCTCGGCGATCGTCAGGATGCCGGGATGGCCGGCATAGACACGGGCGTTCATGGACTGCAGGAAGCGGACCGCCTCCAGATTCTCGTTGCCGCCGTACTCGTTCGGCACCCATTCGCCGTGCTTTCGCGAATAGTCGAGGTAGAGCATGGAGGCGACCGCATCGACGCGCAGGCCGTCGAGATGGAATTTCTCCGCCCAGTAGAGCGCGTTGTTGATGAGGTAGGAGAGGACTTCGGCGCGGCCGAAATTGTAGATCGCCGTGTTCCAGTCGGGGTGGAAGCCCTGCCGCGGGTCGGCGTGCTCGTAGAGCGCGGTGCCGTCGAAGCGGCCGAGGCCGTGGGCATCCGTCGGGAAATGCGCCGGCACCCAGTCGAGGATGACGCCGATGCCGACCTTGTGGCAGCCGTTGACGAAACGGGCGAAGCCCTCCGGCTCGCCGAAGCGGGCGGTGGGCGAATAAAGGCCGGTCGTCTGATAGCCCCAGGACGGGTCGAAGGGATATTCGGAGATCGGCAGGAACTCGATATGGGTGAAGCCCATGTCGACGCAATAGGGGATCAGCCGGTCGGCAAGCTCGTCCCAGGTGAGGAAGCCGCCGTCGCCGTGTCGCTGCCAGGAGCCGGCATGGACCTCGTAGATCGAGATCGGCTGGCGGCGCGCATCGGCGGCGGCCCAGTGCGCAAGATGCGCCTCGTCCTCCCAGACCTGCTCGATCGGGCCGGTGGTCATCGAGGCATTGGCGGGGCGCAGTTCCGAGCGGCGGGCGAAGGGATCGGCCTTCAGCGGCAGGACCTCGCCGTCCGCGCCGACGATCTCGAACTTGTAGGCATGGCCCTCGGCGATGCCGGGCAGGAAGATCTCCCAGATGCCCGTGTCGCGGCGAAGGCGCATCGGATTGCGCCGGCCGTCCCATTCGTTGAAATTGCCGACGACGGAGACGCGTTTCGCATTCGGCGCCCAGACGGCGAAATGGAAGCCGTCGACGCCCTCGAGCGTCATCGCATGGGCGCCCATCTTGTCGAAGAGGCGAAGGTGCGAGCCCTCACGGATATAGTAGTCGTCCATCGGGCCGAGGACCGGGCCGAAGCTGTAGGGGTCGGTCACCACCCATTCGCCGCCCTCGTTGCGGGCGCGGTAGCGGACCGGCTGGAGCTTGCGCAGGGAGACCTCGCCGGCGAAGATGCCCGCCGGATGGACCTGCGTCAGCGTGCCGATCTGCCTGCCGGAAAGCGTTTCGGCGGTTACCTCCGCGGCGCCGGGCAGGAAGCAGCGGGTGACGTATCTGTCGCCATGGGCATGGGGGCCGAGGACGGCGAAGGGGTCCCAGTGCCGTCCTTCCAGGATTGCGTCGATGTCCCTCTTCGCCAGAAGCTCTGACGGTGTTTCCGTCGTGTCTTTTTTCGGCGGTGCGGTCATCAGGCTCCCCAGATTTCCTTGGCATATTGGCGAATGGTGCGGTCGGAGGAGAACCATCCCATGCGGGCTGTGTTCCGAATGGTCTTGGAATACCAGGACGATTTGTCGTTCCAGATGGCGTCCACCTCGCGCTGGGCCTTGGAATAGGCGTCGAAATCGGCCGCCACCATGAACCAGTCGTGGTTGTAGATGCCGTCGACGAGGCCGGTGAAACGGCTGCGGTCGTCCGGAGAGAAGACGCCGGAGGAAATGGCGGCGAGGGCCTGCGACAATTCCTTCGACTGCTCGATGATGGCGCGAGGATTGTGGCCCTCGGCGCGCACCTTGGCCACTTCCTCGGCGGTCATGCCGAAGATGACGATGTTCTCCGCGCCGACATGGTCGCGCATTTCGACATTGGCGCCGTCCAGCGTGCCGATCGTCAGCGCGCCGTTGAGCGCGAACTTCATGTTGCCGGTGCCGGAAGCTTCCATGCCGGCCGTCGAGATCTGCTCGGAAAGGTCGGCGGCTGGCACCATGATCTCGGCGAGCGAGACATTGTAGTTCGGCACGAAGACGACCTTGAGGAGGCCGCGCACGGCCGGGTCGTTGTTGATCACCCTGGCGACGTCGTTGGCGAGCTTGATGATCAGCTTGGCGTTATGATAGCTCGGCGCCGCCTTGCCGGCGAAGAGTTTCACACGCGGCGTCCAGTCCAGTTCGGGATGCGAGCGGATCTGGTCGTAGAGCGCCACGGCCTCGATGATGTTGAGGAGCTGGCGCTTGTATTCGTGGATGCGCTTGATCTGGATGTCGAACATCGCGGCCGGGTCGATGCGCACGCCCATGCGGCTGCCGACGAGGTTGGCGAGGCGGTTCTTGTTCTCCCGCTTGATCTCCGCGAAGCGCTCCTGAAAAACGGCGTTGTCGGCAAAGGCGTCGAGTGCCTTCAGCGCCTCGGCGTCGTCCATGAAACCCTCGCCGATCGATTCGCAGATCAGCTTGAAAAGGCCGGGATTGCACTGCATCAGCCAGCGGCGCGGGGTGATACCGTTCGTCTTGTTGTTGATGCGCTCCGGATAGAGCTTGTGCAGGTCCGCGAAGACCGTTTCCTTCATCAGCTCGGTGTGCAGCGCCGATACGCCGTTGATCGAATGGGAGCCGACGAAGGCGAGATTGCCCATGCGCACGCGGCGCTCGCCCGATTCCTCGATCAGCGAGATGTTGCGGATGCGCTGGTCCTCGAAGCCCTTCTCCTTGCGCGCTTCGAGCAGGATCTTGGCGTTGATCGCATAGACGATCTGCATGTGGCGCGGCAGGAGCCGCTCGAAGAGCGGCACGGGCCAGCTCTCCAGCGCTTCCGGCAGGAGCGTGTGGTTGGTGTAGGCGAAGGTGCGGCGCGAAATGTCCCAGGCGGTGTCGAAGTCGAGGCCGTGCACGTCGGTGAGGAGACGCACGAGCTCGGCGACGGAGACGGCGGGATGCGTGTCGTTGAGCTGGATGGCGACGGCATCCGGCAGGGAAGTGAAGTCGGGATATTGCTGGAGGTGGCGGCGCAGAATGTCCTGCAGCGAGGCGGAACAGAAGAAGAATTCCTGGCGCAGGCGCAGCTCCTGCCCGGCGGGCGTGGCGTCGGCCGGATAGAGCACGCGCGTCAGGCTCTCGGCCTTGTTGCTCTCGCGCAGCGCCCCGATATGGTCGCCGGCATTGAAGGCGTCGAGCAGGATCGGATCGATGGGGTTCGCCGCCCACAGGCGCAGCGTGTTGACGCGCTTTGCCCGCCAGCCGACCGACGGCGTGTCGTAGGCCGTCGCGATGACGCGCTCGGCCGGCTTCCAGACGAAACGCTGCTTGTCCTCGGCGATGTTGATCGTCTCGACCGAGCCGCCGAAACCGATCTCGTAGGAGCTTTCGCGGCGCTCGAATTCCCAGGGATTGCCGTGGGCGAGCCAGGTCTCGGGCAGCTCCACCTGCCAGCCGTCGGCCATCTGCTGACGGAAGAGGCCGTGCACGTAGCGGATGCCGTAGCCGTAGGCCGGCACGTCGACGGTCGCCATGCTCTCCATGAAACAGGCGGCAAGACGCCCGAGGCCGCCATTGCCGAGCGCGGCGTCCGGCTCGATTTCCGCGATGACGTCGAGATCGACGCCGAGCGAGGCGAGCGCATGGCGCATCTCGTCCATGATGCCGATATTCGTCATCGCGTCGCGCATCAGGCGGCCGATGAGGAATTCGAGGGAGAGATAGTAGACGCGCTTGGCGCCCGTCGCATAGGTGCGGCGCGTCGAATCCATCCACTTGTCGGTGATGCGGTCGCGTGCGACCAGAATGGCGGCGGTCAGCCAGTCGTGCGGCTTGGCAACCTTCGGGTCCTTGCCGATACGGTATTTAAGGCGTTCCAGAAGCTCTGTCGCGAGCTGTTCACGGTCCGATGAGCGGGGGGCGGGGGCTAGATCGTTGTTGGTGACCCGGTTCATCATCGGCGAACATTACCCCTTCGCATTTCGGGCCTCCGCCGACGCGGAAGCGGCGTTTAAATCAATTTATGCATCTATCCGAAGCGCTTGCAATATGCCTTCTCAAGAAAGGCCGCAGGTATTTTCGACGTGCCTGAAACACGAAAAAACCCGCCGCGCGGAGCGCAGCGGGTCTCGTATCAGGTGGAAATGCGGGATCTATTTCGTCACGCGTGCCATGACCGCTGATGCTCTTTCACCGATGGCCTTGAAGGCATCGACGAGGTCGCTCATGTTCTCGGCCGCGAAGTAGTTTTCAGCGGTGCTCACGCAGGACTGGAGCAGCTTCTTGCCGCGGGATGGTGCCTTGAAGGCGACGCCGTAGATTTCCATCTCGGCGGCTTTCGCCTCGTCGCAAATCTTCAGGGTGGCTGTGTCGTCGGAGGAATTGTTGTTGTTGCCGTCCGTCATCAGGACGATGTATTTCGTAGGAGTCTGGCCGTTCACACGCTTATGCTCGTCATTTTCGGTAGAGGCATTGAGCTTGCTATACGCCGCGTTCATTGCGTCGGTGGAACTCGTGCCGCCGCCTGCCGAAAGCGCGTCAACCTGCTTCTGGGCTGCATTCGTACCCCAGGTCAGATCATAAGCGGTGTCCATTATGCTATAGTAGGATGCTGTTCCGACGCGCACATATTTGCTGCTCGGGTCGGCTTTCTCGAGCTGATCAAAAAGGCTGGTGGCAGCGTACTGAAGCGCTTCGATCTTCTTGACGTAGCACGGTGATTGCTTGCCGATGCTGACGCCGCTTTCGTTGTATTGGGTGCAGCGGCGCTGGCTGGCTATCTCGTCGGTATTCGCCAGCATCGAACCCGATTTGTCGAGGACAAGATACATCGACAGAGCGTTCTTGGATTCCGTCGCGCTTTCGGTGGAACTCTTCGTGCTGATCGTCTTGGAGGTCTGTCCGAGCAGGCGGGTCAGCGGGTTTAAATCCACGCTGAGGCCGGCGGATATGTTGACCTTGAACGTCTTGCCACCACTGGCTTCGGTCGTCTGCTCGATGTCGATGGTCGGGTCTTTGACGGTGCCATGGCCGGTGCCGACTTGCGTCTTGAAGAAGTTTGCGGCGATGACTTTCGCCTCCGCAATGGTTTTGCCGTCGTTGGCGAGCGCGGACGCTGCCGCGAGGGCGGCCGAGTCGGCGGCGTCCTGGAGTTCGGCCTTGGTCAGGACCATGTTGGTGAGGTCCATGGCGACGCCCCCTGCGGCGAGGATGACCGGCAGGGCAAAGGCCGTCATCAGGCCGAAATTGCCCCCGCGATCTCCCAGCATCCGCGAGATCAGGCTCCGTCTACCGATCTTCTTCGTCATGAGAATCCACCCGCCATCGTCATAATGTGGGCGAAAGCTAGCAGCGAAGTGTTATTTAACGGTTCGGCGGCGTGGTATAGTTTTCGTAAAATTGCCGCGATCCCGAAATTCCGGCTTTCGCCGTTGTTTCCAAACGGGATTTCAGGCTGGCTGGCGCAGCGGGATGACGTCCACCGCCTGGCTCGTGCGGTGCTGGCCGTAACCCTTCAGCACGCCGATGACGGGCGCGACGTCGGCATAATCGCGGCCGTAGGCGACGACGATGTGGTCGGTGCCGGCGGGAATGTCGTTGGTGGGGTCGAATTCCACCCAGCCGATCATGCGCCCGCACCAGCAGCGCACCCAGGCATGCATGGCGTCCGCCCCTTCCAGCCGCTCCTCGCCCGGCGGGGGAATGGTGCGCAGGAAGCCGCTGACATAGCCGGCCGGGATGCCGAGGCTTCTCAGCGCCACGATCATCACATGGGAAAAATCCTGGCAGACGCCGCGCTTCAGCTTGAACGCCTCGCGCGGGGTCGTGTCCACGCCCGTCGCCTTGGGGTCGTAGGTGAAATCCTTGTGGATGCGCGTCGAGAGCGCCGCAGCGATGGCGCGCACCGTCATGTCCGGCCGGGCGACGGAGCGGGCATATTCGGCGATTTCCGGGCAGTCCTTCAGCCGCGGGCTCGGGCCGGTATAATGGTGGGGCGAGGCGGGATCGAGCGACCAGCAGCCGGCGGTCTCCTCCGCGAGGTCGGCGGCGCACGGCGAGAAATCGGCCGCCGGCTCCGGCGCATCGACCTGCACGCGCGCCTGCATATGGATATCGAGCTCCTCATGCGCGTTGCGGAAGAGGATGGCGCTCATCGGATTGCCGAAGAAGTCGCGGTGGTCGACGCGCTCGCCGGGACCGGGCGTGACGCCGACCGTGCCGGCGACGAGGCGCTGGCGGCCGGGGATGGACAACGGCAGCACGCGCAGGATGTGCCGCCCGCCGGAGACGGGCGTGTCGTATCGGTAGCCTATATGGAGGTCGATGTCGTAGAGCATGGGCCCCGCCGTCCTCCGTTCAGCTCAGATAGGTCTTGGCGAGGATGTCGGACAGGTGCTCCAGATCCGTTTCGAGGCGCTGGTAGACCGCATCCGTCATCGTTTCCGGCGTCAGCACGGCAAGCCCCGCATGCAGCCGCATGGCCTCGCGGTAGAAGGGCGACATCTGGCCGTTGTCATAGGCATGCGGAAGCTGCTCGACCTCGTCCTTGATCTCGTCGAGCTGGTAGAGGATCGAGCGCGGGTTGAGCGGGTCGAGCGCGAGGAGGTCGGTGACGGTGAGGCGCGCGGTCGCCACGTTGTAGCGGCGGCGGTGGGTCATCACGTTGTCGCCGATCTCCAGCAGCATGTCGAGCGCGCCGTCCGGCGCATCCTCGCCGGACATGTGGCCGAGCAGGCGCGTCATGTGCAGGCCGCGCTCGAGATAGCGGCCGATGGTCAGGAACCGCCAGCCGGTGAAGCGGTACATGTTCTCGTGCACGAGGCCGGCAAAGCCCGCGAGCTTGCGCAGCAGGACGGTCATGGCGCGGGCCGCGTCGTCGCCGGGCTGGATGCTGACATGGAAGCGGCGGGCGGTCTTGGAAAGGTCCGTCAGCGCCAGCCAGCCGTCCGGCGAGAAGCGGTCGCGGATGGCGCTCGCGGAAAAGACGGCGCTGTCGATGTTGCGAATGAGGCTCGTCGGCACGGCTTCTGCGGTGTCGATGTCGAGGGCGGCGAGATAGGCGCTGACGTCTTTCAGGAGCGGCTGGTCCGGATCGGCATATTCGGCGTAGCGGGCGTGCCAGGCGCGCAGGATGCGCAGCGCCCCTTCCGCCCGCTCGATATAGCGGCCCAGCCAGAAGAGATTGTCGGCAGCCCGGCTCGGCAGGCTGGTCGGCAGGTTGCGGGTGAAGGCCTCCTCGCCGGGCAGCAGCGTGGTCTTTTCCACCGGCTTGCCGCTGACGATCCACACATCCGCCGCCGAGCCGCCCGCCTGCATGGCGATGGCCGCGACATTGTCGCCGGCGCCGATGCGGGCAAAGCCGCCGGGCATGATCTGCCAGCCGTCGCGCGTGCGGGCGGCGAAGACGCGCAGCGACATCGGCCGCGGGGTCAGCCCTCCGTCGACGAAGGCCGGTGTGGTGGAGAGCGTCACCGCTTCCTGCCCGACGAGCTTGGCGCCGTCGCTCGCCAGCCATTCGGCGATGGATTGGCGCGCCGTCTCGCGCAGGCTTGAGCCGAGCACGGAGCGGGCGTCGTCGTCGAAGAAGGGGCGCGTCGAATAGGCCGGGCCGATGACCATGCGCTCGATATTGGCGGCGACATGCGCGCGCTCGTCCTCCTGGCCGCACCACCAGGTCGCGATGGAGGGCAGCAGCTGGTCCTGCCCGAAGAGGTGGCGACAGATGGTCGGCAGGAAGGCCAGGAAGGCGCGCGTCTCGACGATGCCCGAGCCGAGCGCGTTGACGAAGGTGACGGAGCCGGCGCGCAGCGCCTCGACCATGCCGGGCGTGCCGATATGGGAGTTCTGGTTGAGCTCCAGCGGGTCGGCGAAGGCGGCGTCGAGCCGGCGCCAGAGCACGCCGACGGGCTTGAGGCCGGCGACGGTGCGCACCATGACCTTGCCGTCCACCACCGTCAGGTCCTCGCCCTCCAGCAGCATGAAGCCGAGATAGCGGGCGATATAGGCGTGCTCGAAATAGGTCTCGTTGGCAAGGCCGGGGGTCAGGACCGCGATGCGGTCCTCGGCGGATTTGCCGGCCTGCAGCGCGTTGCGGAAGGCGCCGAAGAAGCCGGCGAGGCGGTGGGCGTGGGTTTCCGCATAGACGTCGGAGAAGGCGCGCGTCGTCGCCACGCGGTTCTCCAGCGCGAAGCCCGCACCGGACGGGGCCTGCGTGCGGTCGGAGAGCACCCACCAGTTGCCATCCGGCCCACGGCCGATCTCGAAGGAGACGAAGTGCAGGAAATGCCCGCCCGCCGGCTGCACGCCGACGAGGGGACGCAGGAATTCGTCGTTGGAGGCGACGAGGGCCGGGGGAAGGAGGCCGTTCGCCACCAGCTCGTTCCGGCCGTAGATATCGGCGACCACCGCCTCAAGCAGCTCGGCGCGCTGGACGAGGCCGCGCGACAGGTGCTCCCATTCGGCGCCGTCGATCAGCACGGGGATATGGGAGAGCGGCCAGGCGCGCTCGGCGCCGGCCTCCGTGCCGTAGTCGCGGTAGAAGACGCCGGCATCGCGCAGGTATCGGTCGGCGCGGGCGAAGCGGGCGGCAAGGTCCGGCCCGTCCATGCGGGAAAGGGCCTTCAGGAAAGGACGCCAGACGGGGCGCACCGCGCCGTCGGGGCCTACCATCTCGTCGGCGACGCCCGGCAGCGGCGCATAGGCGCGCGCCGGCATTTCCGCCGTATCGGCCTGCCTGCGCTCCGCTTCCGCACCCGTGGTCTTCAATCAATCTCTCCAGAAGGGCTAGAGGCCGGGCGGCCGGCGCAGGTCCAGCGTCAGCGGAAAATCCGCCGACGGCGTTTCCGCCTGCAATCCGTAGCTGCCTGCCGTATGCCCCCAAGGCTCGAACCGCGCCAGCCGGCGCGCCTCGGCCTCGTTGCCGTTTACCGGGAAGGTGTCATAGTTGCGTCCGCCCGGATGGGCAACGTGGTAAATGCAGCCCCCGATCGCCCGCCGCGACCATGTATCATAAATGTCGAAGGTAAGCGGTGTGTTGACGGGCAGCACCGGATGAAGGCCGGAGGCGGGCCGCCAGGCCTTGTAGCGCACGCCGGCCACCGAGACGCCCTTGATGCCCGTCGCCTTCAGCGGCACGGGCCGGCCGTTGCAGGCGACGGCGTAGCGCTCCGGGTTCGCCGTCTCCAGCTTCACCTGAAGGCGCTCGACGGAGCTGTCGACATAGCGCACCGTGCCGCCGATCGCGCCTTCCTCGCCCATGACGTGCCAGGGCTCCAGCGCCTGCCGGACTTCCAGACTGGCGCCCTCGTATTCCACTTCGCCGCAGAAGGGGAAGCGGAATTCGAGCTGGGCGGAAAACCATTCGGGGCGAAGGTCGAAGCCGTTGGCGCGCAGATCGGCAAGGACGTCGAGGAAATCCTGCCAGACGTAATGCGGCAGCATGAAACGGTCGTGCAGCGTCGTGCCCCAGCGCGTAAAGCCGCCGTCCGCCGGGTTCTGCCAGAAACGGGCGATGAGCGCGCGGATGAGGAGCTGCTGGGCAAGGCTCATGCGGGCGTTCGGCGGCATCTCGAAGCCGCGGAATTCCACGAGCCCGAGCCGCCCGGTCGGCCCGTCCGGCGAGAAGAGCTTGTCGATGCAGATTTCCGAGCGGTGCGTGTTGCCGGTGACGTCGGTAAGGAGGTTGCGGAACAGCCGGTCGACGAGCCACGGCAGCGGCGGCACGCCATCCGCGGGCGCGGGCACCTGCGAAAGTGCGATCTCCAGCTCGTAGAGCGTATCGTGCCGCGCCTCGTCGATGCGCGGGGCCTGGCTCGTCGGGCCGATGAAGAGGCCGGAGAAGAGGTAGGAGAGCGAGGGATGGCGCTGCCAGTGGAGGACGAGGCTCTTCAAGAGGTCCGGGCGGCGCAGGAAGGGGCTGTCGCCCGGATTGCGGCCGCCGACGACCACATGGTTGCCGCCGCCGGTGCCGGTGTGGCGACCGTCGATCATGAACTTGTCGGCGCCGAGGCGCGACTGGCGGGCCTCTTCGTAGACCGCCGTGGTGATATCGACGCATTCCTCCCAGCTTGCGGCCGGGTGGATGTTGACTTCGATGACGCCGGGGTCCGGCGCGACGCGGATGACGTTGATCCGCTCGTCCTGCGGCGGGGCGTAACCCTCGATATGGACGGGCAGGCCGAGGCTTGCCGCGGCGCGCTCGGCCGAGGCGACGAGGTCGAGATAGTCCCCGACGCCGACGGTCGGCGGCATGAAGACGCAGAGCCGGCCGCCGCGCGGCTCGACGGAAATGGCGGTGCGCACATGGCCGCCGATATCGGCGGATTGCTCGGTCTGATGCTGCCGGCCGCCGGCGTCGGGCTGGAAATGCGCGGCCTGCTGCGGCCGGCCGGCATCGGCGGCATAGTCCGGCAGGTCGGTGCGTTCGATGCTCGGGTCCATCGGGTTGATGTAGGGATAGGCGGCGGGCGAAAGCCAGGGCAGCGAATTCAGCGGCAGGCGATAGCCGACGGGGCTGTCGCCGGGCACGAGGAAGAGGCGGCCGCGGCGCGTGTGCCACTTCTCGCTCGTCCAGCGCCGGCCGCCGGCGCGCGCATTCCACGCCTGGACGGGAAGGACATAGCCGGTTGGCCGCGTCAGGCCCCGGTCGAAGACGCGGGCAATGCGGCTGCGCTCCTCCGGGTCCTCCAGCTTGGAGTTGGCCGGATCGACATTGTCGGGGAGTCTTGCTTCCTTCACCAGCCATTCGGCCGGGTCCTCGAAGGCGGGCACGACCATTTCCGGGGAAATATTGAGCTCGCCGGCAATGGCGGTGAGGAGCCGGCCTGCATCCTCTTCGGTGGCTGGGCGGGCGGTGCCCTCCTCGGCAATGAGGTCCGGGTCCTGCCAGATCGGCTTGCCGTCGCGCCGCCAGTAGAGCGAGAAGGTCCAGCGCGGCAGGCTCTCGCCGGGATACCACTTGCCCTGGCCGTAATGCAGGAAACCGCCGGGCGCGAACTTTTCCCGCAGGCGCCGGATGAGGATGTCGGCCTTCTCGCGTTTGGTGGGGCCGACGGCGGCGGTGTTCCATTCGGCGGATTCGAAATCGTCGATGGACACGAAAGTCGGCTCGCCGCCCATGGTGAGGCGCACGTCCTGCGTGGCGAGCACGTCGTCGACCTTGCGGCCGAGCGCGTTCAGCGCCTGCCAGCTCTCGTCGGAGAAGGGCTTGGTGATGCGCGGATGCTCGGCCACGCGCGTGACCGTCATCGCGAAATCGAATTCGGTATTCGCCTTGCCGAAATAGCCGCCGGAAATGGGGGCGGCGTTGCGATAGTGCGGGGCGGCGGCGAGCGGGATGTGGCTCTCGCCCGTCAGGAGGCCCGAGGTCGGGTCGAGGCCGATCCAGCCGGCGCCGGCAATATAGACCTCGCACCAGGCATGGAGGTCCGTGAAGTCGACCTCGGTGCCGGAGGGGCCGTCGAGCGCCTTGAGGTCCGGCGTGAGCTGGATGAGGTAGCCGGAGACGAAGCGGGCGGCAAAGCCGAGATTGCGGAGGATCTGCACAAGCAGCCAGCTCGAATCGCGGCACGATCCGCGCGCGCTCGTCAGCGTCTCCTCCGGCGCCTGCACGCCGGGCTCCATGCGGATGACGTAGCCGATCTCCCGCTGGAGGCGCGTGTTGAGGCCGACCACCATGTCGACCGTGCGCTGGTGCGAGCGGTCGACGGTCTGCATGAAGGCGGCAAGGGCCGGCGTCAGCGGCTCGGGCGTGCGGTAGATCGCGAGGTCTTCGGCGAGATCGGCCGGATAGTCGAACGGCCAGTGCTCGGCCTCCTCCTCCACGAAGAAATCGAAGGGGTTGTAGACAGTCATGTCGGCGACGAGGTCGACCTCGATCTTCAGTTCGGTGACGGGATCGGGAAAGACATAACGGGCGAGGTAGTTGCCGTAGGGGTCCTGCTGGAGGTTCACGAAATGGTTTTCGGGGAAAACCTTCAGCGAATGGCTGATGACCCTGGTCCTGGAATGAGCCGCCGGCTTCAGCCGGATGATCTGGGGTCCGAGGCGGACGGGGGTGTCATAGATGTAATGGGTGAGGTGATGGATGCCGGCCTTGATCGACATGCGTGCTGTGTCCCCCGGTGACGGTCTGGCGCCGTCATCGGGGGAGTTTGTGCAATGCAAAGAAAGATTGCAAGCGGCAATGGACCGCCTTTAGCGGGTCATCGAAACGAGGGAGAAATAGGCCCCCTGCGGATCGAGGCAATTGACGATCCAGGCACCGCCCGGCACCTCCATCGGCCCCATCAGGATCTTGCCGCCGCCCTCCGTGACGCGCCCTGCCGCCGCGTCGAGGCCGTTCACGACGAAATAGTAGCCCCAGAAAGGCGGGGCGGGCACGCTTGCCGGCTTCGTCATCATGCCGCCGAAGGGAAGGCTGCCGGGCGCGGCGAAAGTCTGGTACACGCCCATGCCGCCTTCCGACATGTCGACGGCCTTGTCCTTCGTCCAGCCGAAGGTCTTCTCGTAGAAGGCCCAGTCGGTGTCGAGGTCGCCGGCCATCAGCTCGTTCCAGCCGACATGGCCCGGCGTCATCATGTCGGGCCGCGCGGGGCCTTCATCCTCGGTGGAAAAGAGCGAGAAGGTCGCCCCGTGCGGATCGGCGACGACGGCGAAGCGCCCGATGCCGGGAATGTCCTGCGGCTGGCGATGCACCTGTCCGCCATTGGCGGTGATCTCCTTCACCGTCTTCTCGATGTCGTCGGTGAAGACATAGCCGAACCAGACCGGCGGCATGCCCTTCGCCTCCTCCGGCACGCCCATCATGCCGGCAACCTGCGTGTCGCCGGCATAGGCAAGGGTGTAGTTCATGCCCTCCATGCCGGAATCGCGCGTCGTCCAGCCGACGACGGAGGAATAGAAGCGTTCGGCGGCCGGCACGTCCGTCGTCATCAGCTCGTACCAGCAGAACTTGCCGTAATCCTTGTGCATGCGGTCGTTCCTTCTTCCGGTTGTGGGTTCAGTCGCAGCAGGAATGCGTCTTCGGCGCGTCCTCGTATTCGTCCTTGCGCTTGACGAAGCTGAGCGTGCCGGTCTCGTTGCGGCCCTTCGGCGCGCGGTCGAGGACCATCAAGGTCGTCAGGATCTCCTCGCCGCCGCGGGCATAGTCGGAATAGGTATGGTAGACGGTGCCGTCCTCGTCCTTGAAGAAAGCGCTGAGGCCGGGCAGTTCGTCATGCGCGTCGGCCGAGGGCGTCTCGCGGTAATTGTACATGACCTTGCCGCTCGCCAGTTCCTCCTTCGTGAAGGAGACATGATAGTCGAAATTGAAGTCGCTGCCATTTGAGGAGACCCAGGGGAATCTCCAGCCCATGCGCTTGCGATAGGCCGTGAGCTTTTCCAGGGGCGCGCGGGAAACGGCGATCATCGTCACGTCGTGATGGTTGAGATGCGGCAGCATGCCGTCGATATGGTCTGCCAGGAACGAGCAGCCCGGGCAACCGGCCTCCCAGTCAGGGCCGTACATGAAATGGTAGACAATGAGCTGGCTGCGGCCGTCGAAGAGGTCCGCAAGGCTCCTGCGCCCCTCGGGCGTGTCGAAGGTATAGGTCTTGTCGATCCTGACCCATGGCAGGGTGAGGCGCTCGGCGCGCACCCTGTCGCGCAGCTTCGTCTCCTCCTTCTCCAGCGTCAGCAGCGCCTTGCGCGCGGCCAGCCATTCCTTACGGGATACGATCTCGTGGTTCGGTCTCATGCTCGGAACTCCTCCTTCACGGGCTTTCGACAAATGCGTTGGTATCAACATTTAGCGCCGGTGTCAAAACGGGTTGGGACTGTCTTCCGTTCATGCGGGTATCGAGAGACCAAAGCCGACGCG
>CBIMFD010000039.1:0-17584 GCA_966243085.1 uncultured Shinella sp.
TCCGGCGGCCAGCGCCAGCGCGTGGCGATGGGGCGCGCCATCGTGCGCGACCCGCAGGTCTTCCTGTTCGACGAGCCGCTTTCCAACCTCGATGCGAAGCTGCGCGTCGCCATGCGCTCCGAGATCAAGGAGCTTCACCAGCGCCTCAAGACGACGACCGTCTACGTCACCCACGACCAGATCGAGGCGATGACCATGGCCGACAAGATCGTCGTCATGCACGACGGCATCGTCGAGCAGATCGGCGCGCCGCTCGACCTCTACGACAATCCGGCGAACCTCTTCGTCGCGGGCTTCATCGGCTCGCCCGCCATGACCATGATCAACGGCCGGCTCGACCCGGCGGACGCCCATGCGTTCGTGACGGCGGACGGCACGCGCCTGCCGGTCGCCCGCCCCGCGGCCGCTGCGAGGGGTAAGGATCTCGTCTACGGCCTCAGGCCCGAATACATCGCCCTCGACGCGGCAGGCCTTGCCGCCGAGGTCGTGGTGATCGAACCCACCGGCTACGAGACGCAACTGGTCGTCAGGCTCGGCGGCGCGGAGGTCACCTGCGTCTTCCGCGAGCGGGTGAACGTTCGCCCCGGCGAGACGATCCGCATCGCGATCGATGCGAACCATGTGCATCTGTTCGATGCCGAGACGGGCGTGAGGCTCGTCGACTGAATATCGCCCAGCGCCATCGGGAGGAGGGGCCCGAAGGCGCTGGCGGCGATTGGGTCCCGGCCAGGCCGGGCACCGATGCGAGGCATTCGCCGAAGCGGGACGGCGAATGCTCGAACGAGCAAAGCCCGCATCCTAGGAGGAGTGCAAATGACGTTCAAAAGACGCGATTTTCTTGCAGCATCCGCCGCCGCGGCCGGTCTTGCCGGCCTCGGCATCCGACCGAGCTTCGCTCAGGCGGCCGAGCCGACCTATACGCCGGAGGAGGGCGCCAGCCTTCGCCTCCTGCGCTGGACGCCGTTCGTGCAGGGCGACGAGGACGCCTGGCTCGCCAATACCAAGAAGTTCACCGAGGCGACCGGGGTCGAAGTCCGCGTCGACAAGGAAAGCTGGGAGGACATCCGCCCGAAGGCGGCCGTGGCCGCCAATGTCGGCTCCGGGCCGGACATGGTCATGTGCTGGTTCGACGACGCCCACCAGTATCCCGACAAGCTCGTCGACCTGACGGAACTCGCCAACTATCTCGGCGGCAAGTACGGCGGGTGGTACGACGGCATGAAGGGCTATGCGATGCGCGGCGACAAGTTCATCGCCATGCCGCTGACGGCCATCGGCAACGCGGTCGTCTACCGCCAGAGCCATATGGAAGCCGCCGGCTTCAAGGAGTTCCCGAAGGATACCGACGGCTTCCTCGAACTGTGCAAGGCGCTGAAGGCCAAGGGCACGCCCGCCGGCTTCCCGCACGGCAAGGCCGTCGGCGACGGCAACAACTATGCCCACTGGCTCTTGTGGAGCCACGGCGGCAAGATGGTCGACGAAGGCGGTGTCGTCACCATCAACAGCCCGGAGACGATCAAGGCGATCAACTATGCCAAGGCGCTCTACGAGACCTTCATCCCGGGTACCGAGAGCTGGCAGGACATCAACAACAACCGCGCCTTCCTCGCCGGGCAGGTATCGCTGATCGCCAATGGCGTCTCGGCCTACTACGCGGCGAAGAAGGACCCGGCGCTCGCCGAGATCGCGGCGGACATCCGCACGACCAACTTCCCGATCGGCCCCGTCGGCCAGAGCGTCGAGCTGCACCAGACCAGCTCGCTCCTGCTCTTCAGCCATACGAAGTATCCGGAAGCGGCCAAGGCCTACATCAAGTTCATGATGGAAGCCGATCAGATGAATGCCTGGATCACCGGGGCGAGCGCCTATTGCTGCCAGCCGCTCAAGGCCTTCGCCGACAACCCGGTCTGGACGGCCGACCCGATCCACGCGCCCTATGCGCGCGCCTCGGAGACGCTGCGCCCGAACGGCTATGCCGGTCCGCTGGGCTATGCCTCCGCCGGCGTGATGGCCGACTACGTGCTCGTCGACATGTTCGCGGCGGCCGTGACCGGCCAGATGACGCCCGAAGAGGCGGCCGCGGAGGCCGAACGCCGCGCCAACCGCTACTACCGCGTCTGACGCGACACACCGCTCCAGGCCCCGGCGGCGCGTTGCCGCCGGGGTTTCCAGACGAGATCCAGAGGAGAAGCCATGTCCGTCGTGCCGTCCGGTAAGCCGCCATCCGCCATGGCGTCGCTGATGCAGAACAACAATGTGCTCGGCTTCCTCTTCATGTTGCCGGCCGCGGTGTTCCTCGTCTGCTTCCTCACCTATCCGCTCGGCCTCGGCGTGTGGCTCGGTTTCACCGATACGCGGATCGGCCGGGACGGCATCTTCATCGGGCTGGAGAACTACGAGTTCCTGGCACAGGACAAGGTCTTCTGGCTCTCCGTCTTCAACACGCTGCTCTACACCTCCGTCGCCTCGGTGCTGAAATTCGCCCTCGGCCTTTGGCTGGCGCTGCTGCTCAACGAGAACCTGCCGTGCAAATCGCTTCTGCGCGCCATCGTTCTCCTGCCCTGGGTGGTGCCGACGGTGCTGTCGGCGCTCGCCTTCTGGTGGATCTACGACAGCCAGTTCTCTATCCTTTCCTGGTCCCTGATGGAGCTCGGCCTCATCGACGGGCCGATCAATTTCCTCGGCGACCCGCAGAACGCCAGAGCCTCGGTCATCGCGGCGAATGTCTGGCGCGGCATTCCGTTCGTCGCGATCTCGCTGCTCGCCGGCCTCCAGACCATTCCGGCCTCGCTGCAGGAAGCCGCCTCGCTCGACGGAGCCACGAGCTGGCAGCGCTTCCGCTACGTGACGCTGCCCATGCTCACGCCGATCATCGCCGTGGTCATGACCTTTTCCGTCCTTTTCACCTTCACCGACTTCCAGCTCATCTACGTGCTGACGAAGGGGGGGCCGGTGAATGCGACGCACCTCATGGCGACGCTCTCCTTCCAGCGCGGCATTCCGGGCGGACAGCTCGGCGAGGGAGCGGCGATCGCCGTGGCGATGGTGCCGTTCCTGCTCGCCGCCATCATGTTCAGTTTCTTCGGCCTGCAACGCCGCAAATGGCAGCAGGGCGGCCAGGATTGAGACCGGGAGGAAGACCATGAACACCAGGACCACGATCCCCGCCGATGCTCTCACCGACGACAAGGAGGGGATGAGCTATCTCAACCGCCTGCCGCGCCGCATCGTCGTTCTCTACCTGCCGATGGCCGTCTTCGTCTTCGTGCTGCTCTTCCCGTTCTACTGGATGGCGATCACGGCGGTGAAGCCGAATGCGCAGCTCACCGACTATAGCAACTACAGTCCGTTCTGGGTCGTCGGGCCGACGCTCGACCACATCAAGTACCTGCTCTTCGAGACGTCCTATCCGGGTTGGCTGTGGAACACGATGCTGGTCGCCGTCTGCTCGACCGTGCTGTCGCTCGCCGCCTCCGTCTTCGGCGCCTATGCGATCGAGCGCGTGCGCTTCACCGGCTCGCGGTCCGTCGGCCTGCTCGTCTTCCTCGCCTATCTCGTGCCGCCGTCGATCCTCTTCATCCCGCTCGCCTTCATCGTCTTCAAGCTTGGCATGTACGATTCGCGCCTTGCGCTGATCTTCACCTATCCGACCTTCCTCATTCCCTTCTGCACCTGGCTGCTGATGGGCTATTTCCGCTCGATCCCCTTCGAGCTGGAGGAAAGCGCGCTGGTGGACGGCGCCTCGCGTTGGCAGATCCTCGTGAGGATCATCCTGCCGCTTGCCGTGCCCGGCCTGATCTCGGCAGGCATCTTCGCCTTCACGCTGTCGTGGAACGAGTTCATCTACGCGCTCACCTTCATCCAGTCCTCGGAGAACAAGACGGTGCCCGTCGGCGTGCTGACGGAACTCGTGCGCGGCGACGTCTTCGAATGGGGATCGCTCATGGCGGGCGCGCTCTTCGGCTCGCTGCCGGTCGTCATCCTCTATTCCTTCTTCGTCGACTACTACGTCTCGTCCATGACGGGCGCGGTGAAGGAATAGGAAGGCAAGACCATGAACCAGATCGATCTTTCCGGGCAGCATGCCGTCGTCACCGGCGGCGGCCAGGGCCTCGGCTATGCCATGGCGAGGCGCATGGCGGCGTCCGGTGCGCGCGTGACGCTGTGGGACATCGACGGCCCGCTTGCAGGCGACGCCGCGGCGACGCTCGGCGGCGGCAGCATCGCAGTCGACGTCACCGACCATGCCGCGGTCGAGGCCGCGATGAAGGCGAGCGAGAACCTTGCCGGGCCGGTGTCGATCGTCGTCAATTCCGCCGGCATTGCCGGCCCCGCCGCGCCGCTCGACGTCTATGACGTGGCGATGTGGAAGACGATCATCGACGTCAACCTGCACGGCACGTTCCATGTCTGCCGCGCGGCGGTGCCGGGCATGAAGGCGCGCGGCTACGGGCGCATCGTCAACATCGCCTCGATCGCCGGCAAGGAGGGCAATCCGAACGCCTCGGCCTATTCGGCATCGAAGGCGGCCGTGATCGGGCTCACCAAATCGCTCGGCAAGGAACTTGCCGGCTACGACATCGCCGTCAACGCCATCACGCCGGCGACGGCCGAAACGCGCATCCTCGAACAGCTCACGCCCGAATTCATCGAATACATGCGCGGCAAGATCCCGCGCGGGCGCTTCCTCGACGTCGAGGAAGCCGCCGCCATGGTCGCCTGGCTGGTCTCGAAGGAAAACAGCTTCACTACCGGGGCAGTCTTCGACCTCTCGGGCGGTCGGGCCACCTACTGACGGCATCGTCGTTTCCCGACAAAACAGGCACATACCGAGCAACGCCGCGCGCTGTTTCAGCGCCGGCGAACGGCCGGAAATCGTCCAGATTCCCGGCGTGAAATTCTCTCTGGAATTATCACTTGACAAAACTTCAGACTTCAAAGAATTTTTAACTCATAAGTAAAGAAATCGCTGAGGGGCGATCCAGAACCGGGAGAATTCAATGTTGCAGGAGCGCATTGAAGGGAAGTGGCTTGCCTGCTTCCGACGGGTACTCGTGCTCAATGGCATAGGCCGCGGAACGCGTGTGGCCATCGTTGCGGAGACGCAGTCGCGGCCCGTTCTGGTGCAGCTTGCCGACCTTGCCTGCCACGATCTCGGCGCCGACTACTGCATGATCACCATGCCGACGCCGCGCCAGACGGCGCCGGTTCCCGTCAAGTCGACGGGCACCTCCCTTGCCATCCAGGGCAACCGGGCGGCGATCGAGGCCATGAAGCAGTGCGAGATCATCGTCGACTGCACGGTCGAGGGCATGATCCACGCCGCCGAATGGCCGGAGATCGAGGAGGCGGGCGCGCGCATCCTCGTGATCTGCAACGAGCATCCGGAAATCCTCGAGCGCTGCGAGCCGAAGGCCGAGCTCGGCCCGAAGGTGGCGCTTGGCATCCGCATGCTGCGCGAGGCGAGCGAAATGCGCGTGACCTCGGCGGCGGGCACGGACCTTGCCATCGACCTTCGCAACGCCCCCTGCGGCGGCACGCCGGGCTTCGGCACCACGCCGGGCGCGGTCGCCCACTGGCCGGGCGGGCTCTGCCTCGCCTTTCCGGGGCCGAACACGGTCAACGGCCGCATCGTCATGGACGTCGGCGACATGAACCTCACCTTCAAGAGCTACCTGACGAGCCGCATCGACTTCACCGTCGAGAACGATTTCGTCAAGGAAATCAAGGGCGACGGTTTGGATGCCGAGCTCTTCCGCGATTACATGGAAGCCTGGGAAGACCCGCTGGCCTACGGCTTTTCCCATGTCGGCTGGGGCATGAACCCCGCCGCCCGCTGGGTCTCCGGCGCGCTCTACGACAAGCGCGACATGCAGGCCGTCGAGTTCCGCGCCTGGGCCGGCAATTTCCTCTGGTCGACCGGCGCCAACCAATATGCCGGCCGCTTCACCGAGGGGCATTTCGACCTGCCGATGCGCAAGTGCACGATCACGCTCGATGGTCTCGTCGTGGTGAAGGAAGGCCGTCTCCAGGGCGATCTCGCCCTCTGACCGGATTTGAGAAGGACTGACGATGAGCGAACCCGCAGACTACTACGACCTTTCCCGCGTCCGGCCTGAAGTGCTGGCGGTCCTCACCCGCATCAACGAGCTCGGCCGCGAGCGTTTCGCGCCGCGCGCAAGGGCGATCGACGACGAGGCGTCCTTTCCGGTCGAGAACTACAAGGATCTCGCCGCCGAGGGCTTCCTGACGCTGACGGTGCCGAAGGAATTCGGCGGGCACGGCTTCAGCCTCGGCGAATATGCGATGGTCGGCGCGGAGATCGGCAAGTATTGCGGCGCGACGGCGCTCACCTTCAACATGCACAACTCCTCCATGATGTGGTCGCGGTTCATGTACGAACTGCCGAGCCTCACCGACGAGGACCGCGCCGCCTTCGCCCCGCTGCGCGAGCGCCAGTTCCGCCGCGCGGTCAAGGAGCAGGGCATCTATTCGCAGCCCATCTCCGAGGCCGGGCAGAACTGGACGTCGAAGCCCGCGCAGACCGCCTGCCGCAAGGTCGACGGCGGCTGGGTCATCAACGGTTTCAAGAAGTTCGCCTCGCTCGCCGGCTATTGCGACTACTATTCGATCGTCTGCACCGAGCATTTCGAGGGCGTCGAGCCGCGCCACGAGGACACGATGATCTTCGTCGTGCACAAGGATGCGCCCGGCCTTTTCGTCACCGGAAGCTGGGACCCGCTCGGCATGCGTGGCACCAACAGCCGCGACCTCGTGCTGAAGGACGTCTTCGTCACCGAGGAAGACCTGATGATGCCGCGCGGCATCTTCATCAAGACCCTGCCGCACTGGCCGCACATGATGGCGACGCTCTCGCCGACCTATATGGGCGTGGCGCAGGGGGCCTTCGATTTCACCGTGGCCTATCTGCGGGGCGAGGTGCCCGGCCAGCCGCCGGCCGACCGGCGCATGTTCGGCACGAAGCGCATCACCGTCGGCAAGATGTACGCCCAGCTCGCCGCCATGCGCGCGCTGTGGTGGCAGGCCTTCATGGAGGCGCAGGGCTTTCCGAGCAAGGCGCAGGTCATGCGCATGTATGCCGCCCAGTACAATGTGATGGAGGGCGTGCAGGAGATCGCGGCGCTCGCCATCCGCACCTGCGGCGGCCAGTCCATGCTGAAATCCCTGCCGCTGGAGCGCATGTATCGCGACAGCCGCTGCGGCGCGCTGATGCTGCCCTATACGTCGGAGATCATGGAGGATTACCTCTCCGTGCTGACGCTCTACGACCTGGACGAGCTCGACAAGGCGCCGGGCGACGAGGGCGGCGCGCGCTCCTCGCTCTGGCGCGGCACGGGCGGAACGCTGAAGGGGCTTCGCTGAGCCATGGCCGAAGAGCAGGTTCAGGTCATCGGGCATTGCGCGGCGGAACCCGCCGCGGTCTGGGTCGTTGCCGGGAATTTCTGCGGCGCCTGGCACCCGGCGATCGCGGAAATCCGGGCCGAGCGCGATGCGCGCGGCGCCCTGATCCGCGCCTTCACGGCAAAGGGCGAGGACACGCTCTACCGCGAACAGCTCACCTACCGCTCCGATACCGACCGGGTGCTTGCCTATACGCATCTCGAAGGCATTGCCGGGGTGGAGCGTTACGACGCCCGGCTTGCGGTTTTCCCCGATGAAGAGGGTGGCAGCCGGATCGAATGGTCGGCACGGTTTTCCGCCTCCGCCGAGCGCGCCCCGGCGATTGCCGCCGGCACGAAGGCGATCTTCGAGATGGGAATCGCCGCGCTCGGCGATCTTGCGGGAGACCTCGAAACCGTCTTCTTCGACGGCGAGCCGCCGCTGGCGCTGACCGTCACGCCGCAAAGGCCGGGGCCGCTCGTGCTTTTCCTGCACGGCATCGGCGGCGGGCGGACGAACTGGCTTGCGCAGCTTCGTGCCGTGGCGCCGGCGGCGCGGGCCGCCGCGCTCGACCTGCGCGGCTACGGCGAAAGCGGGCGCGGCGCGGCACAGAGCACGGTCGAGGATTATTGCGGCGACATCCTCCGGGTCGCCGATGCGCTGGGCGCGAGGCGGCTCGTGCTCTGCGGCCTTTCCTACGGGTCGTGGATCGCCACGTCCTTCGCCATGCGCCATCCGGAGCGGCTGGCGGGCCTCGTCCTTTCCGGCGGCTGCACGGGCATGTCGGAGGCCGGCCTCGCCGAGCGCGAAGCATTCCGGATGGCGCGGGAAGTGCCGCTGAACGCCGGCAGGACGCCGGCCGATTTCGCGCCGGCGGTCGTCGACGTGCTGGCGGGGCCGGATGCGGGCGAGGAGGTCCGGCAGGCGCTCTTTGCCTCCATGGCGGCCATTCCCGCTGCGACTTACCGCGATGCGCTCCATTGCTTCACCCATCCGCCGGAACGCTTCGATTTCTCCCGGCTCGCCATGCCGGTGCTGATGATGACGGGGCGGCACGACCGGCTTGCATCCCCCGATGAGGTCCGCGGGGTTGCAGGCCGGATCGCCGAGGCGGCGCCGCACGCCTTCGTCCGCTTCGAGGTGATCGAAAGTGCGGGCCATGTCTGCAATGTCGAGCGCCCCGAGGCCTATAACAGGGTCCTCTGCGCGTTCCTGTCGGAGGTCGTGCGATGACGGCCCTTCCCAAGCGCCAGCAGAACCGCATCCTGCGCGAGCGCCGCATTCTCGATGCCGCGCTCACCGTCTTCTCGCAGAAGGGTTTCGTCAGCGCCTCGATGGACGACATCGCGGCGGAGGCGGGGCTCTCCAAGCCGACGCTCTACCAGTATTTCCCGTCCAAAGACGAGCTCTTCACCGCCATGATGACCGAGGAGCGGGACCACATGCTCGAATCCTTCGAGTATCCCACCGCCTCGGGCATGGTCGCCGAACTCTACGCCTTCTCCTGGCACTATGCCGATGTCGTGCTCCGTCCAGACATGCTGAACCTTGCCCGGCTGATCATCGGCGAGGCGCAGCGGCTGCCGGATGTCGGCCGCGCCTACCAGGCGTCCGGCCCCGACCGGGTGCTCGCCGGCATGATCGCCTATCTGGAACGCCAGCGTGCGGCGGGCCGGCTCGTCTTCGACGATGCCGAGCTTGCGGCGGAAGACCTCTGGGGCCTCATCCTCTCGGCGCCGCGCAACAAGGCGCTGCACATTCCCGATGCCGTGCCCGACCGGGCGACCATCGAGCGCTACATCCGCAACGGCCTTCGCGTCTTCCTGCGCGCCTATTCCACGGCGCCGGACAGGGACCTTGCCGTTCTCTCATCCCTGACGCCGCCGCCGGCCACCGAAACGGAGTGACCATGACCCTCGACGCCTACCTCGCCGATCCTGCAAGCCGTTTCGCCACCGTCGCCATGACCGATACGAACGGCCTTCTTCGCGGGCAGATGGTGTCCGTGCGATCGCTCGCCGGCATCGCCCGCGCCGGCATGGGCATGTCCCCGGTCACCTTCGCTCTGGACCCGACGGACGTCGTCCTCAACATCCCGGGCGTCTCCGACGACGCATCGGATTTCCACGACGACCCGCTGGTGGTGGATCCCGCGACGGTGCGACGCCTGCCCTGGTCGAAGCCGGGGCACGACCTGCTCATTCTTTCCAACTATGGGGGGCCGACGGCCGAGCTTTGCCCGCGCTCGCTTCTGACGCGCGTTCTGGCCCGCGCCGGCAAGGCGGGCTTTGCGCCGCGCTACGGCATGGAGCTTGAATACACGCTGTTCGACGAGACGCCGGAAAGCGCCCGCGAAAAGGGCTACCGCAATCTCAGGACCGCGACCATGCACAAGAGCCACGACCTCGTGCTCTACCAGGTGCAGCAGACGGAATGGTACGAGGCGCTGGCCGAAATCTGCGAGCCGCTGAAGATCGACCTTGCCAAGATGCACGAGGAGATCGGCGGCGGTTTCCTCGAGGCGTGCATTGCGGCCGGCACGGGGCTGGAGCCGGCCGACCAGCTCGTGCTGCTGAAGAATTTCGTGCGGGCGCTGGCGCAGCGGCAGGGCAAGTGCGTCACCTTCATGCCGCGCTGGACGGAGGATGCCGACAGCCAGTCGATCCACCTCCATGTCAGCCTGACGGACGGGCAGGGGCGGAAGGTCTTCCACGACCCCGCCGGCCGGAACGGCATGTCACAGGCCTTCCGCCACTTCATCGGCGGCCTGCAGAGATATATCGGCGACATGACGCTGATCTTCCAGCCGACCGTCAATTCCTACCGGCGCTTCGCGCCCGGCACCTTCGCCCCGCCGGGCCTCACCTGGGGCTTCGAGAACCGCACGACCTGCTTCCGCGTCGTCGGCCACGATGCAGGCTCGTTGCGCGTCGAAAACCGCCTGCCGGGCGCCGATACCAATCCCTACCTGACGGTCGCCGCGACCGTCGCGGCGGGCGTTGCCGGCATTCTGGAAGGCATCGAACCGGAGCCGGAGGTGATCGGCAACGGCTATGTGCAAGCGGGTGCGGGGCCGGATTTCGCCCGCTCCATGCCGGAGGCGATCGCGCGGCTGCGCACCTCCTCCTTCGCGAAGGACTGGCTCGGCGAGCGTTTCGTCGAGGCCTTCGCCGCCAGCCGCCAGAGCCAGCACGACGAATTCTGCAAGAAAGTGCCCGATGTAGAACTGCAACGCTTCTTTGACCTGGGGTAGCGCCATGAAACCGGAACTCCGCATGCAATTCCTCGAAGGCATGAGCCGTGCGGCCACCTTCGTCGCGGTGGTGACGACGGACGGCGAGGCGGGACGCTTCGGCGTCACGATCAGTTCGCTGACCTCGGTCTCGGCCGATGGCGACCACCCGTCGCTGCTCGCCTGCCTCCACCACATGAGCCCCGTCGCGGCGGCGATCCTGAAGAACCGCGCCTTCTGCGCCAATCTCCTCCACGAGGACCAGCATCAGGTCTCCGATCTCTTCGCGGGACGCCTTGCCGCCGGCGAACACGCGGCCCGCTTCGAGCGCGCGCCCTGGTCGCCGGGCGAGCTCGGCCAGCCGGCCCTCGTCGGCGCGACGGCGAGCTTCCAGTGCCAGGTCGCGACCTCCGTGCTCTGGGAAACGCATCACATCATCATCGGACGTGTCATGAACGTCCGCTTGTCGGAAAACCCGGCCTCTCTGCTCTACGGCCACCGCGCCTATCACCGGGCGGTTCAACTGTCGTAGCGCGCAAGAAAAATAAACCGAGGCTGCGGATGCCGGCGCGGTGAGCCGGCGAATGGGGAACCAACACTGGAGAGAACAATGACAGACGTGACAACGGCGGGGCTGAACCAGCTCCGCAGAAATTCGCTGGGGCTGATCGCCGTGACCTTCATGGTGATCTCGGCCGCGGCACCCCTGACCGGCGTTGCCGGCGCGGTGCCGATTTCCTTCCTCATCGGCAACGGGACCGGCATTCCGGCCACCTTCCTCCTGATGACGCTGATCATGCTGGCCTTTTCGGCCGGCTACGTGGCGATGTCGCGCCATGTCACCAATGCCGGCGCCTTCTACGCCTATGCCGCGCGCGGCCTTGGCGGGCGCATGGCCGGCGCGGTCGCGATCATCGCGGTCGTCGCCTACAACGCCATGCAGTTCGGCCTGATCGGCCTTCTCGGCGGTATCGCCAGCGGCGTCTTCGCCGGCTTCGGCGTCAACCTGCCCTGGTATCTGTGGAGCCTCATTGCCGTCCTCCTCGTCGGCACGCTCGGCTACCGGCAGGTCGACCTCTCGGCGAAAGTGATGATCGTGCTGGTCGTGCTCGAATACCTCGTCGTGCTGCTGGTCGATTTCGCGATCCTCGGCAGCGGCGGGGCCGAGGGCCTTTCCTTCAACTTCTTCGATACGACGGCGATCTTCTCCGGCTCGCTCACCGCAGCGATCCTCTTCTGCCTCGGCTCCTTCATCGGCTTCGAGGCGACGACGATCTATGCCGAGGAGGCGCGGGATCCGGAAAGGACCATTCCGCGCGCGACCTATCTCTCGGTGCTGATGATCGGCCTCTTCTTCGTCTTCACGACCTGGTTGATGATCGCCGGGGTCGGGGCCGACAAGCTCGTGCCGACCATCAGCGCCCTGCCGGATCCGACCTCGTTCTTCTTCGATCTGGCCGGCACCTATGTCGGCGGGCCGGTGCCGGCCATTGCCGGCCTGCTGCTCGTCTCCAGCCTCTTTGCCGCGATCAGCGCCTTCCACAACTACATCGCCCGCTACAGCTACGTAGCCGGCCGCGAAGGCCTGCTGCCGACCGCCTTCGGCCGCACGCACGACGCTCACCAGAGCCCGCATATCGGCTCGGTCGTGCAGACGGTCATGGCGCTTGTCGTGCTTGCCGTCTTCGCCGGCCTCGGCCTCGATCCGGTGCTCAACATGTTCACCTGGATCAGTCAGGTCGGCACGCTCGGCGTGCTCGGCATGATGACGATCACCTCGCTGTCCGTCATCGTCTTCTTCCGCAGGAAGGGCGGGGACAATCCGGCGCTGACGACGCTGATCCTGCCGGCCGTGTCCGGCCTCGTGATGGCGGCGCTCTTCGTCTACATCTTCATCAACTTCGGTGACCTGACCCAGACTGCCGGCGGTTCGCTCGGCATCATCCTGCCGGCACTCATTCCGGCCGCGGGCATCGTCGGCTTCGCCATGGCGAGCCGGCTCAAGGCGACCAACCCGGCCGCATATGCCCGGATGGGCCAGAACAACACCTGACGGACCGCGGCGGCGCCGTCGACCGGCGCCGCCGCCCTTTGCCTTGCCGGCGGCCGACGGCGTGCGCGATGGCAGCACCGGCGCCGTATCGCCGCATCTCTCCTCTTCACCTGATCCAGACATGCCAACTGCGCCGCTCCGGCGCGCGCGTGCTTGCGAAACCCTGCGCCGCCGGGCTCCGCGAGCTGCGCGAAATGTCGCTCGTAATATGGAATCCGTCGGTTGACTCGGTTTTGCATACTAGTATACAAAACTCCCAGAGGACTTGACCGCGGGAGGAGACGGCGGAAATGGCATTGCATCCTGATCGGCTTCTGCCTGCCGAGCCGGGCGTCCGGGCAATCGCCCGGCGCCTCTACGATGGCGTGGCGGGCCTGCCGATCGTTTCGCCGCACGGCCATACGGACCCTATCTGGTATGCGGAGGATCCGGCGTTCCCCGATCCGGCCGCGCTCTTCATCACGCCCGATCACTACGCCACGCGGATGCTCTATTCGCAGGGCGTGCGCCTGGAAGACCTCGGCGTGGCGCGGCGCGACGGAACAGGTGTCCGCCCCGATGGCCGCCGTATCTGGCGGCTCTTCGCCGAACATTTCCATCTCTTCGCCGGCACGCCGACGCGGCTCTGGTTCGAGCATTCGCTGGAGCTCGTCTTCGGTATCGACGAGCGCCTGACGCCGCAGAACGCCGATGCGCTCTACGACCGCATCGCTGCGGCCATCGCTACCCCGGCGCTGCGTCCGCGCGCGCTCTACGACACGTTCGGCATCGAGGCGATCGCCACGACGGACGGTGCGCTCGACGACCTTGCCCACCACGATGCGGTGCGCCGCTCGGGCTGGCACGGCCGCGTCCTGCCGACCTACCGGCCGGACGCCGTGGTGGACCCGGAAGCGGCCGGTTTTGCGGGCAACGTGGGACAGCTTCTCGCCATAACGGGCGAGCCGGCGACCTGGGCGGGTTATCTTGCCGCTCACCAGTCCCGGCGCGCCTTCTTCAAGGCGCAGGGCGCGACGGCGTCCGACCACGGCCATCCGAGCGCGCAGACGAGCAACCTGCCGGCGGATGAAGCGACCGCCCTGTTCGACAAGGTGCTATCCGGCAAGGCGGATGCGGCGGAGGCCGAGGCCTTCCGCGGCCAGATGCTGACGGAGATGGCGCGCATGAGCCAGGACGACGGCCTCGTCATGCAGCTCCATCCCGGCTCGTTCCGCAACCACAACCCCTCGCTCTTTGCGGCCTTCGGGCCGGACAAGGGCGCCGATATCCCGAAGGCGACGGACTATGTGCGCGCGCTGAAGCCGCTGCTCGATGCCGTCGGCAACGACCCGGCCCTCACGCTCATCCTCTTCACGCTCGACGAGAGCACCTATTCGCGCGAGCTCGCCCCGCTTGCCGGCCACTATCCGGCGCTGCGGCTCGGCCCCGCCTGGTGGTTCTTCGACAGCCCCGAGGGCATGCGCCGCTTCCGCGAGACGACGACGGAGACCTGCGGCTTCTACAACACGGTCGGCTTCAACGACGATACCCGCGCCTACCTGTCGATCCCCGCGCGGCACGACATGGCGCGGCGGGTGGACTGCGCCTACCTCGCCCGGCTCGTCGCCGATCATCGCCTTGACGAGGCGGAGGCGCACGATCTTGCGCGCGACCTTGCCTACGGCCTCGCGAAGAAAGCCTATCGCCTTTGAGATGAAAACGCCGGACGCCCGGAGACGGCCGGTTTAACGATGGAGGAGAACGAAATGCAGATCACACGCAGAACATTCGTCGGCGGCGTCGCCGGCATGGCGGGCCTCGGCCTGCTGCCCGCCCGCAGCTTCGCGGCCCTGACGGCGCCCGCCAGCCCGGTCACGATCACCATCGTCGACGTCGCGGGCAATCTCGCGCTGACGCAGGGCATGTTCGAGAATTATGCGGCGGCCAAGCCCGAATGGGTCTCGAGCTTCGCCTTCACCAAGGCGCCGGCCCCCGAGCTTCCCGCGAAGATCCAGGCGCAGCAGGCCGCGGGCCATGTCGATATCGACCTCGTGCTGACCGGCACCGACGCGCTCTCCGCCGGTCTCGACCAGGACCTGTGGGTCGACCTTTCCGCCCACAAGGGCGAGCTTCCCGATCTTGCCTCGATCTACATCCCGCAGGCGTCCAAGATGCAGGCGCTCGCCAAGGATCGCGGCGTCGTCGTGACTTACTATCCTTCCGGCCCGCTGATCGAATACATGCCCGACCGCGTCGCCACGCCGCCGAAGTCGGCCGAAGAGCTGCTGGAATGGGCGAAGGCCAATCCGAACAAGTTCATCTATGCGCGCCCGGCCAATTCCGGCCCTGGCCGCACCTTCCTGATGGGCCTTCCCTACCTCCTCGGCGACAGCGATCCGCTCGATCCGGTCAACGGCTGGAGCAAGACCTGGGAATACCTGAAGGAACTCGGCAAGCATGTCGAATATTACGGCACGGGCACCGGCCAGACCATGAAGGAGCTCGGCGAAGGCACCCGCGACATCATCGTCTCGACGACCGGCTGGGACATCAACCCGCGCGCGCTCGGCATCGTGCCGGCGGAGGCGAAGGTCGGCACGCTCGCCGGCTTCCATTGGGTCACGGATGCGCATTACGCCGTCATCCCGAAGGGCGTTTCCGACGAGAAGGTGAACGTCCTCCTCGACGTCATCAACTTCATCCTGCAGCCCAAGCAGCAGGCCATCGCCTATGACGAGGGCTATTTCTATCCCGGCCCGGCGGTCAAGGACGTGACGCTCGACATGGCGCCGCAGGCGAGCCAGGACGTGATCGCCGAATTCGGCCGTCCCGAATACGAGGATTGGATCGCCAACAATCCGCTGGAGGTTCCTCTGGAGCCCGCCCGGATCGTCGATGCCTTCCGCATCTGGGACGAGCAGGTCGGTTCGGCCAAGGGCTGAACGCCAACATGTGCTCTTGCGGCGCCCCGGTCACGGGCGCCGCAATGTCGACAGTGCCGTACAAACAGGAGGCGCTCTTGAGCCAGCAGGCCCAGACCGCAACGACAGTCCCTTCGTCCCGGCAGCGCGCCCGGCTCGAGCTGAATGGCCTGCGCCGTTCGTTCGGCTCCTACAATGCGCTCGACGGGATCGATCTTTCCATCGAGCCCGGGGAGTTCATCGCCCTTCTCGGCCCGTCCGGCTGCGGCAAGTCGACCGCGCTCAACTGCCTTGCGGGCCTTCTGGCGCTCACCGGCGGGGAAATCCGCCTCGGCGACCAGCGCATCGATACGCTGGAGCCGGAAAAGCGCGGCTTCGGCATGGTGTTCCAGAGCTAC
The DNA here is from genome assembly GCA_966243085.1 of uncultured Shinella sp. Lineage (GTDB taxonomy): Bacteria > Pseudomonadota > Alphaproteobacteria > Rhizobiales > Rhizobiaceae > Shinella. The sequence goes on from CBIMFD010000039.1 coordinate 15,985, forward strand.
GCGCTCTTCCCCCACATGACGGTGCGCAAGAATGTCGGCTTCGGCCTTGCCATGCGCGGCATCAAGGGCGCGGAGGCGGACCGCCGCATCGACGAGGCGCTGGCGCTCGTGCGCCTCGGCTCGCAGGCCGAGAAGCTGCCCGGCCAGCTTTCCGGCGGCCAGCAGCAGCGCGTGGCCATCGCCCGCGCCGTCGTCATCCGCCCGCCGGTCGTGCTGATGGACGAACCCCTTTCCAACCTCGACGCTAAGCTGCGTCTGGAGATGCGCGCCGAAATCCGCGGCATCCACGACCAGATCGGCTCGACGACCATCTACGTCACCCACGACCAGGACGAGGCCCTGTCGCTCGCCGACCGCATCGTTGTGATGAGCCAGGGCCGCATCATGCAGATCGGCACGCCTGAAGACCTCTACCAGCGGCCGGCCCATGCCGAGGTCGCCGATTTCATGGGCTTCCGCACGCGCCTTGCCGGCCGCGTCGTCTCGGTATCGGGCGAGGAGGTCCTCATCGAGACCGCCGGCGCGCGCCTTGCCGGGATTGCCCGCGACGCGCTGAAGCCGGGCGATGCCGCCGTTCTCTCCGTGCGGCCGGAAGACCTCGTCGCCGTCGACGAAGGGGAGGGCATTCCCGCCGTCGTGTCGAATATGGAATATCGCGGCCGCGCCTTCTTCGGCCTTGCCCATGCGGGCGACGGGTCGGAGCTGTTCTTCCGCGCCGACAGCCACCTGCCCCGCGGGGCGGCGGCAAAGCTGCAGCCGGCCGCCGGCCGGGCGCTCGTCTTCCGGGGTGAGGCGCAATGAGCGGGCCGTCGCTCGGCACGCGCCTTGCCGCGCGCGGCATCGACGGCACGACGCTGCTCGTGCTGCCGGGCATCGCCGTCATGGTGGCGCTGTTCGTCTATCCCTTCCTCTACGGCATCGTCGATTCGCTGACCCCGAAGGAAGGCGTCTGGTATTCGAACTATACGCGCTTCTTCAGCGACCGCTTCCAGTACGGCACCATCGCCGCCACGCTCTGGCTGGCCTTGCCCGTCACCATCCTCAACCTCGCGCTCGCCCTGCCGATCGCCTTCCGCGTGCGGCTGATGAGCCGGCAGCGCCTCCTGACGACGATCCTCGTCCTGCCGGTGACGCTCGGCACGGTCTTCGTCGCCGACGGCCTTTTGACCTTCCTCGGCCCGCAGGGCTGGTTCAACCGGACGCTGATCCTCGTCGGCATCCTCGATGCGCCGGTGAAGCTCACCAACAATTACTGGGGCGTCTTCGCCTCGCTGCTGATCACGGGCTTTCCTTTCGCCTTCCTGCTGACGCTCTCCTACGTGACCGGCATCGACCCGGCCATCGAGCAGGCCGCCGCCACGCTCGGCGCGAAGCCGCGCCAGCGCTTCATGCGCGTCTTCCTGCCGCTTCTCGTGCCGGGGCTTGCGGTCACCTTCTGCCTTTCCTTCGTGCAGGCCTTCGCGGTCTTCCCGTCCGCCGTCCTGCTCGGCGCGCCGGCCGGGGCGACGCGGGTGATCTCGATTGCCGCCTACCAGGCCGCCTTCGAGCAATACGACCACTCGATGGGCACGGCCATCGCCATCATCATGGGCGTCGTCGA
>CBIMFD010000040.1:0-17443 GCA_966243085.1 uncultured Shinella sp.
CACCACCGGCAGGTCCGGCAGCGCCTTGCGCACGCGCCTTGCGACGCGGTGGGTGAAATCCGGGCTGTCGATGATGAGGAGGATATCCGGCCGTGCGGCAACGATGGCGTCCGCGGCCTGGCGGATGCGGCGCAGGAGCAGCGGCAGGCGCTTCAGCACCTGCAAAATGCCCATGATCGACAGTTCGGAGAAATCGAACAGCGATTTGAGGCCCTGCCGCTCCAGCGCCTCGCCGCCGACGCCCACCAGTTCCACCCGGCCCGGATAGGCCTTGCGCAGCGCCGCGACGAGATCGCCGCCGAGAAGGTCGCCGGAAACCTCGCCGGCGATCACGCCGATCCTGATCGTCTCCCGTGTCATCGTCCGGCCTCCGTTCGTTCCGGCAGGATGCCCGCCACGAACAGGCCGCCGGCATCCGCCTCAGCGATGAGCGTGGCGCGTTCCAGCACCAGCGAGCGCCCGGCCTCGACGGCAATGCCGGCAAGGCCCGCCGCTTTCGCCAGACGCAACGTTTCCGGGCCGATGGCCGGCAGGTCGGCGCGCAGGTCCTGCCCGGGCTTGCACAACTTGACGAGGACGCCCTTGCGGCGCTTCGAGATGCGGCCGGCGGCGCGCAGTTCGGCTACCCGCTCCAGCATTCCGTCGGTGCCTTCCGCCCCTTCCAGCGCCACGACGCGCCCGCCGACGGCGACGGCGCCCTGCCCCACATCCAGCCGGCCGAGCGCGAGCGCGGCGGCGGCGGCGGCGGCGATATCGGCCTCGGCGGCCGCATCCGGTGCAAGCCGGCCGAGCGGCCCCTCGGTGCCGAGAAGGCCGGGCACGATCTCATGGGCACCGACGACGCGCACGCCTTCCGATTCGATGAGCCGGATGACCATTTTCAGAACGGTGTCGTCGCCGCCCCGCAGCAGGGTCCGCACCACCGAGGGAACGGCGAGCAGCGCCTTGAAGGGCGCGTGGATGTCGCGCCATTCCGGCCGGCGCCGCACCCAGCCGGTGAGCACCGCGCGGCCGATGCCGTGCCGGCGGAAGGCGGCGCCGATGCCGGCATAGTTTCCGATGGAGATCACTTCATGGTCGAAGCCCGACCAGTCGTCGGCCGATTCGTTCGTCAGCGCCAGGATATAGGGACTTTCGCCGCGGGCTTTCGCGGCCTCGGCGACGTAGCGCGGCAACTGTCCGCCGCCGGCGATGATGGCGAGCCGGTCGCGCGTTCCGGGCCGGCTGTCCGCCATGACGTTCAGCCCTTGCTGCCCCGGTGGGGCGACGAGAGCGCGCGGTCGCTTTCCGCGCCGATGAAATCGAGGATCTGCATGGCCGGCAGGCAATCCACATAGTCCTCGCGAATGGCGGCGGCATTGGCGCGGACCGAGCCTTCGCCCTCGAAGACCTGCTTGTAGGCACGGCGCACGCGATGGATCGTCGCCTTGTCCATGCCGGCACGGCTCATGCCGACGACGTTGAGGCCGCCGAGAACGCCCGGATTGCCGTTCAGCATGCCATAGGGGATGACGTCATAGGAAACCGCCGACAGTCCGCCGATGAAGGCCTGGCGGCCGATGCGGGTGAACTGGTGCACGGCCGAGCCGCCGCCGAGGATGACGCGATCCTCGACGATCACATGGCCGGCGAGCATCACGTTGTTCGACATGACGATGTCGTTGCCGAGGACGCAGTCGTGCGCGATATGCGAATTGGCGAGGAACAGGTTGTTGTTGCCGATGACCGTCCTGCCGCCGCCGCCGGTCGTGCCGGTATTGGCCGTCACGCCTTCGCGGAAGGTGCATTTCTCCCCGACCGTCAGCGTGGTCTCGACGCCGTCGTGATGCAGGCTCTGCGGATCGCCACCGATGACGGCGTTGGAAAAGATGCGGCTGCCGCGGCCGATGACCGTGCGGCCCGTCACGATCGCATGCGGCAGAAGTTCCACCTCATCGTGAAGAACGACCTTGGGCCCGATATAGCAGAAGGGACCGACGACCACGTTCTCCCCGATGACCGCCCCGTCTTCGACGACGGCGAGCGGATGGATCTTCGCACTGGCGGCAATCATGGTCAGGCATCTTCCTTCTTGACGATCATGGCGCCGATATCAGCTTCGGCAACGAGATGCCCATCAACTTTTGCGTCGCAGTGAAACTTCCAGATATTGCCGCGCTGCTTCTGCTTGACGACATGGAACTCCACGCGATCACCGGGCACGACCGGCTTGCGGAAGCGGGCATTGTCGATCGTCATGAAATAGACGAGGTTCGAGCCGGTCTCGGCCTTGCGCGCGCAGATGGCGCCGGCGGTCTGGGCCATGCCCTCGACAAGCAGAACGCCCGGCATGATCGGGTGATCGGGGAAGTGGCCCATGAAATGGGGCTCGTTCACCGTCACGTTCTTGATGCCGATGGCCGAACTGTCACCGTCGATCTCGATGATCTTGTCGACCAGCAGGAAAGGATAACGGTGAGGAAGCAGCGTCAGGATTTCGCGCAAGTCGGCCACGCCGAGCGTCGCTTTGGTCTCTTCACTCATCCTTGTGACCCTTCTTCTTTTCACGGGCGCTGGCGCGCATGGCCATTTCCGCCACGTCACGCAGGAAATCGCGCATCGGGCGCGCGGGAATGCCGCCATATCTCTCGCCGGGCGGCACGTCGTTCGCAACGCCGCTCATGGCGGCGATCTGCGCGCCGTCGCCGATGGTGATGTGGCCGTTGATGCCGGAGGCACCGCCGATCATCACGCCATCGCCGATACGCGTGCTGCCGGCAATGCCGACGCCGCTGACGATGCCGCAATGGCGGCCGATGCGCACATTGTGGCCGACCTGCACCTGGTTGTCGATCTTGGTGCCCTCGCCGATCACCGTATCGTCCATCGTGCCGCGGTCCACGGTGGTGTTCGCGCCGATCTCGACATTGTCCTGGATGATGACGCGGCCGACCTGCACGATCTTGATCATGCCGGGTTTCAGGCCCGGTGCATAGCCGAAGCCGTCCTGGCCGATGCGGGCGCCGGGATGGAGGATGACATTGTTGCCGACGAGCGCGCATTGCACCGTCACGCCGGCGGCAATCGTGCAATTGCGGCCGATGCGGACGCCCGCGCCGATGACCGCGCCGGGGCCGATATGCGTGCCCTCGCCGATCTCGGCTCCCTTGCCGATCACGGCCATGGGCTCGACGCTGACGTTCGGCTCGAGGCGAGCTTCGGGATCGACATAGGCGCCGGGCGAAATCCCCGCGGAAGAGATCATCGCCTCCGGCCGCATGGCGGACGGATGCAGCAGTTCGCCGGCCATGGCGAAGGCGGTATGCGGACGCCTGGAGAGAAGGACGGCGATATGCGCGGGCACGAGCGAGGCCAGTGCAGGATCGCACAGGATCGCCGTCGCCTCGCTCGTTTCGAGCTCGGCGCGCATCTTGCGGGAGAGGATGTAACAGATGTCGCCCTCTTTCGCCCGGGCGACCGGCGAAACGCTGCGCACGACACGATCGGCATGCGCGGCATCGGCGAGTTCCGCCCCAAGCGCTTCGGCAAGGTCACCCAGACGAATGCCGTCATGGGGCGGAAAGAACCAGTTATGCTCCATCGGCGCGGCTCCAGAACGTCTATGTTCTCGCAGTTCTGGACGAGCTGCTTCAGAACTGGGTAGCGATACCGAACTTGAAGCGCTGAACTTCGTCGAACGATTCCTTCTTGAAGGGAACCGCATAGTCGAACCGCAGCGGGCCGAACGGCGACGCCCAGATGATCGACGCGCCGACGGAAGCGCGCAGGCTCATGTCGGTGCCCTTGACGGCGTCCGCACCGATCGTCGCCACGTCATTGCCGTAGAGCGTGCCGGCATCCACGAAGACGGCGCCGCGGAAGCCCGAGTCGCGCGGCAGAACCGGCAGCGGGAACGAGGCTTCGGCCGAAGCGGTGAAGTAAGTCGTGCCGCCGAGGGAATCGCCCGTCCGCGTGGCACGCGGACCGATACCGCCGGACTCGAAGCCGCGCAGTTCGGATGCCGACAGCGTGAACTGGTCGAAGACCTTCGTGTCGTCGCCCGTGCCCCACATATGGCCGCCGCTGACGGCGATCGAGCCGATGACGTCGGCGTCTTCCAGCAGCGTGTGGAAATAACGCGCCTTGCCCGAGATCTTGTAGTAGTCGGAATCGCCGCCGAGACCCGCGAATTCCTGCGTGATCTGCGCGAAGAGGCCGTCCCGCGGCATCTTGCGGTCGTCGAGCGTATCGAAGGTCAGGCTGTGTGCGATCGACGAACGGACCCACGGACCATCGGTCACGACGTGCTGGTACGGCGAAGACAGTTGGCCAAGGTCGCTCGAGTCGTAGTCGAGCTTCACATAGCTGTACTTGAGCGTCGTCGACAGCTCTTCGGTGATCGGCGCGGTCACGCGCAGATTGAAGCCCTTCGAGTTGACGCTGTAGTAGTCCTCGCTGTCGTCCTCGTCACTGAAGAGGTCGAAGCCGGCAGCAAGGCGGTAGCCGAGGAAGTAGGGCTCGGTGAACGACAGGCTGTAGTTGCGCGAATCGCCGCCACGACCGGCAGCAAGGCGGATGTACTGGCCGCGGCCGAGGAAGTTCTTCTCCTCGATCGAGGCTTCCAGCTTGAAGCCGCCGTCATTGCCCGTCTCGTAGCCCGCGCCGATGCCGAACGAGCCCGTGGACTGGTCCTGCACGTCGACGATCAGCACGACGCGGTCGGGCTGGCTGCCCGGAGCGGTGGTGATGTTGACGCTGGAGAAATAGCCGAGCGCGTCGAGACGGCGCTTGGCGCGCGCGATGACTTCCTGGTTGAAGGCGTCGCCTTCACCGATATCGAATTCGCGGCGGATGACGTAGTCGCGCGTACGGGTATTGCCGCGGATCTCGATGCGTTCGACATAGGCGCGCTCGCCCTGGTCGACGAGGTAGTCGACGGCGATGGTGCCGTTGCCGAGGTCGCGGTTGCCGCGCGGCGTCACGCGGGCGAAGGGATAGCCCTTTGCCGCGACGCGCTGGGAAATCTCGGACATCGTCTTCTGGACGTCCTTGGCGCGGTAGGTCGAGCCCGGATTGGATTCGACCAGCCCCTTCAGCTCGTCGGAGTCGATGCCCTCGACCGTCGATTCGACGTTCACGTCGCCGAAATTGTAGCGCTGGCCTTCGTCCACCGTGAAGGTGACGACATATTCGTTGGAGGCTTCGTCGAGCACGGCCTCCGAGGAAATGATGCGGAAGTCGGCATAGCCGCTGTTGAAGTAGAACTGGCGCAGCGCCTCTTCGTCAGCGCGCAGCTTCTCTTCGCTGTAGACGTCCTTGCGGGTCAGGAACGAAAGGAAGTTCGACTTCTTGGTCAGGATGACGGAACGCAGGCGGCTGTTGCTGTAGGCCTGGTTGCCGACGAAATTGATCTGCGAGATCTTCGTGCGGTCACCTTCGTCGATGATGAAGGCGAGGTTCACGCGGCCGTTGCCGAGCGGATAGGTCTGCGTGGTGACGGTCGCGTCGCTGCGGCCGATGGCGGCATAGGCATCGCGGATCGCCTGCTTGTCGGCCTCGATCGTGGTCTCGCTATAGGGACCCATCGAACGCGAATTCAGGACCTGCTGGAGCTTGTCGTCCTTGATCTTGCGGTTGCCGTTGATGACGACCTCGTTGATCAACTGGTTCTCGTTGACGACCACGACGAGCGTGCTGCCGGACACCGAGATCTTGACGTCCGAGAAATAGCCGGTCGCAAAGAGGCGGCGCACGGAAGCGTCGATGTCGGCGCTGGAGAAGTTCTCGCCGGGCTTGATGGAGATATTGGCCTTGACCGTGTCGGCGCTGACGCGATCGGCGCCGCGGACCTGGATGCTGCGGATGACGGCCGCCTCGGCGCCGGTGGCGGAGACGAGCGTGGCGAAAGAGCCGCCCGTGACAACCATACTTGCCGACAACGCAACGGCAGACACGGCGTTCAAGAAGTTTGAACCAGCTTTCATCTTCACAACTTACCTTCGTTTCATCGCCCGGCAGGCATGCCCGATTCCGGTCACGTTTGCCGTTTTAACCGCTTTTGCCATACAAGCAAGGTCACGCGTTAATTTCTATTTACTTCAATTCCAACCGTGGCCCTACGGCCACTACATCGTTTTCATTACGGTAAACAGAGCGTTAGCACCGTTGCCCCAAGCGGCGGCCTCCCCTTCCAATTATGAACCGACCGTATCGGCCGGTTTCAGCCGAGCAGCATGGATATGTCGTTCCAGGTCGCAAAGACCATCAGCATCAGCACTAGCGCCATGCCGATGCGGAATGCGATCTCCTGCGCCCCGGGCCCGATAGGCCTGCCCCGGACGGCCTCCACCGCATAGAACATCAGATGGCCGCCATCAAGTACCGGAACCGGCATCAGGTTCAAAAGTCCAATGGAAACAGACAGGACTGCCGCAAGCTGGAGCACAGCGGCCACACCGAGCGTCGCCATCTGGCCGGAAGCCTGCGCCACGCGGATCGGCCCGCCGAGTTGGTCGGCCTTCATGCGGCCGGTCACGAGGTTGGAAAGATAGTCGAACGTGCCGGTCACGATATGCCAGCTTTGCAGGGCGCCCTGCCCTACGGCTTCCAGCGGGCCGTAATGGACGATGCGGAAATTGCCGGTTTCCTGGTTCGTGACGATGCCGATGAGGCCGAGCTCGACCTTGTTGCCGAACTGGTCTGTGATCTCGGTGCGCTTGGGAACCATCGGAAAATCGAGGTCCTCGCCGGCGCGGCGCACGGTGACGATGATCTTCGTCTCCGGGCGCACGCTGACATAGCGGCGGACGTCGTCGAAAGTGTCGACCTTCGAGCCGTCGAGCGCGACGAGAAGGTCGCCGGGGCGCACGCCCGCTTCCTCGGCCGCGCTGCCCGGACGCACCTCGGCGACGATCGGATCAGCGATCTGGCGTCCATAGATGGAGAACATCACCGCGAAGATGGCGATGGCGAGCAGGAAATTGGCGATGGGACCGGCGGCGACCGTCACCGCCCTTTTCCAAAGGGCCGCACCGAGGAAGGTACGTCTACGCACCTCTTCCGGCAGGGCGGAGACGGATTCGTAGTCCGGAATGGAGGCCGGGTCGTCATCGCCCAGGAATTTCACATAGCCCCCGAGCGGAATGGCCGAAAGCTTCCAGCGCGTACCGTGCCGGTCGGTGAAACCGAAAAGCTCCGGGCCGAAGCCGACGGAGAAGGCGGTGATGCCGATGCCCGACCAGCGGCCGGCAAGGTAGTGACCCATCTCGTGCACGAAGACGATCAGCGTCAGCACGAGCAGGAAGGGAATGATATAGCCCGTCACCAGACCGACGGAGCCTGCCAGCATGTCCATTCTTACAGTCCCCAGTCTTTTCCGGTCACGGGCCGAAAAGGAACACACCGGCCGGCGTGTTCACGGTGCCCGACACGAGCGCATCGCCAAGCGCAATGAGGAACGCGGCGAAGCAGGCGAAAACAAGGCCGTCGACGCGATCCATGACGCCGCCGTGTCCCGGAATGAGGCGGCTCGAATCCTTGACGCCGAAACGCCGCTTGATGAAGGACTCGAAAAGGTCGCCCACCTGGCTGAACACCGAGAGCACAAGCGCGATGGTCGGCACCCAGAGGCCGTTCAGCGAGAAGAAGATCATGTGCACCAGCGTGCCGGCGATGACGGCCGAAATCGCCCCGCCGATCGCCCCCGACCACGTCTTGCCCGGCGAGATGGGGGGGGCGAGCTTCGGCCCGCCGATGGCGCGGCCGACGAAATAGGCGAGGATATCCGTCGACCAGACGACGGCGAAGATGAACAGCATGGCGGCGAAGCCATGCGCCGTATCGCCGCGGATCGCCGCGAGCGAGATCACCGTCAGGCCGCAATAGGCAATGCCCCCGGCAAGCCAGCCGCTCCCCTTCAGCGTCAACGCATAGAGAATGCCGACGACGACCGCGGCCAACAGGAGAGGCAGCGCGAGCTCGTCGATGCGGAAGACGACGAGCGCGGCGACGAGCACGGTCGAAGCCCAGCCGAAGGCATTGCCGCGGAAATCCGTTTCCGGAAGCCGGGTGATGGTCGACCACTCGTAATAGATAAGGAGCGCGATCACGGCGGCGAGCAGCCGGAAGGCGATATCGCCATACCAGGTCGCGGCGAGCACCACGGCGGCAAGCACGATGCCGGACAGGATGCGCAGGCGCAGTTCACTTCCCATCACGACCCCACAGCAAGCGTGGCGGCCGGCTGCAGCCCGCCGAAGCGGCGCTCGCGCATGGCGTAGCGGGAAAGAGCCGAGAGGAAGGTGTCACGGGAAAAATCCGGCCAGAATTCGGGAACGAACATCAGTTCGGCATAGGCCCCCTGCCAGAGCAGGAAATTCGACAGCCGCTCTTCCCCGCTCGTGCGGATGATGAGGTCCGGATCGGGGATGCCGGCGGTATCGAGGCTTGCGGAGATGCGCTCCGGCGTGATCTCGCCGGGAGCGAGCCTTCCCGCCGCGACATCGGCAGCGAGCGCGCGCATGGCGCGGGCGACCTCGTCACGCGAGCCGTAGTTGAAGGCGATCACCAGCGTGATGCCGGTATTGGCGCGCGTCGTCTCCTCGGCCTCCAGCAGCAGCGGCAGGATGTCACCCGAAAGATTCGTCTTGTCGCCGATGATGCGGATGCGGACGTTCTGCTTGTGCAGGACGGCAAGGTCGCGCCGGATGAAGGTCTTGAGCAGCCCCATGAGGTCGGAGACCTCGCTTTGCGGACGGTTCCAGTTCTCCGAGGAAAAGGCGAAAAGCGTGAGATAGGAAATGCCGCAGTCGGCAGCCGTCCGCACGGCCTCGCGTACCGCCTCGACCCCCTTGCGATGCCCCATGGCGCGCGGCAGGCCGCGCGCGTTCGCCCAGCGTCCGTTGCCGTCCATGATGATGGCGACGTGTGCCGGTACGGTGCTGGGCGAAAGCTGGTTCATTGACAATCCGGGAAAGAGGAAGAAATGCGGGCGGCGAAGGCCTCAGACCTGCATGATTTCCTTTTCCTTCTCGGCAAGCAAGCGATCGACGTCCAAAATCGTCTCGTCCGTCATCTTCTGCACCCTTTCGGACTGGCTGCGGGAGAGGTCCTGCCCGATATCGCCGTCCTTTTCGGCTTTCTTGAGGTCATCCATGCCGTCGCGGCGCACATGGCGGATCGCGACCTTGGCCTTTTCGGCATAGTCATGGGCGACCTTGACGAGCGACTTGCGGCGCTCCTCGTTGAGTTCCGGCAGCGGGATGCGCAGGTTCTGGCCGTCGATGATCGGGTTGAGGCCGAGATTGGATTCGCGGATGCCGCGCTCGACTGCGCCGACCATGCCCTTGTCCCAGACGGAGACCGACAGCATGCGCGGCTCGGGAACGGTGATGTTGGCGACCTGATTGAGCGGAACGCGCGAGCCGTAGGCTTCGACCTGCACCGGATCGAGCACGTTGGCCGAGGCGCGGCCCGTGCGCAGCGAGGCGATGTCGTTCTTGAACGCATTGATCGCGCCGTCCATGCGGCGCTTCAGTTCCTTCAGGTCTATACCTTCACTCATCGGAATACTCCCGTTTTCGCAGAGCGGCTGCACGCATGGAGCGTGCGCGCCTCAAGAATCAGTTGTCGGTTACGATGGTCCCGCGTCCGCCGCCGGTCAATATTTCGGCAAAACCGCCTTTTTCATGAATGGAGAAGACGATGATCGGGATATGGTTCTCGCGCGCCAGCGCAACGGCGGCGACATCCATGACGGCAAGGCCCTTTTCCAGGACCTCACTGTGCGTCAGGCGGTCGAAGCGGGTGGCGGTCGGGTCCTTCTTCGGGTCGGCGGAATAGATGCCGTCGACCTGCGTGCCCTTGAAGATGGCTTCGGCGCCCATCTCGGCGGCGCGCAGCGCTGCGGCCGAGTCGGTCGTGAAGAAGGGATTGCCCGTGCCGCCGGCGAAGATCACCACGCGGCCGAGCGAGAGATGGTAGAGCGTCGCGCGCTGCGAGAAGCTCTCGCAGATCTCCGGCATGGCGATGGCCGAGAGCACGACCGTATCGATGTCGAGCTTGCGCAGCGAGGTCGCGAGCGCCAGCGCATTGATGACGGTCGCGAGCATGCCCATGTGGTCGCCGGTCACCCGGTCGCCGCCCTTGGAGGCGACGGCGACGCCGCGGAAGATGTTGCCGCCGCCGACGACGACGCCGACCTCGACACCGAGCGCGCGGGCTTCAGCGATGTCGGAAGCGATGCGGTCGGCGACCGCGACGTCGATGCCGAAGCCCTGCGATCCCATCAGCGCCTCGCCGGAGGCTTTCAGCAGAACACGTTTGTAGATTGGCTTGGCAGTCATTGTCGCTCCTGAACTCGTAAGCCTGCTCGCCCGATCCGGCCGCCGGGCGGAGCCTGGGACGGTTCCGCGCAGGGCAGCCTTGGCCGCAGAGAAATTTCGGGGCAGGCATTTCGGCAAGCCGGATACACGAAGGGCGCCGCGTTGTCACGCGGCGCCCTCTTCTTTTCCCATATGGGATTAAGAAAATCAGCCCTTGGCAGCGGCTGCGACTTCGGCGGCGAAGTCCGACTCTTCCTTCTCGACGCCTTCGCCGAGCAGCAGGCGGGCCATTCCGACGACTTCGATCGGCGCGCCGACGGTCTTTTCAGCTTCCTTGACAGCGGCGCCGACCGTGAGGTCCGGGTTCATGACGAAGGCCTGCGACAGCAGGGCGACTTCCTCGAAGAACTTGCGCATGCGGCCTTCGACCATCTTCTCGATGATGTTCTCCGGCTTGCCGGAAGCACGCGACTGCTCGATGAAGACGTTGCGTTCGCGTTCGGCAACGGCGGCGTCGACTTCCTCGGCGCGGATGGCGAGCGGAGCGGTCGCTGCAATGTGCATGGCGACCTGGCGGCCGATGGCGTTCAGGGCTTCCTTGTCGCCGGTCGACTTCAGCGCGACGAGAACGCCGAGCTTGCCGAGGCGGTCAGCGGCAGCGTTGTGGATGTAGGTCGCGACGACGCCGTCCTCGACCGACAGGGCAGCCGAGCGGCGCAGGTTCATGTTCTCGCCGATGGTGGCGACTGCATCCTTGATCGTGTCGGTGACCGACTTGCCGGTTGCCGGGTAGGTGGCGGCGCCAACGGCTTCGACGGTGCCGTCGGTGGTGAGCGCCACGTCGGCGATGCCGCGGACCATGGACTGGAAGGCGTCGTTACGGGCAACGAAGTCGGTTTCGGAGTTGACCTCGACGACGACGGCCTTGGTGCCGGCGCTGGCAACGCCGATCAGGCCTTCGGCAGCGGTGCGGCCCGACTTCTTGTCGGCCTTGGCGATGCCCTTGGCGCGCAGCCAGTCGATTGCCGCTTCGATGTCGCCGTTGTTCTCAGCCAGCGCCTTCTTGCAGTCCATCATGCCTGCGCCGGACTTTTCGCGCAGTTCCTTCACCAGTGCAGCGGTGATTTCAGCCATTGTGAGCCTCTTGTCGGTTTGTTGCGTGCCGCCGGAAACCTCGGGCGGACAGGGTCTTCAAACGAACCGAGGCCAGGGATCGTCTCTCTGGCCTCGGTTGGATGGGAAAGCGGGAGCGAAAGGTCCGCTCCGACCTCGGCCTTACGCTTCGGCTTCGAGAGCCGGCTCGACCGGAGCTTCGGCGGAGGCGCCGAGGTCGCGGCCCGATGCACCCTGCTGGCGGGCGATGCCGTCGATGGCAGCGCGGGCGATCAGGTCGCAGTAAAGGGCGATGGCGCGCGAGGCGTCGTCGTTGCCGGGGATCGGGAAGTCGATCGGGTCCGGATCGCAGTTCGAGTCGATGATGGCGACGACCGGGATGCCGAGACGCTTGGCTTCCTGGATGGCGATCGATTCCTTGTTGGTATCGATGATGAACATCAGGTCCGGGGTGCCGCCCATGTCGCGGATACCGCCGAGGGCCTTTTCAAGCTTCTCGCGTTCGCGCTCGAGGGTCAGGCGTTCCTTCTTGGAATAGCCGGAGCCTTCCGAGGACAGGATCTCGTCGAGCTTGCGCAGGCGCTGGATCGAGTTGGAGATCGTCTTCCAGTTCGTCAGCATGCCGCCGAGCCAGCGGGAGTTGACGTAGTACTGGGCCGAACGCTTGGCAGCATCGGCGATGATCTCGGACGCCTGGCGCTTGGTGCCGACGAAGAGAACGCGGCCGCCGCCGGCGACCGTGTCGGACACGACCTGAAGCGCGCGCGAAAGCAGCGGAACGGTCTGTGCGAGGTCGATGATGTGGACGTTGTTACGGTCGCCGAAGATGTACGGCTTCATCTTCGGGTTCCAGCGGTGCGTCTGGTGGCCGAAGTGAACACCAGCTTCCAGAAGCTGGCGCATAGAGAAATCGGGCAATGCCATGCCTAGTCATCCTTTTCCGGTTGAACCTCCGCAAGGCGAACAGCACTTCCTTCGGAAATGCCACCGGCGGAAGCGCTCGGATTTCTCCCGGACGATCCCATGCCTTACGTGTGGAATGAGCGGGCCTTACCCGCAGTTTGCCGGCAAATCAAGGGCGAAGGGGCAAAAATGTGCCTGCGGAGCTCGTTTCGCCCCTCATCCGGACTGCCGGCCACCTTCTCCCCGCACGCGAGGCGAAGGGATATGCCGCGCCGGTTTCCTCAAACAATGCCTGTTCGCGAGGCACGTCCCCTCTCCCCGCCCGCGGGGGTAGGGTTAGGGTGAGGGGCAAATCAAGGCGTAGAACGGCCCCTACTTGCACTCCTGCGGCTTGAACAGTTCCAGCTTGGCGAGCTTGCCCGTCAGCACGAACTCGCCGTAGTCCATCGTCAGGTCGCGGGTGATGCCGTTCTCGTAGAGCTTGAAGGACATGCGGTAGACGGGCAGCGCATCGCCCTCGGCGGTGTCGTTGTAATAGGCGATGGAGACGGGCCAGAAGGCCTGTTTGGCGAAGGCGCCGGCCTTGTCGGCATCGGGATCGCCGGCCTTCGGCATCTCCTTCTTGCCGACGACCGACGTCGTCATCAGCGTCTTGTCGCCCGAATCCGAGCCGTCGTAGATGCGCGATTCGAAGAAGCGCTCGCCCTTCCTGGCATGGTCGATGACTTCCAGCATGTGCTCGGTCGGAAAGCGGCTGGCGGCGAGTTCCAGTTGTCTGGCATCCGGCTCGGTCAGGTCGACGCTGACGCCCTTCTTGTTCTCGCGCGCCGAGCCGCGCACTTCCTTGTCCAGCTTTTCGTCGGTGAAGGAGCGCGTGAGGAAGCGGAAACTACCGCTCTTCAGGTCTTCGTAGGTCGTCGTCTGCTGGTCGGTGAGGCGCGTCTCCTCGCCGGTGTTGACCTGCGTGACGAAGCGGAAGCTCACCGTATAGCCGTCGCACGGGCTGCCGTTGAACTCGTAGACCATGCGGCCGTACATGCCGGCGATGCCGGAACGCTCGGTGGCGTCCTTGAGCTGGAGGTCGTAGACGGCGCGGTGCGGCGCAAGCCCGCTCGCCGGCGAGGCAAAAGCGGTCGTGACGCCGCTGCCGGCAAAACATGCCCCGGCCAGAAGGGCCGCGACGAAGGCTGAACGAAACATCCGTTTCCTCCTGTTGAATCCGACCGCGATGTTATATGAACTCTTCCGGCAAAAGCGAGGCAATATCCACGCCTTGCCACATTCATTTCCAACATTGCGACTTGCCTGCCGCAACGCCCTCACAGCCGAGAACGGAGACCGGAATGTCCGCTGAAATCGAAAAACGCGTCAAGGAACTGGGTTACGACATCCCCGCGGCGGCAGCGCCGGCGGCCAACTACGTGCCCTTCGTCATCAGCGGCAACGTGCTTCACATTTCCGGCCAGTTGCCGATGCTGGACGGCAAGCTCGCCTTCACGGGCCATCTCGGCAAGGACGTCGATGTCGCCGGCGGCCAGAAGGCGGCGGAACTGTGCGCCCTCGGCCTCCTCGCCCAGGCGAAAGCCGCGCTCGGCGACCTCTCGCGCATCAGGCGCGTCATCAAGATCAACGGCTTCGTCGCCTCGGCGCCGGATTTCGTCGAGCAGCACCTCGTCATCAACGGGGCCTCCAACTTCCTCGTCGGCGCGCTCGGCGATGCCGGCAAGCATGCACGCGCCGCCGTCGGCATGGCCGCGCTTCCGCTCAACGCCGCCGTCGAGATCGACGCCATCATGGAAATCGCCTGATGCCCAACCTCAACTGGCTGACCGAACGGCCGATCGCCCACCGCGGCTACCACGACCTCAACCGTGCCGTCTGGGAGAATACGCTGTCCGCCTTCGCGCGCGCCGCCGATGCGGGCTTTTCCATCGAATGCGACCTGCAATATTCGGCCGATGCGATCCCGGTCGTCTTCCATGACGACAACCTGAAGCGCCTGTGCGGCATCGAGGGCGACGTGCGCCAGCGCACCGCCGCCGAGCTCGGCCTGCTGACCATCGGCGGCACGGCCGACAAGGTGCCGACGCTGCGCCAGCTTCTCGACCTGGTAAAGAGCCGCGTGCCGCTGGTCATCGAGCTGAAGGGCCG
This sequence comes from uncultured Shinella sp., assembly GCA_966243085.1. GTDB lineage: Bacteria > Pseudomonadota > Alphaproteobacteria > Rhizobiales > Rhizobiaceae > Shinella. The sequence continues at coordinate 14,469 of CBIMFD010000040.1, forward strand.
CAAGGGCGACGACGACGGCTTCGCCATGGCCGTCCTCGACGCGCTCGAAGGCTATGACGGCCATGTCGCACTGATGAGCTTCGACCACTGGCTTCTCCGCGACCTCAAGGAGATCGGCACCAGCCGCCCCGTCGGCCTGACGGCGGAAGGCGCGCGGCCGGAGGAATTCGCCGTGCACGAGGAAGCGATGCAGCTCGGCCTCGACTTCATCTCCTATTACTACGGCCATCTGCCGAACGCCTTCATCAGCCGCCAGCGCGAGCTCGGCCGGAAGGTCATCACCTGGACCGTGCGCGACGACGAGGCGCGCACGATCACGGCCGAGAACGCCGACCAGATGACGTTCGAGGGCTTCGATCCGCGCGAGCCCCTGACGGCGTGACCATGGACGGGGAGATGCACATCCGCGTCGAGACGACGTTCGCCGATATTGCGGCGGACGACTGGGGGCGCCTTGCCGGCGCCTCCCGGCAGGATGCGCACGTCTCCTACAATCCCTTCGTCAGCCACGCCTTCCTCTCCTCGCTGGAGGAATCGGGCTGCGCGACCGCCGAGACCGGCTGGCTCGGCCAGCATCTCCTGCTGGAGGACGCGGACGGGACGCTGCTCGGCGCCCTGCCCGCCTACCTCAAGAATCACAGCCAGGGCGAATATGTCTTCGACCACGGCTGGGCCGACGCCTTCGAGCGCGCCGGCGGGCGCTATTACCCCAAGCTGCAGGCCTCCATTCCCTTCACGCCGGCAACGGGCCCCCGCCTTCTCCACCGCATCGGCCAGCCGGTCGCTCCGACACAGGCGGCGCTTGCCGAGGGCCTCAAGGAGCTCACCCGCCGGCACGGCGTCTCCTCCGCGCATGTGACCTTCGTGCCGGAAGAGGAGATGCCCGCCCTGGAGGCGGCGGGCTACCTGCACCGCACCGACCAGCAGTTCCACTTCCTCAACGAGGGATACGGCTCGCACGAGGATTTCCTCGAAACCCTCGCCTCGCGCAAGCGCAAGGCGCTGAGGAAGGAGCGACGGGCCGCGCTGGAGAACGGTATCGAAATCGACTGGCTGACGGGCATGGACCTCACCGAGGCCGTTTGGGACCAGTTCTTCACCTTCTACATGGATACCGGCAGCCGCAAATGGGGCCGGCCCTATCTCAACCGCCGCTTCTATAGCCTGATCGGCGAGCGCATGGCGGACGATATCCTTCTGGTGATGGCCAAACGCGACGGGCGCTACATCGCCGGAGCGATCAACTTCATCGGCGGCGACACGCTCTTTGGCCGGCACTGGGGCTGCATCGAGGACCATCCCTTCCTGCATTTCGAGGTCTGCTATCATCAGGCGATCGATTTCGCGATCGTCGGGGGTCTCAAGCGAGTCGAAGCCGGCGCGCAGGGCGAGCACAAGCTGGCGCGCGGCTACCTGCCGGTCACCACCCATTCCGCCCATTACATCGCCCATGCCGGCCTTCGCCGGGCCGTCGCCGACTACCTGGAGCGCGAGCGCCAGGACGTGGAGGCGATGGGCGACTATCTTGCCGAGCACGGCCCCTTCCGCCGCGGTGGCGGAGACCAAAACGAGACAGAATGAGCATTACCGGGAGACGAGCATGAGCTACGACAGCAACAACATCTTCGCGAAGATCCTGCGCGGCGAGATCCCCTCGCACCGCGTCTACGAGGACGACGACGCCGTCGCCTTCATGGATGTGATGCCGCAGGCGAACGGGCATACGCTCGTCATTCCGAAGGTCCCTTCGCGCAACATCCTCGATGCCGACCCGGCAACGCTCGCCCGCCTCATCCCGGTGGTGCAGAAGGTCGCCATCGCGGCGAAGGAGGCTTTCGAGGCGGACGGCGTCACGGTCATCCAGTTCAACGAGCCGGCGGCCGGCCAGACCGTCTATCACCTGCATTTCCACATCATCCCGCGTGTCGAGGGCGTGCCGCTGAAGCCGCATTCCGGCACGATGGAAGACCAGGGCGTGCTGGCGGAAAATGCCGAGAAGCTGCGCAAGGCCCTTGCCGGCTAACCCCGTCAGGGACCGATGATCGCAAGCCCCGCGGCCAGGAAGGCGATGGCCGCGGCGATGCCGGCGATCTGCCGGAAGCGGCCGCCGACGAAGAAGGCGAGCGCGCCGAAGACGACGGCGGCGAGCCGCAGCCAGAGCGGCGAGGTTTCGAGCGCTCCGGTCGGGAAGAAGATCATCTTGGCGATGACGGCGGCCACCAGCGCCGTCGCGACCGCCCGCACCCAGTTGAGCACTTCCGACGTCTCGTCGATGCGGTTGCCGATCAATACGCCCGCCCAGCGCCAGATATCGGTCGCCAGCCACCCGGCGGCAACGATGAAGAGATAGGGTCCGAGGTCGGTAAAGCTCATCGCGCGGCCTCCCGCCGGCGCACCATGCGCTCGCCCCACCAGGCGAGCGTTCCGCCGAGGACGCCGGCCAGCAGGATGTCGTATTGCGGGGCGATGGTCGCGAAGAGCCAGCCGAGCGCAAGGCCGATGCCGAGCGACCAGTAGACGACCCGGTGGCGCGCCGACAGCCAGAGCGAGGTTAGGAAATAGACGGGCGTCAGGAAGAACAGGCACCCCGAGACGAGCGGCGGAAAGACCGACACGGCGCCGTAGACGAGGCCGACGAGCAGGACGTTGACCGAGGTGAGCGTGACGCCGAAGCCGGCGAAGAAGGCGACCCGACCGCTACGCGGCACCTTGTGCACCCGTTCGATCGCGAACACCCAGGCGGTGATGGCGATGAAATGGGAGACGGCGAGCAGCAGCCAGGTCGGCGTGCGGGCCGTGCGGATCTCCGGCACCAGCGAGGCGACCATCGGCATCAGCCGCACGGAGGAGAGCGTCACCGCGAGGAAGGTGGCGGCGAGCGGCGCGCCCGACAGCATCGAGCTGACGAGGATGACCTTCGCCGGCAGCGCCCAGACGATGCCCGTCATGAACATGACCTCGCCGACCGGCACCTT
>CBIMFD010000041.1:0-17410 GCA_966243085.1 uncultured Shinella sp.
TGACATTGGTCACGACGCCGTCGAAGGGCGCGCGCACGACGGTGTGGTCGAGCTCGCGCCGGGCGTTGTCGGCATCGGATTTCGCCTGGAGATAGAGCGGGTTCTGTTCGACCGGCTGGTCGGCATCCCCGCCGAGCTGAGCGAGGGTCGCCGCCGCTTCCGCCTTGCTGACCGCCACCTTCTGCCTGGCGGCATCGAGATTGTGCTTGGCCTCGTCATAGGCCGAGCGGGCTGCCCCGCCGTTCGTCACCAGGTTCTGCTGGCGGTCGAACTGCGCCTGGTAATAGGGCAGGTCCGCCTCGGCCTGGGTGATCTCGGCCAGCGACTGGCGATAGCTCGCCTTCAGGTTCTCGATCTGGTTGCGCTGGATGCCGAGCTGGGCCTTGGCGCCGTCGAGCTTGATCCGGAACGCATCGGGCCGCAGGCTGAAGAGCTCCTGCCCGGCCTTGATCGTCTCGTTCTCGTGCACGTCGATGCGCTCGACGATGCCGGAGACGTCCGTGGCGATGCCCACCATGTCCGCCTGGATATAGGCGTTGTCGGTCGACATGACCTGCCCGCCGGTGACGTAATAGTAGCCGCCGACGACGAGGGCGACGGGCAGCAGCGCGAAGAGCACCGGGCGCGCAAGCGGGCGCCGGCGGCGCGGCCGGACGGCAACGGGTGTCGCTTCGGCGGCAGCGGCGGCGGAAACCGGGGACGGCGCCTCGGCAACGGTCTCCTGCAAATCGAGGGCTTCGCTCTCGTCGGCAGCGTTCTCATCATCGGAAATGACACGGAAATTGGGTTTGTCAGTCATGCTTTCGCTCTTGTTCGGCAATGGGGGCCTCGCACGCCAGCACGAGGTTGTTCTTGATCTCGGAAAGGACGGTGAAGGTTTCCTCCAGCCGCTCGTCCGCAATGTCCTTCAACGCCTCTGCACGCGTCGCATCGGCCACGGCGTGAATCTCGTCGAGCAGCGGGCGCACCTCTTCGCGCAGATAGAGAAGCCAGATGCGCCGGTCGGTCGGATGGCGCCGGCGCTCGACGAAGCCGCGCTCGCCGAGCTTGTCGAGAACGCGCACCAGCGTGATCGGCTCGATTTCCAGGAGCTCCGCCAGCCCGCCTTGATGAATGCCCTCGTTCTTCGACAGGTAGGCGAGCGTGCGCCATTGCACGCGCGTCAGGCCGAGGCTCTGGGCCCGTTGCTCGAAGCGCTTGCGTACCAGGCGGCCGATATCGGCGAGAAGGGAGAGGGACTGTGCGGAACTCATAGATGCGATTATCATTAGCGCCCTAATAATATGGTTTTTTAGCACACAAAACCGGGCCGCGCAATATGCGCGTGCCCGGTTTCGTTCATCGGTGAATGGAAGGATAACGGCAGCTCAGTCCGTGCCGGCGGTGCGGCGCAGGTGGTGTCCGGCAAGGTGGTGGCGATCGTCGAGGCTCGAGCAGAGAACGGCGAGCGCGATGCCGATGGCGGCGCCGAGAAGCGTGTCGAGCACACGCTCCGGCACCATCGCCAGCCCGGCGGCATGGGGCGCGGCAAGGTAGCTCATGAGCAGCGCCATCGGCGTCACGAGGATCTGCCCCAACGCATAGTTCTGGGCGGATGGAGCCGGCGGAAGCGATTACCCCGGTTTGCCACGAAAGATCTTACTCCGGAAATTGAAAGTCTTGTTCGCTTTCAACGAAAGCATTCCGGCCCCGGAAACGGAGTCCGGACCACAAACATCTGTTTCGGCTAGATATTCAGCGCTTTTGACGGCAAATACCCTCCCGTATTTCAAGGCGCGTTACGGGGCAGAGAACGCAGGCCGAGATTGACACCTTGCGGTCACAGGATCACCTTCCGCTGGCATAGTGCTCAACACGTCAGGAGGGGACAAGGATGACGCTACCGCTCGATGCATCGCCACAACTATACAATGAGGACCTTGCGCCCGCGAAAGTGCGCAACTGGGGGGCCTTCTCGATCTTCAACGTCTGGACGTCCGACGTGCACAGCCTCTGGGGCTATTATCTCGCCGCCAGCCTGTTCCTATTCTGCGGAAGTTTCCTGAACTTCATCGTGGCGATCGGCGTCGGCTCGCTGATCATCTTCGCCCTGATGCACATGGTCGGCCTTGCCGGCGTGCGCACGGGCGTGCCCTTCCCGGTCCTCGCCCGCGCCTCCTTCGGCATCTGGGGCGCGAACTTTCCGGCGCTGGTGCGGGCCATCGTCGCCTGCTTCTGGTACGGTGCGCAGACGGCGGCCGCCTCGGGCGCCATCGTCGCGCTGCTCATCCGCAACGAGAGCATCCTGCAATTCCACCAGTCGAGCCACATGCTCGGCCATTCGACGCTGGAGCTCATCTGCTACGTCGTCGTGTGGGCCCTGCAGCTTCTCATCATCCAGAACGGCATGGAAACGGTGCGCAAGTTCCAGGACTGGGCAGGCCCCGCCGTCTGGATCATGATGCTGCTGCTCGCCGTCTACCTCGTCGTCAAATCCGGCGGCTTTTCCTTCAGCCACACGATCCCGATGGACGTGCTGCTCGACAAGACCAAGGATGCGGGCGTGCCGGGCACGCCGGGATCGTTCGCCGCGCTCACGGCGGTCGCCGCGATCTGGGTCACCTATTTCTCGGCGCTGTATCTCAACTTCTGCGACTTCTCGCGCTATTGCCCGAGCGAACGGTCGCTGACGGTCGGCAACCTGTGGGGCCTGCCGGTCAACCTCGTCCTGTTCTCGCTGGTCGCCGGCATCACCACCATCGCCGCCTACAACGTCTACGGTGAAGTGCTGCTCTACCCCGACCAGATCTCGGCCAAGTTCGACAGCATCTTCCTGGCGCTGCTTGCCGCCGTGACCTTCGCGGTGGCAACGCTCGGCATCAACGTCGTCGCCAACTTCGTCTCGCCGGCCTTCGACTTCGCCAACGTCTTCCCCAGGCACATCGACTTCAAGAAGGGCGGCTATATCGCGGCGCTGATCGCGCTCGTGCTCTACCCGTTCGCCCCGTGGGAAGGCGGCGCGGCGCACTTCGTCAACATGGTCGGCAACACGATGGGCCCGATCTTCGGCGTGATGATGGTCGACTACTACCTCATCCGCAAAGGCCGGGTGAACGTCGAGGCGCTCTACCGGGAAGACGGTGAGTTCCGCTTCGAGAACGGCTGGCACGTCAACGCGCTGATCGCCGCCGGCATCGGCATCGTGTTCTCCTCGATCCTGCCGGGCCTCACCTCCGTCATGCCGTCCTGGTGGGGCGTCTACGGCTGGTTCTTCGGCGTCGCCATCGCAGGCGTGATCTATTACGGCCTGCGCGCCGCCAAGATGGGCAAGCCCCTGCCGGCCTGATCCGCCGCACGGCAACCATCGACAACCGAGGCCCCGGATGCGTCGCAGCCGGGGCCTCTTCGTACCGGCTCATGTCCCCTCTCCCGCTTTCCCTGAAAAAAGGCATAGTGAGCGGCACAGCCACGGAGGTGCGGATGCTCGTTGGAATCACCATCCTTCTCGTCTTTCAATTGATCGGCGAAACCGCCGCCTATTTCCTTGGCGGCTTCGTGCCCGGGCCGGTCATCGGCATGGCGATGGTGGCCGTGGCGCTCACGGCGACCGGCGGCGTGAAGTCGCTACAGCCCGCCCACCAGCAGACCCTCGACACGTCGCGGGCGATCCTTGCCAATCTCGGCATCCTCTTCGTTCCGGCCGGCGTCGGCATCATCCAGCACTTCGACCTCATCCGCGACCGGGGCCTGGCGCTTCTCGCCATCATCGTCCTGTCGACGGTGATCACGCTGGCGGTGACGGTCTGGGCCTTCCTTCTCGTCAAGCGGCTGACCGGAGGCAACGCCGATGAATAGCGGTCTCTGGGTCTATCTTGCCACCTCGCCCCTCCTCTGGCTCGCCGGCACGCTGGTCGTGTGGCTTGCCGCCACGCGCATCGCCGGGCTCAGCCCCGGCAATCCGCTGCTCAACCCGATCATGCTGTCGATCGCCGCCATCGCCGTTGTGCTGCTCCTTTCGGGCGTCCGGTACGGCACCTATTTCGAGGGCGCGCAGTTCATCCATTTCCTGCTGGGGCCGGCGACGGTCGCGCTCGGCATTCCGCTTTACGAGAAGCTCGCCCTCGTGAAGAGCAATCTCCTGCCGATGCTCGGCGCGCTCGTCGCCGGCAGCCTCGCGGCCGTCGGCTCCACCGTCTTCCTCAGCCATCTCTTCGGCTTCTCGCCCTCGGTCGTCGCCTCCCTCGCGCCGAAATCCACCACGGCCGCCGTCGCCATGGCCATCTCCTCGGGCCTTAACGGAGACCCGGCCCTGACGGCGGCGGTCGTCGTCCTTACCGGCATCTGCGGGGCCATCGTCGTCACGCCGATGATGAACGCCATGCGCATCAGGGATTACAGCGCCCGGGGCTTTGCCGCCGGCCTCGCCTCGCACGGCATCGGCACGGCGCGTGCCTATTCGGTCGATCCGGTCGCGGGCCTCTTTTCCGGTATCGCGATGGGCCTCAACGCCGTCCTCACCTCCCTCATCGTCCACCTCTTTCTATAAGCGGGAGGTGATAAGACCGGCCGCTTCTCACGGGTGGTTAAGGATTTCACGGTAGGAATCGACAAAGGAAGCCTCAGCACACGTCGGTGGCGAATATGGGAAATCCAGCAGAAGACGCGGAACGGGATATCCTCCGGCCGGTTCGCGACCTCGCCTCGGCACCGCAATCCACGCTCTATTCCCTGCTGGCGCGCCTGCGCTCCGCCCTGACGGGCCCTTCCGACATGAAGGCCATCCGCCAGTTGCAGCGCCAGGTCGAGCATCAGGCCGGCCTCCTGCGCCAAGCCGAGGCGGCGCTTGCCGGCGTCGATATTTTCGAGCGTGCCTCCGCGGCCGCCCGCATGGGCATGTGGCAATGCGAACTGCCGAGCGAGCAGCTCACCTGGAGCGGAGGGACCTATGACCTCTTCGGCGTTCAGCGCAACCAAGGCCTCGTGCGCAGGGACATCCTGAAAAGCTATTCGGAGGAATCGCTCGCCCGCCTGCAGAAGGTCCGCGGCGGCGCGATCGCAAACGGGGCCGGCTTCCAGCTCGACGCCGAGATCCGCAACCCCGAATTCGGCACGCGCTGGATCAGGATATCCGCCACGATCGAGCGGCGGAACGGCGAGCCGGTCCGCCTCTTCGGCGTCAAGCAGGACATCACCGAGGAAAGGACGGTGTTCGAGCACATGCGCCAGCTCGCCGAACACGACGTGATGACGGGCCTTGCCAATCGCACGCAGTTCCAGGTGCGGCTCGCCGGCCTGTGCGAGACCGGAGGCGCGCTGATGCTCATCGACCTCGACGGGTTCAAGGAGATCAACGATACGCTCGGCCACGCCTTCGGCGACGAGTGCCTGATCGAGTTCACCCGCCGGCTTTCGGCGACCTGCGCCTCCGCCGACCTGATCGCCCGGATCGGCGGCGACGAATTCGCCGTGGTCTTCGGCCCTTCCGCGAGCCGGGAGACCGTCGAGCGCGGCGCGCAACGCGTGGTCGAGGCGGCAAGGGCGCCGATGACCTGTTCCGGGCGCGTCTTCAACATCAGCACCTCCGTCGGCTTCGCCTTCGCGGAGGAAGAGACGCCGGACGCCCTCTTCATGCGGGCAGACCTCGCGCTCTATGCCGCAAAGGGGGCCGGCGGCGACGCCTTCCGGGGATCTCCCGGCAGCCGGTCCGCCTGACGGCACGGCCGGTCACGCCTTGGCGGTCCGCTCGACATGGACCGGCAGCCGGACGACGAATTCCGCGCCGTCCGGTCCGGCCTCCGAAAGGCTGAGCTCACCACCGAACCGCGTGACGATCTGACGGCTGATCGGCAGGCCGAGGCCGACACCGCCGGGGATCGCGTCATTCCCACGGAAGAATTTCGTGAAGACCGCCTCGCGGTCCTCCGCCGCGATCCCCGGGCCGTTGTCCCTGACACGCGCCTCGTAGGTTCCGTTCCGCCGGCTGGCGCCCGATATCACCACCTCGGGCGCGGCGCTGGAATTGTGCTTCACGGCATTGGAGATCAGGTTGATGAACACCTGGGTCAGGCGGTCCCTGCTTCCCATGACGTGGATATTGCGGGTTCGCCGGCCCCGCCGGATCTGGACGCCCGCCGCCCGGGCGAGCGGCTCGCAGGTCTCGATAGCCTGATCGATCGCCGTTTCCGGATCGAACGGCTCCGTCTTCCAGTTCTGTTCACCCGGCTCCTTCATGTTCATGTCAAGGATGCCGTCGAGCAGGCGGGTGAGGCGGAAACTCTCCGACTGGATGATGCCGAGGAAGTGCAGCTTGCGCGCCTCGTCGAGGTCGCGGTGGCTCAGCAGGATTTCGCTGAAGGACCGGATCGAGGTCATCGGCGTGCGCACCTCGTGGCTCACCTGGCTGAGGAACTCGTCCTTCTGGACGTCGATCTCGCGCAATTGCCGGTTCGCCTTCGCCAGTTCCGCCGCCGTCGCCTCGATCTGCCGCGACTTGCGCTCCAGCTCGGCCGAATAGGCCCGGATCTGCTCGGCCTCGCCGGCAAGGCGCTTCAGTTCCTCGACGCTCACCGTCTCGCTGGTGACGACCTGCGAGACGAGCGAGCGGGCGGAGGCCGCGCCCACGCTTGCAGCAAGGCGGGCCTCGACGAGCGAGATGAGCTCGTCGCTCGCCACCGCGGAACGCTCGTGGCCCTCCTCGCCCTGAAAGAGCAGCATTGTCTCCTCCGGCCCGAGGATGCGGCCCGCGATATGCCGCAGGTCCGAGACCCGGGCGGTGCGGCGGATCACGCTGAGCTCGCTCTCCGTCTGCCGCCGGAAGACGTCGATGAAGAGCGAGGCCTGCACCCGTGCGAGCGGGGTCGGCTCCGTCAGGAGGGAAACGCCGACGAAGAGCGCCGTGTTGATCGACAGGCTCCAGAAGAGGGCGTGCACGAGCGGATCGAATTCCCGCAGTCCGAACAGCGCGTGCGGTTTCAGGAGGGACCAGCCGAACAGCCCGTGCTCGATCACCGCGGCGGGCATCAGGAACGACCCGTCGAAGCTCGGCAGGAAGAGCGTATAGCACCAGAGGAGGAAGCCGGCCGACAGGCCGGTAACGGCGCCGGCCTGGGTCGCACGGCGCCAGTAGAGGCCGCCGACGAGGCTCGGCATGAACTGCGCCACCCCGCAGAAGGAGATGAGACCGATCGCGGCGAGCGCGCCCGACGTGCCGCTCAGCCGAAAATAGACGAAGCCGAGCATGATGATGACGCAGATGCTGATGCGGCGTACGCGCAGGATGAAACCGCGCGCCGTCTGGCCGCCGGTGGAAGCCTGCACCATGCCGAAGCCGACGGCGATCGGCATGACGATATGGTTCGAGATCATCGTCGACAGCGCAATCGAGGAGACGATCACCATGGAGGTCGCCGAGGAGAAGCCGCCGAGGAAGGCGAGAAGCGCGATGGCATCCTGGCCGGCGGTGACCGGCAGGGTCAGCACGAAGAGGTCGGGATTGGACCCCTCGGGCAGGAACCGCATCCCGGCGATGGCGATCGGCAGGATGAAGAGGCAGATCAGGAATAGGTAGAGCGGGAACAGCCAGGAGGCGGTGCGCAACTGCCGGTCGGAGGTGTTCTCGACGACGGTCACCTGGAACTGGCGCGGCAGGCAGATCACCGCCGCGCCCGAAAGGAAGCACAGCGCCACCCAGCGCGTGCCGAAACTCTCGGGGTTCGACAGGCTGACGGGCGCGTTCTCGAAGATCGTGGCGGGCGTATCGGCCAACGCGAAGACGACCCACAGGCCGACCGCCAGCAGCGCCGAGAGCTTCACGAGAGCCTCCACGGCGATGGCGGCGATAACCCCGTGATGGTGCTCGTTGACGTTGATGTTGCGCACGCCGAACATGATCGAGAAGGCGCAAAGGCCGATCGTCACCCAGAAGGCCATGACGAAATCGGGCTCCAGCTCGACGCTGGCGGCGACGACCGCGCCGGCCGGGAAGGTGATGACCTGGAAGCTCGATGTCAGCGCCTTGAGCTGCAGCGCGATATAGGGCGTCGAGCCGACGAGCGCCATGATCGTGATCAGCGCGCCGAGGATCGGGCTCTTGCCGAACCGCGCGGAGATGAGGTCGGCGATGGACGTCGTGTGATAGACGCGGCCGACCGTGACCAGCTTGCGCAGGAAGAGCCACGAACCGGCGAACACCACCATGGGCCCGAGATAGATCGTGACGAATTCCGCGCCGCTGCGCGCGGCCGAGCCGACGGCGCCGAAGAAGGTCCAGGACGTGCAGTAGATCGAGATGGAAAGCGTGTAGACGAGCGGCGAGGCCAGCCAGCCCGACGGCCCGCGCGAGGCCTTGCGGTCGCCGGCGAAGGCGACGGAAAACAGGAGCAGCACATAGGCGAGGCAGACGAGGACAACCAGGTTGACCGGCAGCATGGCGCTATTGCCGCCCGGCCGGGCCGGAAGAGCGCGCCTGCGGATCCTCGGCCGGCGCCTGATGCGCACGACGGGCGACGACGAAGGCGAGGAGGATGGCCGCCGCCCATACGGCGAAGATATAGACGACGATCAGCGGAATGCCGCCGAGCGTTGCGGGCGTGGCGAAGATGCGGATCAGCGGCGGCATCAGCAGCAGGACCGCCACGACGGGCAGCGCCACCGCCAGGTCGCGATAGCCCTGGCCATCGGATTGCCGGCTTGCCACCTCAGCCTCCCGTCAGCTCGCGGACCCGGTCGACGACCTCGGCATTGGAGAACGGCTTGGTGATGAAGGCGGTCGCCCCGGTCGTCTCCGCCGCCTGGCGGTCGGCAGCCTGCCCCTTCGCCGACAGCACGATCACCGGCAAGGTCTCGAGCGCCTTGTCCGAGCGTACCGACCGCAGCACCTCGAGCCCGCTGATGCCCGGCAGCATGAGGTCCAGGATCAGGGCCGAATAGGTCTGCCGGCGCAATTGTCTCAGGGCTTCCGTCCCGTCCGGCGCCGTATCGATGTCGAAATCGGCCCGTTCCAGGATGAAGCTCAGCGACTCCATGATGTTCGGCTCATCCTCCACGATGAGCACGCGCGTTTTCAACAATGCCCCACGACCTCCCCTTCGCTCAGCATTTTGGCGCATCCTATACATAAGGCGCGCCGCCGGGATAGCCTTTTGTTGCCCGCTTCACAACAGGAGCGGCGCCTCCTGCCGATGGCTGCAACCTGCGCGCGGGCACAGACGGCAGGTCGTGCCCACCGGCAGGATGGCCCTCGGATCGCCGTGGCCGATGCCGTCGCCGTAGACGACGCGGCCGGCCTCCTCGGCCGGACAGGCGAGCATGACCGAGAGCAGGTGCCTCGGAAAGGCCGGCGAAGGCCGCGTCTTCTCGATCGCGCGGGCGAAGAAAAGGAAACGGTCGCCGGACGGCAGTTCGCCGAAGGAGCGCACCACCGCCCCGGTCGTCTGGAAGGCCGTGTAGATCACCCAGAGCGGACAGGCATTGCTGTAGCGCGGCAGCGGCAGGCGCGGCAAAGGCAGGCGCTTGGTGACATAGCCGGACGGATCGGAGCGCATGAAGGCGAAACGCACGCCCTCGGCGCCCGGCCGGCGCAGCGTCGCAAGGCGATGAGCCGCCTGTTCGTAGGAAACGTCGAAGCCCCGCGAAAGCGCGTCGAGATCGTAGCGCCAGCGCTCGGCCGCGGCGAGGAACGGCTCGTAGGGCATCAGGACCGCGGCGGCGACATAGGCATGGAGTGCGGAGGCGGCGAGCGCCCGCGCTTCCGCGGATGCGAGCGCGGGATGGGCATCGACGAGCGCCTCGACCGCCGGGCGCGCCACCGGTGAGGACGCCTGCCGCACCTCGTTGAAGCGGCGTGACTGCGCGCTGTGGGCGGTCGGCTCCTCGCCGGACCAGGCGGCGGCCTCGGCAAGCGCCCCGCCCTGCCCCTTGAAGCGCAGGTAATCCGCGGCAACCGCCTCGAGCTCGGGGAAGTAATTGTCGCATTCGAAGATGAAGGCATCCACCTGCTCCGTCGCGGTGCCGGAGGAGACGCGGATATCGGGATTGTCGAAGAACTGGGCCAGCGACCGGGCGGCTTCGGACAGCTTGCGGCTGTCCGCCCCGATGATCGACAGGAAGCGCGAACGGTCCAGATCGCCGAGCTGGTCGTATTTCTCCAGAATCTCCGATGCCGAGCGCACCGCCGTCACATTGGTGAGGATGCGGTGGACGCTCTCGCTGAGGAAGGGATCGCGCCCAAGCCGGTCGGCCAGCGCCACGACCGCCTCGTTGCGGTCGACGAAGGCCCGGTAGACCCGCAGCAGCAGCTCCGCCCAGTCGGGATGCCGGCCGACGAATTCGGCGGCGCTACGCTGGGGGCCGGAGGCAGCGGAGAATTCCGGGTCGGCGGACAGTTCCTCGAGCAGGTCTATCGAGCGCCGCTCGGACGTGTCGTCGAGCTGCGTGCGTTCGATGCCGAGCCCTGCCGCGAGGCGATCGACGAGGGCGCCGGCGATCGCGCGTTTGTTCAGTTCTATGAGATTGAGATAGGAGGGCGAGATGCCCGCCCGCCGCGCGAGCTCGCCCTGCGTGAGGCCCGCCTTCTTCCGCTGCGCCCTTATCTTCAGTCCGGCGAGGTTCTTCACGCGCGCCTCCATGCGTCGTTTGTAAATTAATGACAGACCCTACAGCTTGCAAGCGCAAATATTTACAGAATACGCATGTTAAACCAAAGGCTTATTGCGGGAATGACAAATTGGGGCAACTCTCACGGGAGGGGGAGCACGGCTCAACCGGCGGCGGCCTCATGCCGGCGCATCACCATGGGAGGCAACAATGAAATTCGAGAACGTGAATCGTCGTTTCATTCTCAAGACGGGCGCGGCCCTGGGCGTGAGCCTTGCAGCGCCGATGCATTTCATCCGCGGCGCCTATGCTGAGGACGTATCCTGCAACATGCCGACAGGCGATACCGTGACCTTCGGCTGGAACGTGCCGCTGACGGGCGCCTATGCCGACGAAGGGGCAGACGAACTCAAGGCATTCCAGCTCGCCGTCAAGCACCTCAACGGCGAGGGCGACGGGGGCATGCTCAACACGATGAAGCCGAGCATCCTCAAGGGCAACGGCATCCTCGGCAAGAAGGTCGCCTATGTGCACGGCGATTCGCAGACCAAGTCGGACGCCGCGCGCGACGGGGCGAAGCGCATGATCGAGCGCGACGGCGCCATCATGATCTCCGGCGGCTCGTCCTCGGGCGTCGCCGTCGCCGTGCAGGGCCTCTGCCAGGAACTCGGCATCATCTTCATGTCGGGCCTCACCCACTCCAACGACACGACGGGCAAGGACAAGAAGCGCTACGGCTTCCGCCACTTCTTCAATGCCTATCAGTCGGGCGTGGCGCTGGCGCCGGTCATCGGCGAGGCCTACGGCAAGGACCGCAAGGCCTATCACCTGACGGCCGACTACACCTGGGGCTGGACGCAGGAAGAATCGATCAAGAACGCGACCGAGGCGCTCGGCTGGGAAACCGTCAAGGCCGTCCGCACGCCGCTCGGTGCGGCCGACTTCTCGCAGTACATCACGCCCGTGCTCAATTCCGGCGCGGACGTCCTGATCCTCAACCACTACGGCAAGGACATGGTCAATTCGCTGACCCAGGCCGTGCAGTTCGGCCTGCGCGACAAGGAGGTCAACGGCAAGAAGTTCGAGATCGTCGTGCCGCTCTTCTCCGAACTGATGGCACAGGGCGCGGGCGATGCCGTGAAGGGCATCTACGGCACCGGCAACTGGGACTGGAAGCTCGACGACGAGGCGACCAAGGCCTTCACCAAGTCGTTCGGCACGGAATACGGCTCCCCGCCCTCGCAGGCCGCCCACACCTGCTATGTCCAGGCGCTGCTCTATGCGGATGCCTGCGAACGGGCCGGCACCTTCTTCGCGCCGGCCGTCATCAAGGCGCTGGAAGGCTTCGAGTTCGACGGCATGGGCAACGGCAAGACGCTCTACCGGGCCGAAGACCACCAGTGCATGAAGTCCTGCGTCGTGGTGAAGGGCAAGGAGGACCCGAAGGACAAGTACGACCTCATGGAAGTCGTCAAGGTCGTTCCGCGCGAAGAGCTCATGTACGACCCGGCGATCTTCGGCGGCGAGCTCGGGCCGTCCGATCCGAAGAAGTGCTGACCTGACACCTCGAGCCGGCCGCCTCGTGGCGGCCGGCCCTTCCGGCCATCGCGTTTCCAACGGGGCTCATACGCATGGATGCCATATTGCTGCAGATACTGAACGGGCTGGACAAGGGCGGCGCCTATGCGCTGATCGCCCTCGGTCTGACCCTCGTCTTCGGGACGCTCGGCGTCGTGAACTTCGCCCACGGGGCGCTGTTCATGCTCGGCGCCTTCTGCGCCGTCACCTTCAACAAGCTGCTCAATGTGGAGAGCGTCACCATCGACCCGGTCAACAAGACGGCCTGGGGCACGCCGCTGGAGATACGCACACCCTACGTCGAGGCCTGGCTCGGCGATTTCGGCAGAGTTCTCAACGACTATTCCGTGCCAGCCTCGATCGTGCTCGCCATCCCGGTCATGCTGGCGGTCGGCATCCTCATGGAACGCGGCCTGATCCGCCATTTCTACAAGCGCGCCCATGCAGACCAGATCCTGGTGACCTTCGGCCTTGCCATCGTCATCCAGGAGATCATCAAGCATTTCTACGGCGCGAACCCGATCCCGCAGCCGGCGCCCGATGCCCTCGGCGGGACCATCTATGTCGGCACGCTCCTCGGTATGGGCCAGACGCTGGCCTATCCGCTGTGGCGCATCGTCTACCTGCTTTTCGCGATGGCGGTGATCGGGGCGGTGTTCGTGTTCCTGCGGTTCACCACCTACGGCATGGTGGTGCGCGCCGGCATGCATGACCGCCAGACCGTCGGCTTCCTCGGCATCGACATCGAGCGCCGCTTCACGGTCGTCTTCGGCCTTGCCGCCGTGGTCGCGGGCGTTGCCGGCGTCATGTACACGCCGATCCTGCCGCCCGACTATCACATGGGGATGGAATTCCTGGTGCTGTCCTTCGTCGTCGTCGTCGTGGGCGGCATGGGTTCGCTCGGCGGCGCCGTCGCAGCCGGCTTCCTGCTCGGCATCCTGCAATCCTTCGCCTCGATGAACGAGATCAAATCACTGGTGCCCGGCATAGACCACGTCGTCATCTACCTTGTGGCGGTGGTGATCCTGCTGACGATGCCGCGCGGTCTCATGGGCCGCAAGGGCATGATGGAGGAATAAAGATGTTCAAGGGAACCACACGCAACGACTGGCTGCTTCTGGCCGGCTTCTCCGCCGTCGTCCTCTGCCTGCCGATCATCCTCCAGCCCATCGGCGCGGCCTACCCCGCGCTGATGCAGAAGTTCTGCATCTTCGGCATCTTCGCCATAGGCTTCAACATCCTCTTCGGGCTCACCGGCTATCTTTCCTTCGGCCACGCCGCCTTCCTCGGCATCGGCTCCTATGCGGCGGTCTGGTCGTTCAAGCTCTTCACCATGAACGTCATTCCGGCGATCCTCATGGCTGTCGTCTTCGCAGCGATCTTCGCGCTGGCGATCGGCTATATCAGCCTCAGGCGATCGGGCATCTACTTCTCGATCCTGACGCTCGCCTTCGCGCAGATGAGCTACAATCTCGCCTATTCGGTGCTGACGCCGCTGACGAACGGCGAAACCGGCCTCCAGCTCTCGCTCCAGGATCCCAGGGTCATCGACGGCCTGTTCTTCGCGCCGGGCGCGGGCCTGCCGCGGGCGAACCTCTTCGCCCTCAACATCAGCGGCGGCGGCTATGCCGGCTTCTATCTCTGCGCGGTCGTGCTGATCGTCTGCTTCTTCCTGTCGCTGTGCATCTTCCGCTCGCCCTTCGGCCTCATGCTCAGGGCGATCAAGTCCAACCAGATGCGCATGCGCTATACGGGCTTCAACACGCGCCCCTATCTTCTTGCCGCCTTCGTCATCTCCGGCATGTATGCCGGGCTGGCCGGCGGGCTGATGGCCGCGACCGACCCCCTCGTCGGCGCCGAGCGCATGCAGTGGACGGCCTCCGGCGAGGTCGTGCTGATGACGATCCTCGGCGGCGCGGGCACGCTGGTCGGTCCGGTGCTCGGCGCGGCGGTGATCAAGTATTGCGAGAACATCTTCTCCGCGTTCGGCGGCAATGCCCTGCATTCCGTCTTCGGCTTCCTTCCGGACGCGATCGAGGACCCGCTCGTCGCCTTCCTGTCGCTCTTCGTCGGCGACGGCTGGAATCTCACGCTCGGCGTCGTCTTCATGCTCATCGTCATCTTCCTGCCCGGCGGCATCATGGAGGGGTTGCGGCGCATCGCCGGGCTGTTCCGGCGCCCGCCGAACGGCAAGAAGATCGCCACACCTCAAACCCAGCCGGCGGAGTAGAGCCATGTCGAAACGCAACGTGGTCCTGCATGTGGCGGACGTGCACAAGAGCTTCGGGGGCCTGCACGCCCTCTCCGACGTCGATCTGCAGATCGAGGAAGGCACCACCCATGCCATCATCGGGCCGAACGGGGCCGGCAAGTCGACGCTGCTCAATGTCTGCATCGGGCGCATCCCGCCCGACAGCGGCGCCGTCGTCTTCGGCGGGCAGGTCATCACCGGAAAACAGCCGCACGAGATCAACCAGATGGGGGTCGTGCGCGTCTTCCAGACGCCGGAGATCTTCCCGGACCTGACGCTCCTGCAGAACGTCATGGTTCCCGCCTTCGCAAAGCGCGACGGCGCCTTCCGCCTCGATGTCGGCCGGCCGGTCGAAAGCCGCAACGACATTCGCGAGGAGGCCATGCACTGGCTGGAGGACGTGGGCCTTGCCGGCCAATCCGACGTCACCGCCGCAAGCCTCTCGCGCGGCGACAAGCGGCGGCTGGAGCTCGCCATGGGCCTCGTCCAGTCGCCCAAGCTGCTGCTCCTCGACGAGCCGACGGCGGGCATGTCGCGCCACGACACCAATTCCACGATCGACCTTCTCAGGAAATTCAAGGGACGCGGCATGACCAAGGTCATCATCGAGCACGACATGCATGTCGTTTTCTCGCTCGCCGACCGCATCACCGTGCTCGCCCAGGGCCGCATCATCGCCGAGGGCACGCCCGACCAGGTGAGAGGCGATCCCAAGGTCCAGGAAGCCTATCTCGGAGGAGCCCACGCATGAACGCCGTGACCATGCCTCTCGAAGCCGCCGCCGAGGCGAAGCCCGCCGCCTATTTCAGCGTGCGCGACATCCATGCCTATTACGGCGAGAGCTATATCGTGCAGGGCGTCAGCTTCGACATCGCCGAGGGCGATGTTGTCGCCCTCCTCGGCCGCAACGGCGCCGGCAAGACCTCGACGCTGCGCACGCTCGCCCGGGCGGGCGATCCGGAACTGCGCTCCGGCGAAATCTGGCTTGCCGGCACGGCGGTCCATCCGCTCAAGGACTTCCAGGCCGCCCGCCTCGGCATCCAGCTCGTGCAGGAGGATCGGCGGATCATTCCCGGCCTGACCGTGGAGGAGAACCTGCAGCTCGCGCGGATCGCCGAGCCGCAAGGCTGGACGCTGGACGAGGTGTATGCGCACTTTCCCCGCCTAGCCGAGCGGCGCAAGCAGGAAGGCACCACGCTCTCCGGCGGCGAGCAGCAGATGCTGGCCGTCGCCCGCGCACTGGTGCGCGACATCAAGCTGCTCCTGCTCGACGAGCCCTATGAAGGCCTCGCCCCCGTCATCGTCAAGGAAATCGAACGCATCGTCCACGACATCAAGCAGCGCGGCATCACGACGATCATCGTCGAGCAGAACGCCGTTGCCGCGCTGGAGCTGGCGAACCGGGCCGTGATCCTCGACATGGGCGAGATCGTCTACGACGGCGCCGCCCGCGAAGTCCTCGACAACACGGAGCTGCGCAACAGGTATCTTGCGATCTAGCTCAGAACCCGGACGGGGCGGCATCCAGAAGGGCGGGCTTGCCGCGGGAGAGCCGGTAGATGGCGAAGCGGCGCTCGGCGCGGCCATCCGCATCGAAGCGGAAGACCCCGGTGGCGCCTGCGAAGCCCGATGCGGCACGCAGGGCGTCGCCGGTCAGACCCGCCTCACCCTTCGCGCGGACGATGCCTGCGGCAACCGCGACGGCATCGAACGCGTAGGCGGCCTCCAGCGACAGCGGCCGGCCATAGGCGGCCTGGAAGCGGGTGGAGATGCGCTTCAGCGACGATTGATCGACCAGCGCCAGGAGCGAGCCCTCCAGCGCAGGCTCGGCGAAGCTCTCGGCCGGCCATGTGCCCGTGCCGAGGAAGGGAACGTCCGCAGGCAGCACGCCGCCCTGGCGCAGGATGGGTGCGACGACCTTCGGCGCATCGGCGCCGATCAGCAGCACCGCCTGCACGGAGCCCAGATTCGCAAGGCTCTTCTTGCCGGCGGCGGAACCGGGATCGGTCACGATATCGACGAGGTTGGCGCCCGCCTTCTTCAGGCCGCTGCGCAGGCGCTGCGCCTGCGCGTCGCTCAACGGACGCGCCGCCACCGCCATGATCTCCGTCTTGCCGGCCCCCGCCGCGTAGGCTCCCACCTCCACGAGACCGTCGATCTCGTCCGAGGCGATGGCGACGCCGCCGCTTTCCGGCTCGCTTGAAAGAAGCACGAAGGCCGCTCCGCCGGCGCTGTCCGCGACGGCCTTGGCGAGGAGCGGCGAGCCGATGAAGAATTTCGTGCCCCCGGCCGACGCCTTCTTCACCTCTCCGGCAAGGGCGGCCGATCCCGCCTGCAGGTCATGCACGGTGAGCGCCAACTGGCTCGCGCCGAGTTCCTTCGCCGCCAGCGCGGCACCATCGCGATAATCGTCGGCACTTCCCGCGGCGGCGCGGTCGATGAAGAGATCGACATGCACATTGCCGGTGCCGACCCTGGTCGTTGCACCGGCCTTGCTCTCCTGCGCGGCGCTGGCAAGCACGTCGGGTGTCGAGGCGGACTGACAGCCGGCCAGCACCCCGAGCGCGAGCGAACAGACGCCGATAATCCGCCGGCAGCGGGAAAAGATACGCATGGGCAGGATCAGTTCATGTAGTGCAGCATGCGCGAATGGAAACATTCGCACCTGTTGATGGAATCCTCGTCCCGGTAGCTGGCCTTGAGATAGCCGTAAGCCTTGCCGCAGGCGACTTTCGCCTCCGAAGCCCAGGTGAAGGCCGGCTGGCGGGAACTGATCCACCGCGGATCCTCGGCAACGCCGACGGCCTCGTTCATCAGCCGCACCACTTCGTCGGAGAGCGCCGCATTGTTCTCCTGGCCGAGCAGGGTCGAGAACCACAACCGGCCTCTGTAGGTCGGTTTCCTCGTCAGCCTTGCCGGGCGGCGCATGCGCGGAAAGCTCAATGCCCTGCTGGCGCCGGTCTCGGGCCGGAACATCCTCCTCTGCTACGTTCTGCCCTGAGCCGGCAG
>CBIMFD010000042.1:0-17364 GCA_966243085.1 uncultured Shinella sp.
AGGCCGTCACCAAGGGCTATGCCATCGGCTCGGCCGGCCTCGGCGCGCTGGTGCTCTTCGCCGCCTATTCCAACGACCTTGCCTATTTCGCGGCGAACGGCGACAAGTATCCCTATTTCGCGGATATCGGCACGATCTCCTTCGACCTCTCCAACCCCTACGTGGTGGCGGGTCTCATCTTCGGCGGCCTCATCCCGTACCTCTTCGGCGGCATCGCGATGACGTCCGTCGGCCGTGCGGCGGGCTCGATCGTCGAGGAGGTGCGCCGGCAGTTCCGCGAGAAGGCCGGCATCATGGCGGGCACCGAACGGCCGGACTACGGCCGCGCGGTGGATATCCTGACCAAGGCCGCCATCCGCGAGATGATCATCCCCTCGCTGCTGCCGGTTCTGGCGCCGCTCGTCGTCTATTTCGGCGTGCTCGCCATTTCCGGCTCCAAGGCCTCGGCCTTCGCGGCGCTCGGCGCCTCGCTCCTCGGCGTCATCGTCAACGGCCTCTTCGTGGCGATCTCCATGACCTCCGGCGGCGGTGCATGGGACAATGCCAAGAAGAGCTTCGAGGACGGTTTCGTCGACAAGGACGGTCAGCGTCACCTGAAGGGTTCGGAAGCCCACAAGGCTTCCGTTACCGGCGACACGGTCGGCGATCCCTACAAGGATACGGCAGGCCCGGCGGTGAACCCGGCGATCAAGATCACCAACATCGTGGCCCTGCTGCTGCTCGCCGTTCTGGCCTGATCCGGACGGCGCAAACAAAAACCGCGGGGAGCGATCCCCGCGGTTTTCTTTGTCTTGTCGCGAAGGCAGCGATCAGTTGTTGCTGCCGAAGACGTTCTTGACGAGCGTGCCCGGGTTTGCACCGCCGCGCAGCAACTGGCCGAGGAAGGTGGTTTCGGCGCCGCCCGTCGGCGTGACGCGCGAGATCATGTCGAAGACCTTGCCGTCCTGCAGCGTGTAATGGGCAAGGCGCGCCACATTGCCGTCCTTGTCGAAATAGACGGCAAGGACGCTCTGCTCCACGAGCTTCGGCTTCATGAAGGCGACGGGGCGTCTGCGCTTCTGCGAGATGTAGTAGAACACTTCGTTGTCGAAGATCGCGGTCGAGGACGGCGTGCCGAGCGAGAGCAGTACCTGCTCGCGCGAGGAGCCGACGGGAGCGAGCGCCAGCGTTTCCTCGTCGACGACATAGCCCTGATAGAGCACTTCGCCGGTGCCCTGGCAGCCTGCGAGAACCGATGCGGAGAGGGTGACGGCAATGGCGGCGTTACGCAACAGCTTCATATTCACGGCATCTCTCTTCACAATATCCCCGGGACGATGATGGCTGCGCAGCCATTGCAATTCGTGCCTGCTTCGGTAAACCAGCTTCGAGCGTCATGCAACATGACTTGCAATCGCTCCATGGTTTGAATCAGGCAAAACTGGGCTTTATGATGATTTTCGGCCTGTTCGGCAAAAAAAACGGCAACCGGCGCATCGTCGAAAAGCAATACGCGGTGCTTACAAAGGCGGCGCGCCGTCCCTATCTCTATGAAGCGCTTGATGTTCCCGATACGGTGATGGGTCGTTTCGAGATGCTCTCGGCGGTGCTGATCCTCTACTTCCGCCGCACGCGCGCGAGCAATATGTCGGGGCAGGAGATCGCCCAGGAGATCATCGACGCCTTCTTCGAGGACGTGGACCACTCGATTCGGGAACTCGGCGTCGGTGATGTCGGCGTGCCCAAGCGCATGAAGAAATTCGCCGGCATGTTCTACGGCCGGCTGGAATCCTATGCGGCTGCGCTGGATAGCGGCGATCGCGACGGGCTCGCCGGGGCGCTCCGGCGAAACCTCCATCCCGAGGCGGGCGAGGGCGCGCCGTCCATGGCGGGGCTGGCCGCCTATCTCTTCGCCGCCGAGGAGGCGATGGCGAAGGTGGGCGAGGACGAGGTGGCTACCGGTGCGCTCGACATGATCGCGCCGGGCCCGGCAGAACAGGCCGCCTGAGGCGGCGGAAGGCGAAAGATGAGACAAGACGACGACACGCCGTTCTCCTATCCGGTCAAGGTCGGGCACATTTCGGCCAATCCGGTCGAGGTGACGATCGGCGCCGACGCGGACGAGCGCGCGGGGCTCGCCGAGCTCTGGTCGGTGCTGGAGGTGAAGGCCCTCTCGGCGACCTTCGAGATCCGGCGCTGGAAGCGCGACGGCGTGCGCCTCAAGGGGCGCGTCACGGCGGATATCGTGCAGGCCTGCGTTGTCACGCTCGACCCTGTCCAGTCCCATATCGACGAGCCGGTCGAGGTCGTCTTCGTGCCGGAAGGCTCGAAGCTCGCGCGCATGGCGGTGACGAACGAGACCGGCGAAATGCTGCTCGACCCGGACGGCCCGGATGCGCCGGAAGTCTTCACGGGCGACACGATCGACGCTGGCGCGGTCGCCGCCGAGCATGCGGCGCTCGCCATCGATCCCTATCCGCGCAAGGCCGACGTCGCCTTTTCCGGCCATATCGAAAGCACCGACGCGGACGATCGGAAGCCTTCGCCCTTCGCGGTTCTCAAGGACTGGAAAAAAGACTGAACCGGCCTCAAGGCGCCCGATAATTCAGTTGTGCCCCCGGCGAAAAGCGCTATTTTGGCGCAACCCCCGCCGCGGCGGCTCTTCTGCCGTTGGAAACAAGAATTAAGGCAAAGCACGCGTGGTCAGAATTTCCGTCGATGTCATGGGTGGCGATTTCGGCCCGAAGGTCGCCATCCCCGGCGCAGCCAAGGCTCTCGAGCGCCACCCCGAAGTCCGCTTTGCGCTTTATGGTAATGCCGCCGAATGCGAGCCGCTCCTGGAGCAGCATCCCAAGCTGAAGGCGGCCAGCACCTTCCATCACTGTGAGATCGCCGTCGGCATGGACGAAAAGCCCAGCCAGGCGCTGCGCCGCGGGCGCGGAAAGTCCTCCATGTGGCTGGCGATCGACGCGGTTGCCAAGGGCGAGGCGGACGTCGCCGTCTCGGCCGGCAATACCGGCGCGTTGATGGCCATGTCGAAGTTCTGCCTGCGTATGATGGCCAATATCGAGCGCCCGGCCATCGCCGGCATCTGGCCGACGCTGAAAGGCGAGAGCATCGTGCTCGACATCGGCGCGACGATCGGCGCTGACGCCAATCAGCTCTTCGATTTCGCGCTGATGGGCGGCGCCATGGCGCGCGCCCTCTTCGAGATCGACCGACCGACGGTCGGCCTCCTCAATGTCGGCGTCGAGGAGATCAAGGGCCAGGAAGAGGTCAAGGCCGCCGGCCAGCTCATCCGCGAGGCCAATTTCGACACGATCGAGTATTATGGCTTCGTCGAGGGCGACGATATCGGTCGCGGCACGGTGGATGTGGTGGTCACGGAAGGTTTTGCCGGCAACATTGCGCTGAAGGCGGCCGAGGGTACGGCGCGGCAGATTGCCGAGTACCTGCGCGCCGCCATGTCGCGCACCTGGCTTGCCAAGCTCGGCTATGTGCTCGCTAAGAGCGCCTTCGACCGGGTGCGCGAGAAGATGGATCCGCGCAAGGTCAACGGCGGCGTGTTCCTCGGCCTCAACGGCATCGTCATCAAGAGCCACGGCGGCACGGATGCCGAAGGCTTTGCCGCGGCGGTGGATGTCGGCTACGACATGGTCCGCAACGGCCTCAAGGACAAGATCGAAAGAGATTTGCAGAAGTATCACGCGGGTCGGCCTGTCGAAGGTGCGCAGGGCGTGAGCGACGAGGTATAGACAGAATGATTCGTTCAGTGGTCCGCGGTTTCGGGACGGCGCTTCCCAGGCGGGTGCTTACCAATGCCGAGTTGGAAAGCATGGTCGACACGTCCGACGAGTGGATCGTGCAGCGCACCGGCATCCGCCAGCGCTATATCGCAGGCGACGGCGAGACGACCGCCTCGCTCGGCGAGGCCGCCGCGCGCGCCGCGCTGGATAAGGGCGGACTGACGCCGGCCGACATCGACCTCATCATCGTCGCGACCTCCACGCCCGACAACACCTTCCCGGCCACCGCCGTCAACATCCAGAACCGCCTCGGCATGCACCATGGCTTCGCCTTCGACGTGCAGGCCGTCTGTTCCGGCTTCGTCTATGCGGTGGCGACGGCCGATGCCTATATCCGCGGCGGCCTTGCGCGGCGCGTCCTCGTCATCGGTGCGGAGACCTTCTCGCGCATCCTCGACTGGACCGACCGCACGACCTGCGTGCTCTTCGGCGACGGCGCCGGCGCCATCGTGCTGGAAGGGCAGGAGGGGAAGGGCAGCACGGCCGACCGCGGCGTATTGACCGCACAGCTTCGCTCTGACGGCGCGCACCGCGAAAAGCTCTATGTCGACGGCGGCCCGTCCACCACCGGCACCGTCGGGCACCTTCGCATGGAAGGCCGCGAGGTCTTCAAGCATGCCGTCGGCATGATCACCGACGTCATCGTCTCGGCCTTCGATGCCACGGGGTTTACCGCCGACGACATCGACTGGCTGGTGCCGCACCAGGCCAACAAGCGCATCATCGACGGCTCCGCCAAGAAGCTCGGCATCCCGCTGGAGAAGGTCGTCGTCACCGTCGACCAGCACGGCAACACCTCGGCCGCCTCCATCCCGCTGGCGCTTGCCGCGGCGGCTGCCGACGGCCGCGTCAAGGAAGGCGATCTCGTGCTTCTGGAGGCCATGGGCGGCGGCTTCACCTGGGGTGCGGTGCTGCTTCGCTGGTAGGTGAGCGGCGCGCCCGTCGCGCCGCTTGACCACGGGGGGCAAGGACAATACTCTTCCGCCACTTAACCATACGCTTTCAATAAGAAATCGGTGAGGAACGATGAGCGGCAAAACGGTGACACGCGCAGATTTGGCCGAATCGGTTTTCCGGAAGGTCGGCCTTTCCAGAACGGAATCGGCGGAGCTCGTCGAGACCGTGATCGACGAGATCTGCAACGCCATCGTGCGCGGCGAGAGCGTGAAGCTCTCCTCCTTCGCCACGTTCCAGGTGCGCGACAAGAACGAGCGCATCGGCCGCAATCCCAAGACCGGCGAGGAAGTGCCGATCTCGCCCCGCCGCGTCATGACCTTCAAGGCCTCCAACGTGCTCAAGCAGCGCGTGCTGAAGGCCCATCTCGCGCGCAAGGCGAAACAGAAGCCTGCATCCCCCGCTTCCTGAGCTCTTCCGCCTGGCAAAGGCGAATCGATGCTTGAATATTGTTCGGCAACCCGCTGAAATGAATGCGATTCGACGGCGTTTGTGTCAGAATGCCGTCGCGAGCTTTTCATCGAGGGTAGAATGGACAAGAGTCCGGACGCGTTCCGCACCATCAGCGAAGTCGCAGACGATCTCGACCTGCCGCAGCATGTGCTGCGCTTCTGGGAGACGCGCTTCACGCAGATCAAGCCGATGAAGCGCGGCGGCGGCCGGCGCTACTATCGGCCGGAGGACGTGGACCTGCTCAAGGGCATCCGCCATCTCCTCTACGACCACGGCTATACGATCAAGGGCGTGCAGAAGCTGCTCAAGGTCAACGGCAACAAGTTCGTCGCCGCCATCGCGAGCGGCGACCTTGCGACCGTCGAGGCGCTGGCTGCCGCCAGCCACGAGGAGCCGCCGGCGCCCAAGGCCGGCAGCGACGAGGACCAGATCGTCGGCCGCGCCAAGGCGCCCGCAAGCCGCCGCTTCTTCTCCTTCGTCGGCGGCACGGACGAAGCGCCGGAAATCTCCATCGGCAAGACCAGCGTCGGCAAGGAGGACCGTGCCCTCCTGCAGGAGGCTCTCTACGATCTCCTCGAATGCAAGCGCCTGCTCGACCAGGTGCGGTAGGAGGGCGGGCGAAAACACCGGATTTGTTCCCGCCGGCCAATTTTTGGCTTGCATCCAAATGCCCGAGACTATAGGGGTTTCCGCGGTCCGGAATGTAGCGCAGCCCGGTAGCGCACTTGACTGGGGGTCAAGGGGTCGTGGGTTCGAATCCCGCCATTCCGACCATTTTCTCTTCACCGCCAAAATGCCCGCCCGGTTCCCGGTCATGGAACTTTGTGGCGGTTTCTGCGTTATCCTCCCGCCGGCCAGTGGCGCCGGAGGCATCCCAACGTGAGGAGACGGGAATGGAAGACGCAGGTATCGGCTGGATCGCAGCCATCATCATCGGGGGCATCGCCGGCTGGCTCGCCGAAATGTTCATGAAAAGCAACATGGGCGTGCTGATGAACATCGTGCTTGGCATCGTCGGCGCAGCGGTGGCGAACATTCTGCTGGGGCTGATCGGCGTCTCGCTCGGCGGCTGGCTCGGCTATCTCGTGGCCGGCTTCATCGGCGCCTGCGTCCTCATCGTGATCGGACGGGCGATCCGGCGATAGTCGTCGCCGGCATCGATCAGGGCCGCTTCCCCTTTGGGGAGGCGGCCTTTACGCGACGAGGCTTCGGTAGATCGCTTCGGTATCGCAGATCATGCGGTCGAGACCGTAGTCCCGGCTGCGGGCGTGGGCGGCGTCGGCGTGGCGGGCAAGGCGGCCCGGCTCGGCAAGGCGCAACATCGCGTCGGCGAGGGGCTGCGGGTCGTCGCTGTTTTCCAGCACCTCGCCGTTCTCGCCGTGTTTCAGCACCGTCGAGACGCCGCCGACATTGGTGAGGATCATCGGCTTTCCGGCGGCGGCCGCCTCCAGCATCACATAGGACATCGCCTCGTAGCGGCTCGGCATGACGAGCGCGTCGATCGCCACCATGGCCTTCGGACCCGTGAAGCCCGCCGTCAGGTGGATACGCTCCGGATGGGCCGAGGCCGCGATCCACCGGCGGACGTCGCCTTCCGCCTCGCCGGAGCCGACCATCAGCAGATGGGCGTCCGGCAGGCTGCGCGCCGCAAGGTCGAAGGCGGCGACGAGCCGCTCCGGCGCCTTCTGGTGACAGAGACGGCCGACGAAACCGAAGGTGAGGGCATCGGCCGGAATGCCGAGCGCGTCCCGCACCGCCGCGCGGCAGTCGTCCGGCGGCGTCTCCACCCCGTTGACGACGATGGAAAGCTTGCGGCGCGGCACGCCAAGGGCGCGGGCATGGGCATATTCGTCCGCCGACACGCAGATCAGCCGGTCCGTGAAGCCGCGCGCGAGCAGCGTCTCGATCGAGCCGTAGACTTTTCGGCCGAGATGGCCGAGACCGGGATCCATGGTGCGGAAGGCATGCGGCGTATAGACTCGCGGCACATGCCGGCCGGGGAGGCGAAGGCGCAGGAGCGCGCCTGCCTTGGAGCTGTGGCCGTGGATGACGTCGAAGGGGCCGGCCTGCCGCATGAGGCCGCGCAGCGCCCGCCAGGCGCCGAAATCCGAAGGGCCGGGCGAGCGCGCCATGGCGACCACATGGATGCCGGCAAGATCGAGGCTGCGCAGTTCGGCGACGAAGCGATCCTCCGCGCGCAGCGGCGAATAGACGGCGTGCACGACATGGCCGCGCGCCTGCATGCCCCGGCACAGATCGATGAAATGGCGGCCCGAGCCGCCGCCGCTCGGCTCCAGCACCTGCATCAGGCGGAGCGGCCGCTGGGTCCGTTCAGGAGGATTGGTCATGACGGGCTCGCCGTCGGCTTCGCCTGCCGGTTGTGGCGGCGTTCCAGCGCCAGGCAGCCCCAGACGATGCCGATCTGCAGATAGGCGTGCCGCCAGTGGTCGGTGTCGATGACGAAGCCGATCGCGGTATGCCCGAGAACGCAGATATAGGCGATCATCAGGAAAGGCTGCCAGGGCCGGTTGCGCAGAAGGGCCTTGAAGCCGGCGGAAAGCGTCCAGACGATGAGGGTGAGATAGCAGAGAAAGCCGAGCCAGCCGTAGGTCGTCAGCGACTTCAGCCAGATATTGTGCTCGTCCTCCGGAAAGATGCGGCTGAAGACCATGGGGCCGATGCCGAGCGGCTTCTCCATCGCCATCAGGAAGCCGATGCGGTGGCGATCGAAGCGGCCGAGATGGCCGCCGTCATAGTCCTGCACGAGCTGGGTCCGGTCGGAGAAGAGGCCGGCGACCTTGTCCGATTGCAGCGCGACGACGAGGGCAAGGATGAGGACGGCGGCGGCCGCAAGGCTGAGGACGAGGATTTTCAGCCGGAAGGCGCCGGTGCGCTCCTTCAGCAGCATGACGAAGACGAGGGCCACGACGGAGAAGAGATAGAGCGCCCAGGCCGCGCGCGAGAAGGAGAGGAAGAGGCCGAGCGCCAGGATCAGGACGCCGGCGACCTTCAGCGGCGCACCGAGCATGCGTCCGGCAAGCAGCCCGTGCACCAGATAGAGCGACGGCGCGACGAGGAAGGGGCCGAAGACGTTCGGATCCTGGAAGGCGCCCTTGGCGCGGTCGTAGAGCGTGAAGACCTCCGCACCCGGAAAGGCATGGAAATAACCGAGAATGCCGAGAAGGGAGGTGATGAGAGCGCTCGCCACCCAGGCGCGGAAGATGAGGTCCAGCCTCGCCGGCCGGGCTTCGACGATGGCCGCGAAGAAGACGCAGGAGAGCGCAAGGAAGGTGGAGACGGCGATGTACATCGGCCCGCCCGCGAGATCGTCCATCACCGTCAGCGAGAGCATGCCGCCGACATTGAAGAGGAGGAGCAGGACGAGGAGCGGGGCGACGCCGCGCGAGATGCGCAGGCCGACGATCGCCCACAGGGCGATGAGGGCCGCCATGAAGAGTTCGTATGGCGCCGGCTCGCTCATGACGAAGCCCGACAGGAACACGCCGACCGTCACCAGCGCCGAGCCGGCAACGCCGACGGCCGCAAGCTGCGGCCGGAAGATCGGGGCATGGGTGAGGGCCGCGTCGCTCAATAGGCGTTTTCCGTATTGAGCAGGCGGAGCGGCGTCAGGACGAGGATCTTCAGGTCCAGCCAGAGCGACCAGTTCTCGATGTAGTAGAGGTCGAATTCCGTGCGGAAGCGGATCTTGTCGTCATGGTCGATCTCGCCGCGCCAGCCGTTGATTTGCGCCCAGCCGGTGACGCCCGGCTTGACGCGGTGCCGGGCGAAGTAGCCGTCGACCACGTCGACATATTTGCGGTCGTGGGTCTGGGCCTCGACGGCGTGCGGACGCGGGCCGACGAGGGAGAGCTGGCCCTTCAGCACGTTGAAGATCTGCGGCAGCTCGTCGATCGAGGACTTGCGGATGAAGCGGCCGACGGGGGTCACGCGCGGATCGCCCTTCGTCACGGCCGCGCGCGCGGTCGGGTCGGAAAGGTGCGTGTACATCGAGCGGAACTTGTAGACCTCGATGACCTCGTTGTTGAAGCCGTGGCGCTTCTGCTTGAAGATGATCGGCCCCGGCGAGGTGAGTTTGACGGCCAGCGCCGCGCCGAGCATGACCGGCCAGAGCAGGGCGAGCGCGACCACGCTGAAGAAGAGGTCGAAGATGCGCTTGGCGACATTGTCCCAATCGGCGATCGGCTTGTCGAAGATGTCGAGCATCGGCAGGTTGCCGACCTGGGAATAGCTGCGCGGGCGGAAGCGCAGGCCCTTCGCATGGGCGGCAAGGCGGATGTCGACCGGCAGCACCCAGAGCTTCTTGAGAAGCGCAAGGATGCGTGCCTCCGCCGAAAGCGGCAGCGAGATGATCAGCATGTCGATGCGGGCAAGGCGCGCGAATTCGACGAGTTCGGCCACTGTGCCGAGCTTGGGATAGCCGGCGATGATCGAGGGGGAGCGGCGCTCGTCGCGGTCGTCGAAGATGCCGCAGATGCGGATGTCGTTTTCCGGCTGGTGCTCGAGGGAGCGGATGAGTTCCTTGGCCGGCTCGCCGCCGCCGACGATGACGGCGCGGCGCTCCATGGTGCCGTTGCGCGCCCAGCGGCGGATGGCATAGGCGATCACCTGCCGTTCGGCGACGAGCCAGACGGCGCCGACGGCGAACCACGAGGCGAACCAGACGCGGGAATATTCCCCGCCGGACTTGAAGAAGAACAGGGCGAGCGACATGGCGGCAAAGGCGATGGCCCAGGCGGCCAGGATGCGCGGCATCATGCGCAGCGGCGAGCGGAGCGCGGGAACCTGATAGGCATCGGCTAGCTGGAGCATCAACACGCCGATGGCCGCGCCGCCGACGAGCACGGCGACGTAGAGGACGGTGATGGCCATGCTGACGTAGAACGCGTGGATGCAATAGCCGATGGTCAGGAGCGCCGCAAACTCGGTAAGGCGCAGAAGGCCGGTGATCATCGCAGGCGAGTAGCTGTCGTCGCGGAACTGCTGGGCGATCTTGCGGGCGAGCGGGTTGAGCGCGGCGGCCTTGTCGCCGTTTTCCAGGGGAGAGTCGGCCGAGATCGTCCGGATTTCCGAGGCCTTGCGCCTCAGGGCTTCCGGATCGAAGGACTCGTGCTTGTCGACATGGTTCATGGCAGGCCTCTGCGAGGTTTCTGCCGGAGATAGCATGAAGGCCCTAAGAAACGTTTACGTAGCGGAAGGAAAGGGCCTTACGAAGCGTGCCGATTTCCGCCACCCTGGCCGGAAAGGATATCGCGGTAGAGGCCAAGAAGCGCCGTCGACATGGCGGAGGCCGAGAAGGTCTGCTTGAAGGCGGCAGGCTCCGGCATCACCTTGCCGAACCAGGAGCCGTCGCTGACGGCCTCGGCCATGGCGGCGGCAAGCGAAGAGGCGTCGCCCGGCTCGGTCAGGGCGATGCTGTCCGGGCCGAGCACTTCGGGAATGCCGCCGACGCGGCTGGCGATGACCGGCTTGCGCGCGGCAAGCGCCTCCAGGACGATATAGGGCATCGCCTCGGCGCGCGAGGGCACCACGACGTTGCGGGTTAGGGCGAATGCCTCGCGTGCCTTCATGGCGGGCAGGAGGCCGATGCGGCGGCCGAGCCCGCGCTGGAGCATCATCTCCTCGTATTTCTCCTTGTCCGGCCCGTCACCGACCATCAGGGCGGAGAGCGGGCGGCCGACGAGGCGCTCCGTGCGCGCGAAGGCATCGACGAACAGGTCCGGCCCCTTCAGGTCGCGCAGCATGCCGATATAGAGGAAGTCGACGGCGTCCTCGCGCGGATGGACGGTCTCGAAGTCGCGGTCGTGAATGCCGTTGTAGATGCGCTCGGTGCGCACGCGCGGCTTGCCGACGCGGGCTTCGTAGACGTTCCGCTCGTAGTCGCAGACGAAGGTGAGCCCGTCGCCGAGCGGTTCGAGCAGCCGTTCGGCGGTCAGGATCGCAAGGCCCGACGCGGTGTTGCGCCTGTAATGCAGGCTGCCGCCATGCGGCGAATAGAGGCGGGCTACGCGATACCTGTTGACCCGCAGGGCTGAGCCGATGAGCCGGGCGATGGCGCCACCCTTGGCGCCATGCCCGTGCAGCACATTCGGCCGCAAACCTTTTATTTCACGATAGCTTTCCCGGAAGGCGATGAGGTCGCGCGGGCTGACGGACCGGCTGATCGGCAGGCGCACGAGGCCGAGCGAGAGATAGGGGCGAATCTCGTCGAAAAGCTTGTCCTCGAAGGCACTGCCCGTGAGGCTGTCGCAGATGATGCCGATGTCATGGCCAGCCTTGGCGTGGAATTCGGCAAGGTCGCGCACATGACGGAATATCCCGCCTATGGGCGACCTGAAGCAGTGAATGATGCGCAAAGGCCCATCGTCCGCCATGATGCTCAGAACAGCCGTTCACGGACATAGATCGTATCGCCGGCAAGCACCGGATCGGAGATGGAAACGCGGCCGGTGATGATCTTGCCGTTGATCTTGCGGGTGACGTCGACGTCGCGCTGGTTGGCGCGCGGCGAAAAGCCCCCGGCCACCGCGATGGCGTTCTGAATCGTCATGCCGGCGACATAGCTGTACTGCCCGGACTGGCCGACCTCGCCCATGATGTAGATCGAGCGGTAGCGGTCGACCTCGATGGAGACGTCCGGATCGCGCAGATACCCCTGGCGCAGCTTTGCCGCGATGATGCTTTCGAGTTCCTGGAGCGTCTTGCCGCGCGCCGGCACGGGGCCGATGAGCGGGAAGGCGACATAGCCCGCCTGGTCGACGGTGTAGCTGTTGCTGAGGCCGGTCTGCTCGAAGACGGTGATGCGCAGGCGGTCGCCGCTGTCCAGTCTGTAGGGCTGGATGGTCGCCTGGTGAAAGGCCTTGGGGGCCGGGCGATAACCGCTGCAGCCCGAAACGGCCGGCACGGCAAGCGCCAGCGCGAGCAGTATGCCCTTGTTGATCGTTGCGAATGTCATTCGCTGTCCAATCCCGCAAATCAGAAGTGTGGCCCTGTTATCGATCCGTTAGGGTTAATGGCTGGTAAAGGCGCATCGCCGTCAGGATTGGTCTTCTCTTAAAAGGCGTGCGTGCGGCGATGGACAACCGGGAGTGATTAACTCTTGGGTTACCATCTTTGTTTACCTTGCGGGGAAACCATCATGTTTGGAGCAGGGATATGTCGGGCGTTCACGAGAGCCAGCAGGATGTCGATATCGACCTCGGCAGCCTTTTCGGCGCCATCTGGCACAGGCGCATGCGCGTGCTCATGGCGACGGTCGCCTGCGCTGGCGTCGCCTTCGTCGCGGCGAACCTCATCACGCCCCAATACAAGAGCGAAGCCCGCCTTCTCATCGAAACGCGCGAGCCGGCCTTCACGACGGGGCAGGACCGCACTCAGGACCGCGAACGGCCGGCCCTCGACGAGTTGGGCATCGCCAGCCAGGTCCAGCTCCTGAAGTCCGCCGACCTCATCAAGCAGGTCGCCCGCAACATGAAGCTCTACGAGCTTGAGGAATTCGACCCGACCGCCAAGCCCTCCGCGATTTCCGACCTCCTCGTCCTCCTCGGTTTCAAGAAGAACCCGCTGGACCTGCCGCCGGAAGAGCGCGTGCTGAAGGAGTTCAACGAGAAGCTGGTCGTCTACCAGGTGGAGAAGTCGCGCGTTATCGGCATCGAGTTCAACTCGCAGGACCCGCACCTCGCCGCCGAGATTCCCAACGAGATGGCCAAGGTCTATCTTTCCCTCCAGAGCGGCGCCAAGCTCGATACCAATTCGGAGGCGACGCGCTGGCTGGAGCCGGAGATCGCCAACCTGCGGGAGAAGGTGCGCGAGGCCGAGCAGAAGGTCGCCGAATACCGCTCGCAATCCGATCTCCTGCCGACGGGCGAGAACACCACCTTTGCCGTGCGGCAGCTCAACGACATCTCCACCGAGCTTGCTCGGGTGCGCGGCGAGCGCGCCAGCGCGGAAGCGCGCGCGGAGGGCGTGCGCGCCGTGCTGGAGAGCGGCGGGGCGCCGGATACGCTTCCGGCCGTCGTCGGTTCCCAGATGATCCAGCGGCTGAAGGAAAACGAGGCGCAGATCCAGGCGCAGATATCGGACCTTTCCACATCGCTGCTTGAGGGCCATCCGCGGCTGAAGGGCCTGCGCTCGCAGATCGCCGGCATCCGCACGCAGATCAAGGCCGAAACGCGGAAGATCCTGACGAGTCTCGAAAACGAGGCGAAGACGGCAGGGCTGCGCGAGAATCAGCTCGTCCAACAGCTCAATACGCTGAAGGCGGACACCGCTCGCGCCGGCGAGGACGAGGTAGGCCTCAAGGCGCTGGAACGCGAAGCCGCGGCCCAGCGCCAGCTCCTCGAAACCTATCTCGCCCGCTACCGCGAGGCGACGTCGCGCACCAGCAGCGGCGCGACGCCGGCCGACGCCCGCGTCATTTCCGCGGCCGCCGAGCCCACGGAGGTCTCCTTCCCGAAAGTCATGCCGATCACCATCGTCGGCGGTGTCGCCGGCTTCGTCCTCAGCGCCATTGCCGTCCTGCTGGCCGAACTCTTCAGCGGCCGCGCGTTGAAGCCCGTCGGCGTCGCGGCGGCCGGTCCGGGCCGCCGGGAGGACGATGAGATGGAGATCGAGACAGAGGAAGAAATCGAACCGGTCGTTATCGCCGAGGCCCCGGTCCTTATTCGCCGACCGACGGTTCGCGAGAGTTTTGCTCCCGCGCGCGACGTTCCGGCGCCGGCGCGATCCCTCCTTGCCGATGTCGGCCCGGAGGAGGACGAGGAAGGAGAGGACGAGATGAGGACAGCCGAACCGTCGCCCAGCGTCGCCTCCGCCTTCGGGGAGGAGGACAATTTCTCCGTCGCCGCGGTCGCCCGGCATATGGTCGGCAACGATATCGCCGTTGCGGTTTCCGTCTCGCCCTCCGGCGACCAGGGCTCCACCGCAGCCGTGATGCTTGCCCGCCGGATCGCCGAGGAGGACCGCAAGACGCTGGTCATCGATCTGACCGGCTCAGCCTGCCCCACGCGGCTGATGGCGCAGTCGATCGACGTGCCCGGTATTACCGATCTTCTCGTCGGCGATGCCGCCTTCGGCGACATCATCCACGGCGACAGGCTCTCCGCCGCCCACATCATCCCGCGCGGCAATGCCGACATCAAGCGCGCCATGCGCGGCATCGATCGGCTCGCCATGGTGATCGGCTCGCTTGCCGATGCCTACGACACCGTGATCGTGGAATGCGGCCCGGCCGAAGTGGAGGGCGTCCGCCGCCTGACCCATGGGCAGGAGACGGATATCATCCTCTCCATTCCCGGCGCCGACGAAGACAGGATCGTCGAGCTGATCGGCGCCTTCGGCGAGGCGGGCTATGGCGAGATCGTGCTGATGACGGGCGAGGCGGGCGAGCCGCCGCGCCGTCCGGGCCGCCGTGCGGCCTGACGCTCAGTCCGTCTCGGCCTCCGCGGGTGCCGGCTGCTGCCGGCCGGAGCGAAGGCGCTGCACGAAGGAGTAGATCTTCGCGTTCTGCTTGATGAGGCGCTTTGCGCCCGTCTTCATGCGGTGCAGGGCGGCCGCCGCCTGTCCGGCCGCCGAAGCCGCCCAGAAGAGGTCGTGCTGCGGTGTTTCCAGCGTGCACCACGACCGCTTGTAGGGCTGGTCGCCGATGCCGAAATCGAAGAGGCGCGCACCCTCTTCGCAGAGCTGGCGGATGACGAGATAGAACAAAAGTTCGCCCGGGCTGGCATCGGCCGCGATGGTCTCGTCGATGGAGCCGAACTGGCAGACCACATGGTCGCCCTTGCGCGACAGGCCGGCGATCGCAAGGATGCGGCCCTGGTGCTCGCCCTTGAGGCGCAATGCATGAAGGCGCAGCGGATAGGTTTCCCGCGTTTGCGGCACGGCGATGAGCGTCCGGAAGAATTTGCGCGTTTCCTCGTCTCGAAAGACGTCCGGCAGGCCCATCGCCTCGAAGCGGGCGGCCTTCTGGAGGAAGAAGGCCTCCAGAAGCGCGTCGGATTCGGCGCCGGGCGCCGCGACGACATGCTCATAGCCGCCGATGGCGGCGAGGCGACGCTCGGACGTACGGAACTTCTTGCGGCGGCGCTTGGCGTTGAGCTGGGCCAGCGTCTCCTCGAAATCCGCAAGGAGCGGCAGTTGGAATGCGGCATTCTGATTGCGCACCCCGGCCAGCGCGCAGAAGGGGCTTTGCCGGCCGCGCCAGGCAAGCGGCACCTTGTCCAGCAGGAGAAGATCGAAGTGGCCGGCAAAGAGGCCGCGTGCCTGCCGCAGCGCCTCGCCCACCCCTCCCGAGGCGGCAAGCGAGCGGAAGGCCGGCGTATGAAGCCCGGTATTGATGTTGCTGAAATCGCTCGCGAGCAGGCGCGCGATGCGCAAGGGGCCAAGGCGGGTGACGTCGAGCGGCAGGAGGAGATGGGTGCGCCCGGCGCAAACGCCTTCCATAACGAGGACCCGGCCGCCATGGCTCTCGGTCCAGGCGCGGCACCAGTCGTAGCCCTGATGCAGGGAGAGACCGTTCTCCGCTTCCAGCGCCCGCCATGCGGCCTCCAGCGGCTCCATGCGCTCGTGCAGGCGGAAGGAGAGCGGCCCGGCAATGGCCGCGCCGTCGGCATCGTCCGCCGCAGCCGTAAAGGCCCGCTCGGATGGCATGATCTGAAGATGGAGTTGCATCGCTACCGGCCCATGCGCCCCTTGATCCGCGGCCGTATCGCCGCAGGAAGAGCATAGCTGCAAGGCCTGCCGATTGGTTTAACCCCGGTTCCGTTCCGGCGGGATTCGCCGGGCGCGGTTAGCGATTGGATAACACGGGGCGAGGGCCGGCCTACTTGCCGCGCGGCTTGCCCGGCTTTTCCATCCACTTGATGATGAGCATGGCCGGCAGGATCCACAAAAGCCCCGTCACCGCGAAATAGAGGAGATGGATGTACCAGGCCGATTGCCCGAGCGTGGCCGAGGCGACGGTCGTCGCGATCAGCGCATAGGCGAGCACGAGGATGATGATGAGGATCGTGCCGATCAGCTTTCTGAGGCGAGGGGGCATGGACGGTCTTCCGGATTAAGGGGAGGGCAGGGCCGCGACGGCATGCCGCAAAGGTTCGGGCCTTGTTTTGCACGGGCTGGTCGGGCAAATCAACGCTGGCGGCGCCGCATCTGCGGTTTTGCCGCCGCAATCGCGTCAAATGCCGGCCGGCTACCCGCCGCCGGACAGAGGAGCCGAGAGAATGAGCGCCACGACCGCCACCGCCTATCGCAGCGGCAACGAGACGGACAGGATCGACCGCAACCGCCGGCAGATACGCATCTGGCTGGGTTTCGTCCTCTTCACGCTGTTCGTGCTGGTGCTGGTCGGCGGCGCGACGCGGCTCACCGAATCCGGCCTTTCCATCACCGAATGGAACCCCATCCACGGCGCCATCCCGCCGCTCACCGAGAAGGACTGGCAGGAGGAATTCGACCTCTACAAGCGCATCCCGCAATACGAGCAGATCAACAAGGGCATGACCATCGAGGCGTTCAAGACGATCTTCTGGTGGGAATGGGCGCACCGGTTGATCGCGCGATCCATCGGCTTCGTCTTCGCCGTGCCGCTCGTCTTCTTCTGGCTGACCGGCCGTATCGAGAAGAAGATGCGCTGGCCGCTCGT
Source organism: uncultured Shinella sp. (assembly GCA_966243085.1). Lineage (GTDB taxonomy): Bacteria > Pseudomonadota > Alphaproteobacteria > Rhizobiales > Rhizobiaceae > Shinella. Next base: position 16,852 of record CBIMFD010000042.1, read on the forward strand.
CGGCCTTCTGGCGCTCGGCGGCTTCCAGGGCTTCGTCGGCTGGTGGATGGTCTCCTCCGGCCTTGCCGACCGCGTCTCCGTCAGCCAGTACAGGCTTGCAACGCACCTCACCATCGCCTGTCTCATCTTCACCGGGACGATGTGGCTGATGCGCGCGCTCGCGCCGCACAGCGACGATCCGGCGCCTGTAGCGAGCTCCCGGCGCATGGCCGGCATCATCGCCTGCATGGCGATCTTCCAGATCTATCTCGGCGCGCTCGTCGCCGGCCTCGATGCCGGGCTTTCCTACAACACCTGGCCGCTGATGGACGGCGCGGTCGTGCCGGGCGGCCTCTTCGTGCAGCAGCCGTGGTGGATCAACCTCTTCGAGAACCCGAAGACCGTACAGTTCGTGCACCGTGTCGGCGCCTACGTGCTCTTCGCGCTGGCGCTGATCAATATGATCGTCTCGCTCCGCGCCGCGCCGCAGACCACCCATGCCCGCCGCTCGCTGGTCCTCTTCGCCCTCGTCTG
>CBIMFD010000043.1:0-17255 GCA_966243085.1 uncultured Shinella sp.
GCGCTCGAATTCGTAGAAGGCGATCTGGCGCACGACCGTGTTGATCATGTCCTCGACCTTCTGGGCGAGCATGGCCTTGCGCTCGCGCTTGTCCTTCGTCTTGTCGAGGAGACTGCGGAAGGTCAGCATCTCGCCGAAGACGGAGGCCGTTTCGGCGAGCGTCAACGGCGTCGAGGCCATCAGCGCGCCCTGTCCGCCGGCAAGTACCTGATGCACGCCGTGGCCGAGCTCATGGGCGAGCGTCATCACGTCGCGCGGCTTGCCCATGTAGTTGACGAGCACGTAGGGGTGCGCTGAGGGCACGGTCGGATGGGCGAAGGCGCCCGGCGCCTTGCCGGGGCGCACCGGCGCGTCGATCCAGCCCTTGTCGAAGAAGTTCTTGGCGATGGCGGCCATTTCGGGGGCGAAGGCGCCGTAGGCGGCAAGCACGGTGTCTCGCGCCTCGCTCCACGGGATCACCGCATCGGGTGTCTCGGGAAGGGGCGCGTTGCGGTCCCAATAGTCCATCTGCTCCATTCCGAGCCACTTCGCCTTCATCGCATAGTAGCGGTGGGATAGGCGCGGATAGGCTTCGCGCACGGCTTCCGCGAGCGCGGCGACCACTTCCGGCTCGACGCGGTTGGCAAGGTGGCGGCTGTCGGCGATGTCGGCAAAGCCGCGCCAGCGGTCGGAAATCTCCTTGTCCTTGGCGAGCGTGTTGGTGATCAGCGTGAAGGTGCGGATGTTCTCCCTGAAGGTCGCGGCCAGCGCCTCGGCGGCCTTGCGGCGGGCCTCGCCGTCCGGCGACTGGAGCTGGTTGAGGGCGATCTCCAGCGGCACCTCCTCGCCGTCGATCGTGTAGCGGAGCGAGGCCATGGTCTCGTCGAAGAGACGGTTCCAGGCGGCCGCGCCCGTCATCGACTTTTCGAGGAAGAGCTGCTCGGTCCTGTCGTCGAGCTGGTAGGGCTTGTCCTTGCGCAGATCCTCGATCCAGGGAGCGTAGTGCGCGGCAAGCGCATCGTTCTTCAACGCCGCCGCGATGCGCTCGTCGGCTATCCTGTTGAGTTCAAGGGAGAAAAACAGGAGATGCGCGCCGAGGTCGGTGAGCTTCGCCTGCACGTCGCCGTAGAATTTCCCGTTCGCCGGATCGGTCGTGTTGGTGAAATAGGTGAGGCCGGCATAGGAGATGATGCGGCCCATCACGTCCTCCAGCGCCTCGAATTCCCTGACGGCCGCGCCGATGCCCTCGTCGCCCGTCTTTTCGGCCGCCGTGTCGAGCTTGCCCTTCCACTTCGCCTCGAAGGCCAGCGTGTCGGTTTCGGCCTTCTTCATGTCGGCCGTGAATTCCGGCGAGGCCGGTCCGGGGTAGAGATCGGCGAGATTCCAGCCGGGAAGATCGCCGAGTTCGGCACTGGCTGCGGCCTCGGCCGGCGCGAAGGCGATGGAAGGGGCGGGGAAGGTGCGGTTCATCGTCATCTCTCTTTCAGGCGGGCGGAACGGCCCCTTGCTTGCGTCGGCAATGGTTAAAATGCAAGCCTTTCTCAAAACGGCATGTTCAACCCTTTCTGCCATGGTCCGCCCGTGTTCATTTCCCTTGGGCGTGCATGACGCACGTCTTCAGGCAAGGAGGTTCCAGTGACGGCCCATATTCTTGTCATCGACGACGATCCTGTCCAGCGCAGGCTTCTCAAGAACATGATCGAGCGCTCCGGCCATGTCGCCCATATGGCGGAAAACGGCCGTGCGGGCCTCGACCTGCTCGATCGCAAGGGGGGCCTCATCAACGTGATCCTGCTGGATCTGATGATGCCGGAGATGAACGGTTCGGCCTTCCTGGATGCGCTCGCCGAGCGCGAGAACACCATTCCCGTCATCGTGCAAACGGGGCAGGGCGGTATCGAGACGGTGGTCTCGGCCATGCGCGCCGGCGCCTTCGACTTCGTGGTCAAGCCCGTCTCGCCCGAACGGCTCAACGTCGCGGTCGGCAACGCCCTGAAGGTGGACCAGCGGGAAGGCCGCGGCCGCGGCGGGCGGCGGGGCCGCTCCGAGACCGTGCATTTTGATGACATCGTCTCGGCAAGCCCGGAAATGCTGCGCGTCATCGAGCTTGGCCGGCGTGCCGCCCAGTCGAACATCCCGGTGGTGCTGGAAGGCGAATCCGGCGTCGGCAAGGAAATGGTCGCCCGCGCCATCCAGGCGGCGAGCGAACGGGCGGGCAAGCCCTTCGTGACGGTCAATTGCGGCGCCATCCCGCACAATCTCGTGGAAAGCATCCTCTTCGGCCACGAGAAGGGCGCCTTCACCGGCGCGAGCGAGCGCCATACCGGCAAGTTCATGGAGGCCGACGGCGGCACGCTCTTCCTCGACGAGATCGGCGACCTGCCTCTCGATGTGCAGGTCAAGCTCCTGCGGGCCGTGCAGCAGGGCGAAATCGAGACGATCGGCGCGCGTTTTCCGCAGAAGGTCAATGTCCGCCTCATCTCGGCGACCAACCGCGACCTCATCAACGAGGTGCGCGAGGGCCGATTCCGCGAGGACCTCTATTACCGGCTCAACGTCTTCCCGATCACCATTCCGGCGCTGCGCAAGCGCAAGGAGGACATCCCCGTACTCGTGCGCGCCTTCGTGCAGCGCTTTGCCGGCGAGCAGAAGCTCGCGCGTCCGCTTGCCGTCTCGGCCGGCGCGATGGCGCTGCTGACTGCCTATGACTGGCCGGGGAACATCCGCCAGTTGGAAAACGCTATCTTCCGCGCCGTGGTGCTGGCGGAAGGCGACGAGCTGCGCTCGGCCGACTTCCCGCAGATCGCCGCGCAGGTGCCGGGTTACGGCCTTGCCGAAGACGGCGCCGTCACCTGGGAAGCGGCCAGCCTGGGCACGCCGGAACCCGCCTCCGAGACGCGCCTGCCGAGCGTCTATCCCGATTTCAAGCCGAGCGAATCGGCCGAGGCCGCGCATGGGCCGGAGAATGCCATTTCGAGCGTCGACAAGGGCGGCCATGTGCGCAAGCTCGCAGACGTCGAGGAGGAACTGATCCGTTTCGCGCTGAAATTCTACCACGGCCAGATGAGCCAGGTGGCCCGCAAACTCGGCATCGGCCGCTCGACGCTCTACCGCAAACTGAAGGACTACGGCATCGATCCGGACGATCCGTTGAAGGAAGCTGCGTAAAACCCCCGCAACCCCCGGGCATTACGGGATTTCTCGATTGCCGTTTATTCCCTGTTAGTGGATTGTTCACTATAAGGGGTTCGCGGTCGGAAGTGTGGCAGATTTGCCATGCTCTTACCGCAATTGGCAGTCATCTGGGATAACGGACGTTCGTTGTCCTTCGGACGGGGAAAGAGTTGGCAAATTTGTTCGCATCGATGAAGCGCCCGGGGCGTTCCCTGGGCAGCCTCTGCAAGACAGTGTTGCACAAGCTGCCCAAGGTCCTGACCACGGCCGTGCTCTCTGCTGCCCTCATCCTGCCCGCAGCCATTCCCGCGACCGTCCAGGCCGAGAGCGGTAACCGTACGCTCAAGCTCTATTTCCTCCATACGCGGGAAAAGGCCGAGATCACCTTCAAGCGCAACGGCCGCTACGACCAGCGCGGCCTCAAGCAGCTCAACCAGTTCCTGCGCGACTGGCGCCGCAACGAGCCGACGAAGATGGACCCCCGCCTCTTCGACCTCGTCTGGGAGGTCTACCAGAAGGTCGGCGCGACCGGCTATATCAACGTCGTTTCCGCCTATCGCTCGCCGGCGACGAATTCCATGCTGCGCTCGCGCACCAAGGGCGTCGCCAAGAAGAGCCAGCACATGCTCGGCAAGGCGATGGACTTCTTCATTCCCGGCGTGAAACTCGCCACCCTGCGCGCCACCGCCATGAAATTCCAGGTGGGCGGCGTCGGCTACTACCCGACTTCCGGCTCGCCCTTCGTGCATCTCGACGTCGGCAGCGTGCGCGCCTGGCCGCGCATGAGCCGGCAGCAGTTGGTTGGTCTTTTCCCCGACGGCAAGACCATGCACATTCCGACCGACGGCAAGCCGCTGCCGGGCTATCAGCAGGCCGTCGCCGATTACAAGCGCCGCGTCGGCGCCGACGCCATCCAGGTCGCCGGCGGCGGATCGAGCCCGGCCGCTTCCAAACGTAAGGGCTTCCTGGCCAGCCTCTTCGGCGGAGGCGGCGACGAGGATGAAGAGCCCGAAATGATCGCGAGCAACGCCGCCATCGCCGACGATTTCGACGCGGGTGCCGGCAAGGCGAAGCCCGTTGCGGCAGCGGAAGCCGAAACGGAACTCGCCTTCACCGCTCCCGTGCCCGGCAGCCGTCCCGCCTTCAAGGCCGTCGAGGAGACGACGGAGCTTGCCCTTGTCGCGCCGGCGACGAGCGAGGCCGCCGCCGCGCTCGAAGCGGCGACCGCCGAGGAAACGACGACCGAATTCGCGGACCTTTCCGCCTACAAGATTCCGCTTCCCGTCATGCTGGGCGCGCGCACCGAGGCGGGCGATGCCCAGCCGGCAACGGTGCTGGCCGCCGCCGCCGTGGAAGAGGACGGGGATGTGCTGGGCGTCGTGCCTGTCCCGGGCCTGCGCCCGCAGGTCGAGCTTGACGGTTCGAGCACGGCGCTGATGGCCGCGGCGGAGGCCGAGGTGGTCCTGCCGACGTCGGCCGATCGCTCCGGCCTTGCCGCGCTTGCCGATCCTACGGGAGACCTCGGCGAGAACGCGCCGATCGAAATGGCCGCGCTCGACCCGGCAGGCGGCGGCGCCCGCTCGCTCGGCGGCACGGATGCCTTCTCGACGAGGGCCACGGAAGAGGTGCCGGCCAAGGGCAGCCGCCCGAAGAAGAAGGATGCCGATGCCGCAAGCCGCGGCGCGATCCGCACCGAGCCGAAGCTGACGCAGAAGATCCTCTCGCAATGGGCGCTGGAGCAAGGCCGCATGGCGACGCTGTCCAAGCCCGTCAAGGCGCCGCGTTTCGTCAGCAGGACGCTGCGCGCCGCACCCACGACGGTCTACATGGCGGGCTTCCAGCCCGAGACCAAGTCGATCGACGCCGGCCGCTTCAGCGGCACCGCCGTGAACTTCATGGAAGTGCGCAAGTTCGAGAGCGCCGGAAACTGAGCCGCGCCTCTTTCTCAAACAAAAAGCCCGGCGGCGGAACCGTCGGGCTTTTTGTTGGTCGGCATTTCCGCCCTCTCCGTCATCCTCGGCCTTGAGCCGAGCATACGGAGGAGGATGAGCGCAGGCCCCTTATTCGGCGTCCGGCGGCAGCTCGATCATGCCGAGGGCCTGGAGATAGGTGTCGAGGATGGCTTCCTGTTCCATGCGCTCGTCCTTGTCCTGCTTGCGGATCTGGATGACCTTGCGCAGAATCTTGGTATCGAAGCCGGTTCCCTTGGCTTCGCCATAGACGTCCTTGATGTCGTCGGCGATGGTTTTCTTTTCTTCCTCGAGGCGCTCGATCCGCTCGATGAACGCGCGAAGCTGGTCGCGTGCGACGCCGTGGGCATCCGACATGGTCTTCTCCTTGGATGGGCTAGAAATTCGAAAGGTGCCGTGACTTGCCGCGAAGTTCCGGCAAGATCAAGGCCTATCACGCAGCGTTTCAGGATTTTCCCGTGGAGGCGATCATTCCTTCGGGCGGTTGACCTCGAAGGCGGCCTTCTGGGCGTCGCTCGCCTCGCGCTGGTGGAGCGCGCGCCATTCCTCGTAGGGCATGCCGTAGACGATTTCGCGGGAGGCTTCCTTGTCGAGCGGCACGCCCGCCTCGTTCGCCGCCTCGCGATACCAGTTGGACAGGCAGTTGCGGCAGAAACCGGCAAGGTTCATCAGATCGATATTCTGCACGTCCGTGCGCTCGCGCAGGTGCCGGACGAGGCGGCGGAAGGCCGCTGCCTCGAACTCGGTCTCTTGTTCCTTGGTAAGCTCGGTCATCGTCTGGTCTCAATAGGGTCCGGTGCGGGAGGGATATATCTCGTATGTGTGCAGGGCTGCGTCCGCATTCAACCGCGCGAAGACCGGCGCCAAGCGGTCGACCCAGCGGGCGATGCCGATCTCGTCGCCGATCTCGTCCTGGCGGATCTCGATGAGCGCATGGGGAATGCCGGGCTTCATGCAATGGCGGAACATGGTGTCGCCGCGCAGCGCCCCGTCATAGGGCTCGTTGTCGCCGACCACGACGTCGCCCGGCGCTCCAAGCTCGGCGAGCAGCGGGCGAACGGCGCGGGGATCGCTGTCCCACAGCACCGTCACATGCCAGGGGCGCGGCACGCCCTTCCAGGCCGGCGTGAAGGAATGCATGGAGAGGACGAGCGGCGCCTTGCCGGTCTGCGCGGCCACCGCGCCGATCGTAGCGGACACGGCATTGTGATAGGGGCGGTGGAAGGCATCGAGCCGATATTGCCATTCTTCGGGCGTGATCGGATGATTGCCCGGAACGATCGCACCGTCGGAAATGCGCATGACGAGTGTCGGGTCGTCCTCGCCGCGGTTGGGATCGATCAGGAGACGGGAGAAGCGGCTCATGACGGCCGGCGCGTTCAGCAGTGCGGCAAGGCCGCGCACCACGCCCTCCACGCCGATATCGTAGGCGATGTGACGCCCGAAGGCGCTTTCCGGCAGGCCGAGGCGGCCGTAGCGCGCGGGCAGGAGATTGGTGGCGTGATCCGCGAGGATCACGAGCCCGAGGCCGAGGTCGCCGTCGATGATTTCAAAGGGGGAATGATCCTGCATGCCTTCGCCGATTGTGCGCCCGTGTCTTGTCCGTGATCGCACGGGGCGGGCCGGCCCGCAAGGCGCAAGGCCCGTGGTTGCGGCAATGATTCCTCTCGTTGCCGCGAAAATGCAATCGGTCGCCGAACAGTCCATCTGGACTGTTCGGCGGATTCAAAATGCCGTGTCGTCCTCGGCGCGGCAGGAATGACGCGCGGCGCTGTAGTGTTGCGTTGACATTCATGCCCTGCCGTCGCAAGAAAGCGCATATTCAAATCAACGGAGTTCCATCGGAAGCCGTGAGAACCAAGAGCACCAGCCCGTTCTTTCCGAAAGCCAGCCGTCTTCTCCAGGCCGGCCTTTTTACATGTGCAGGTTTCCTCGCCCTCTCTGTTCCGAACGAGGCCAAGGCCGAATTCCGCGTCTGCAACGGCACGCAGAACCTCGTCGGCGTCGCCATCGGCTACCGCGCCAAGGAAGGCTGGATCACCGAAGGCTGGTGGCAGGTGCCGGCCACGACCTGCGCCACGCTGATCGAGGGCGAGCTGCAGTCGCGCTACTACTATCTCTATGCCGAAGACGCCGCCCGCGGCGGCCGCTGGACCGGCGACGTGAACATGTGCGTCGCCGAGAACGAGTTCAAGATCACCGGCGTGCAGGACTGCTTCGCGCGCGGTTTCCAGCGCATGGGCTTCAAGGAATATGACACGGGGCGGCAGGGGAGCTGGATGGTACAGCTTTCCGACACGCCAGGGACGCAGGAAAGCCAGAACTGATGAGACGGAACAGAAAAGTCAAAATCCTCGCCACGCTCGGACCGGCATCGTCTGACGAGCAGATGATCCAGAAGCTGCATGAGGCGGGAGCAGACCTGTTCCGCATCAACATGAGCCATGCCAGCCACGACGTGATGCGCACGCTGATCAGCCGCATCCGCGCCGTGGAAGCCCGCTGCGGCCGGCCGATCGGCATCCTCGCCGACCTTCAGGGACCGAAGCTGCGCGTCGGCAAGTTCGCCAACGGTTCGGAAGAGCTGCAACCCGGCCAGACCTTCACGCTCGACAACAAGGACGTGCCCGGCGACAACACGCGCGTCTTCCTGCCCCATCCGGAAATCCTGGAAGCGGTCAAGCCCGGCCATCGCCTGCTGATCGACGACGGCAAGCTGCACCTTCGCGCCGACAGCGCCGACGGCAAGTCGATCGTCTGCACCGTCATTTCCGGAACGAAGATCTCCGACCGCAAGGGCGTCAGCCTGCCCGACACGCTGCTCGGCGTCGGCGCGCTGACCGAGAAGGACCGCATCGACCTCGACGCGGTGCTTGCCACCGGCAGCGTCGATTGGGTGGCGCTCTCCTTCATCCAGCGCCCGGAAGACCTTGCCGAAGTACGCAAGATCGCGCGTGGCCGCGTCGGCCTGATGTCGAAGATCGAAAAGCCGCAGGCCGTCGAGCGCATCGACGAGATCATCGAGCTTTCCGACGCCCTCATGGTCGCCCGCGGCGACCTTGGCGTTGAAATGCCGCTTGAGGCGGTTCCCGGCATCCAGAAGCAGCTCATCCGCGCCTGCCGCCGCGCCGGCAAGCCGGTCGTCGTCGCCACCCAGATGCTGGAATCGATGATTTCCGCGCCGGTGCCGACGCGCGCCGAAGTCTCCGACGTGGCGACCGCCGTGTTCGAGGGCGCCGATGCCGTCATGCTCTCGGCCGAATCGGCCTCCGGCGCTTATCCGGTCGAAGCCGTCTCCACCATGGCCTCCATCGCCAGCAAGGTCGAGCGCGACCCGCACTATCCGGGCATTATCTACGCCCAGCGCACCGCGCCCGAAGCGACCGGCGCCGACGCCATCTCGCTCGCCGCCCGGCAGATCGCCGAGACGCTGAAGCTGTCGGCGATCGTCTGTTACACCTCCTCGGGCACGACGGGCCTGCGCGCGGCGCGCGAGCGGCCGGAAGTGCCGGTGCTGGCGCTCTCACCGGTCATCGAGACGGCGCGTCGCCTCTCGGTCGTCTGGGGCCTGCATTGCGTCGTCACGGGCGATGCCACGGACCTCGACGACATGGTCAACCGCGCCTGCCGCATCGTCGTCAGCGAGGAATTCGGCAAACCCGGCGACCGCATCATCATTTCGGCCGGCGTGCCACTCGGCACGCCCGGCGCGACGAACATGCTGCGTATCGCCTACATCGCCGCCGACGGCGTCAGCGGCGTGTGAGCAGAGATTTCTGGCTGTTCATCGAAGGCGGGCTCCGGCCCGCCTTTTTGATTCCAGCGGATAGGCTGCCCCTCATCCGCCTGTCGGCACCTTCTCCCCGCAAGCGGGGCGAAGGGGGATGCCGCACCGTTTTCCTCAAGCAATGCCGTTCATGGGGTAAGTCCCCTCTCCCTGCTTGCGGGGAGAGGGTTAGGGTGAGGGGCAAAACGGCACATGTTGCCCTTGCAGGGAGGATGCCGGCAGACAGAGAGCGCTTTACGTCCGCTGGCCGGTCAGCTTCTCGGCGAGGTCGCCGTATTCCTTCTGCGCCTGCCGTTCCGTGGGGTAGACGTCGAGGAAGCGCTCCCAGGCCTTCAGCGCCATCTCGTCGCGGCCGGTCTGGGTCATGATGGCGGCGAGGCCTGCGAGCGCGCCGAAATGCCGGGGCTCGATCCGCAGGACCTGGTTGATGTCCGACATGGACTTGCGATAGTTGCCCATCTTGAAATGCAGCGTGGCGCGGCGGTTCCAGCCCTCGACATAGTCGGGCTTGAGGCGAATCGTCTCGTCGAGGAAATCGAGCGCGGCGGCATTGTCGTCCTCGCTCATGGCCTTGTCGGCCCACTGGATGAGGAGGTTGACGGTGGCGCTGCCGGAATCCTGCCATTCCCGGCGAATCCGGTTCGCGATGCCCTTTGCGGCATCCGCGTCAGGTTCGTGCTTCAGTTCGCTGAAAAGCGTATCGAGCCGCTGCGTCTGGGTGAGGAAGCCACCGGCGTCGGCGGATGCCGTCTGCGCCGGTTGCGCAAAGGCGGGGGCCGGCAGGGCGCCGGCAAAAGGAAGACAGAACGTCAGAAACACGAAAAGGCGCATGGCGATCATGGTAGACCGCCTGCGCCGAACGTCAAACCGAAATTTCCGATCATCACTTTCCGCCCTCGCGGAAAGCGACCGCGCGCCCGATCAGCCCTGACGAGCCTTGAAGCGCGGGTTCTGCTTGTTGATGATGTAGACACGGCCCTTGCGGCGAACAAGGCGGTTCTCGCGGTGGCGAGCCTTGAGCGACTTGAGCGAATTCTTGATCTTCATTTTTCTGATCCGCGTATTGCAGGGCGACTCGAGTTCGCCGGATTTCCTCAATTAAAAACGCGCCGTTTCGGGCGCGCTTTCAGGTTGGCAGGCATGTACCGCGTGATATCCGGGCTGTCAACCGTGGACGGCAGGTTTTCCAGCTTCCCGCAGCCCGTTTCAGCCGGTGATCCGCGTGACATGGCCCATCTTGCGGCCAGGGCGGGCTTCCGTCTTGCCGTAGAGATGGACGAGCACGTCCGGCGTTTCGAGCCAGGCGGGAACGTCGTCGATGTCGTCGCCGATGAGGTTCTGCATCACGCAGTCCGAATGCCGGCGCGGATCGCCGAGCGGGTAGCCGGAAACGGCGCGGATGTGCTGCTCGAACTGCGAGACGATGCAGGCCGCCTCGGTCCAGTGGCCGGAATTGTGCACGCGCGGGGCGATCTCGTTGGCGACGAGCCCGCCGTTCGGCAGCACGAAGAACTCGACGCCGATGACGCCGACATAGGAAAGATTGCCGAGGATCGTGCGCGCGGCCCTGCGGGCCTGGTCCGCCGTCGCTTCGCTGACCCGGGCGGGCAGGGTGGAGGTGTGCAGGATGCCGTTTCGGTGGACGTTCTCCGCCGGGTCGTAGCAGGCGATCGTGCCCTCGCCGTCGCGCGCGGCGATAATGGAGATCTCCCGCTCGAAAGGCACGAGGCTTTCGAGGATGAGCGGCACGCCGCCGAGCGCCTCGAATGCGCCCTCCCGGCTCTCGGCGGGTGAGCGGAAGAGGCGCTGCCCCTTGCCGTCATAGCCGAGCCGGCGGGTCTTGAGCACGCCGACGCCGCCGAAACGGTCGAGCGCTTCCTCGAGGTCCGCCTGGCTGTCGACGGCGGCGAAATCGGCCGTCGGGATGGCGCAATCGCGGATGAAGCTCTTTTCGACGAGGCGGTCCTGCGAGACTTCCAGTGCGCGCGGCGGCGGATAGACCGGAACGGACTGCTCCAGCGTCGCGGCGGCGGCGACGGGCACATTCTCGAATTCGTAGGTCACGACATCGCAAAGACGGGCAAGCTCCGCCAAGGCGCCGGCGTCGTCATAGGCCGCGACGATCTGGGCGTTGGCGACCTGCGCGGCCGGGCAATCGGCCTGCGGCTCGAGAATGACGGTGCGGAAATTCAGCCGGGCGGCCGCCATGGCCAGCATGCGGCCGAGCTGGCCGCCGCCGATGATGCCGATCGTCTTCGTGCTCATAGGGGCCCATCCACGGGATATTCGGCAACGGCGCTCGACTGCTGTTCGCGCCATTCGTCGAGACGGTGGGCAAGTTCGGGATCGCTGAGAGCAAGGACCGCGGCGGCGAGCAGCGCGGCGTTGACCGCGCCGGCCCTGCCGATGGCGAGGGTCCCGACGGGAATGCCGGCCGGCATCTGCACGATGGAAAGAAGGCTGTCCTGGCCGGACAGCGCCTTGGACTGCACGGGCACGCCGAACACCGGCAGCGGCGTCATGGCCGCGGCCATGCCGGGAAGGTGCGCCGCCCCGCCCGCGCCGGCGACGATCACCTTGAAGCCTTCCGCCTTGGCGCCGCGGGCGAAGCTGTAGAGCCGGTCCGGCGTGCGATGGGCCGAAATGATGCGCGCCTCGTAGTCGACGCCGAGCGCATCGAGCGTATCGGCAGCGTTCTTCATCGTCTCCCAGTCGGACTGGCTTCCCATGATGATGGCGACGGGGGGCGTTTCTGTCGTGTCCAAGGCGTCTCGTCCGTTTCAGGCGATGATGTCGGGAATGATCTGGTCTTCCAGCTTGGAAATCTTGTCCTTCAGGATCAGCTTCTTCTTCTTCATGCGCTGGATTCTGAGGGCCTCGCAGCCGGTCTGGATCATGGCGTTGATCGCGGTGTCGTAATCTTCGTGCTCCTGGCGCAGCCGTGCAACGGCAAGCCGCAATTCAGCCTGTTCCTGGTCTGCCATGCTATTCGTCCCCGTCTTCCCGGATGCGGGCCGGTCCGCCGCCCCGCATCCTCCATGAAGGCTGCTCCTACCACGAAAGCCCTGGTAACGGGAAGTTATCCCTCGCCACGTTTTCGCCTTCGACAAATGAAAAATGACATGGCACACTCGTACTGTTGCAACCTGGACCACCCGGCACGCAAGTGATCGGGTGCAAGCAAAAGGAAGGAACTGTCACATGTCGATTGAGGCCCATCTGGCAACGCTCGAAAAGAAGCATTTCGCTCTCGAGGAAGAGCTGCACGCCGCAATGAACCGCCCCTCCGCGGAGGACCAGGCAATTGCGGATCTCAAGCGTCGCAAGCTGCGCATCAAGGATGAGATCGAGCGTATCCGCTCCACGGCACACTGAAAAGACAGGGATTTTTCCAAGGATTATCGAAAGGGAGGACGGTCGCGGGATATATGGTCCATATGGAGGGCCAGGGCAGGAGCCCGCCTGGCGAAACCGCCCCTTGAGACGAAATCGTCATTTCTTCCGCCCCGGCCTGCTCGATCAGCACGCCGGGGCGCTCTGTTTCAGGATGGGACGGCTGAGGGTCACGACCAGAACTGGTCGAGCCAGAGATTGAGCCGGTCGAAGCCGCGGGCATTGATCGCGTAGACGCGCTTCGTGCCTTCGGCCTTCACGCTGACGAGATTGGAATCGAGGAGTGCCTTCAGATGCTGCGAGACGGCCGGGCGGCTGATCGGCAGGCCCTGCGAAAGCTCGTTCACGGTACGCGGGGCGCGGCGCAGCTCCTCCAGCAGGAACCTGCGGTTGGGATCGGCAATCGCCGCGAAGGGGTCCGGGTGCGCCATGGCCGGACGCTAGGACAAACCGGCGGTTGCGGCAAGCCTTTTGTGCGGGTGCGAAGAACCTGTCAGAAGAAGGCGAGCGCACCGTCCCAGGCGAGCTTCAAGCCGGCGATGAAGGCCATGGCATACATGAAGGGATAGAAGACGTCGGGCTTCATGCGCTTGACGGCGAAGCCGCCGAAGGCGGTGGCGGCAATGGCGAGCGGCATGAGCGTGGCCGAGATCGCGAGGTTTTCCGTATCGAGCTGGCCGAGGGCGAAATAGGGGCCGAGCTTGATGAAATTGAGGATCGCGAAGAAGCGCACGGCCGCGCCGGTATAGTTGCGCGGCGGCAGCGCCAGCGGCAGGGCATAGACCTGGAAGGGCGCGCCGCCGGCATGCGCAACGAAGCTGCCGTAGCCGGAAAGCGTGCCGAAAAGGGCGGCCGGCAGCAGCCGGTGGGACTTGGCGTGCAGGACGTGGCCATGGCGTGTGCGCCAGCCGATGTAGAAATAGCGCAGCGCGAAAAGCACGGTGATGACGCCGATAATGAGCCGCAAGGCATCGCGCGGCACATAGGCGGAGGTCGCCCAGCCGATGGCGATGCCGGCGAGCGCACCGGGCAGCAGCATCTTCAGGAGCGTGCGGTCGTTGTGGTGGCGCCAGGTCCAGAGCGCCACGCCGTCCATCACCACGAGGATCGGCAGCAGGATCGCGGCCGCCTGCACGGGCGGCACGGCCATGGCGAGCAGCGGCACGCCCATGAGCGCCAGCGCCTCGCCCATGCCGCCCTTCGTCAGGCCGACGAGGAGGACGGCGGGGATGGCGGCGTAATAGAGGACGGGGTCGATGGACATGGAAGGCGGTTGATCCTGTTCGTCCTTCCGTCTATCCGCTTTGATCTGTTATGACGAGCCCTGTAGACCGAACCCAAGGGAAGTGCCCATACATGTCCGATGTCGAAACCCGCTGCCGCCTGGTGCTGATCCTTCCCGAGGGCGAGGACCTTGCCGCGCGCGCGGCTATGCTGGAAGGGGCGCTGAAGGGCGGTGACGTCGCCTCGGTGATCCTGCCGCAATACGGGCTCGACGACGGCCAGTTCCAGAAACATGCCGAGACGCTCGTGGCGATCGTGCAGAGGGCGGGCGCGGCGGCTCTCGTCGCCGGCGACACGCGCGTCGCCGGCCGGGCGAAGGCCGACGGCATCCATGTGACGGGCGGGCTGGAGGAGCTTGCCGAGGCCGTGGAGAAGTTCACGCCGAAGCTCATCGTCGGCGGCGGCAACGCGACCGACCGCCACAAGGCGCTGGAGGTCGGCGAGGTGCAGCCCGATTACGTCTTCTTCGGCAAGATCGGCGGCGACATCAAGCCGGAGGCGCATCCGAAGAACCTCGCGCTTGCCGAATGGTGGGCCTCGATGATCGAGATTCCCTGCATCGTGCTCGGCGGCACGGACCCGCAGTCGGCGCTCGCCGTCGCCGAGAGCGGCGCGGAATTCGTGGCGCTCGACAAGGCGGTCTTCGCCGATCCCGCGCAGGCGCCCCATGTGGTCGCCGCCGTCAATGCGCTGCTTGACGAAAAAGCGCCACGGTTTGAGCAATAGTAGGCTTCCATGAAGAGGGCAGTCCTTTCGCATGCTTGCCGTATCGCGCTGTTGGCGGGCCTCGCCGCGGCTGTGCCCGCGCTTGCGCAGACGGTGAAGAAAGGGCCATCCGTCACCGCGGACACGGCCGCGACGACCGGCGACGCGGCGAAGGATGCGCAACCGGCCGCGACCGAGCCCACGCCCGGCGAAGCCGGCAAGGGCACGCCCGCCGTGGAGCCTTCCGGCGGTCTCACCGTGCTGGAGCGCATGGGGGCCGACCTGCCGGACCTTCCCAAGGAAAAGCCCTTCACCGGCAAGATCGACGAGGCCTACGGCGCCTTCCAGCGCGGCCGCTATCTCACGGCAATGGATCTCGCCTTGCCGCGCGCCCAGCTCGGCGACCCGGCGGCACAGACGCTCGTTGCCGAAATCCTCGACCGCGGCCTCGGCGTCAAGCGCGACCGCGAACAGGCGATGTTCTGGTACGGGCAGGCGGCGAACGGAGGCGATCCTGCCGGCATGTTCAAATATGCCGTCCTGCTGATGGAGCGCTCCAGTTCCAAGGAGGACCGCAAGACGGCCGACGAACTGATGAAGAAGGCGGCCGATCTCGGCAATCCCTCGGCGCAGTTCAACTATGCGCAGGTGCTGGTGGCCGACAATCCGGGCGACAAGGGCCTGCACGCGGCGCTGCCCTATTACGAGAAATCCGCCGAGCAGGGCATCGCGGATGCGCAATACGCGCTCTCGCAGATCTACCTCAACCTGAAGGACCTGCCCGAGGAGAAGAAGAAGCGGGCGCGCGAATGGCTGCTGCGCGCCGCGCGGGCCGGCTACGACACCGCGCAGCTCGACCTCGGCATGTGGCTGGTGAACGGCACGGCCGGCGAGCGCGACTACGAGGCCGGTTTCAACTGGATGAAGCGGGCGGCCGAAGGGGGCAACGCCGTCGCCCAGAGCAAGCTCTCCCAGCTCTATATCCACGCCATCGGCACCAAGTCCGATCCGATCCAGGCGGCGAAATGGTTCGTGCTCGCCCGCCGCGCCGGCCTCAACGATCCCTCTCTGGAGGATTTCTACCTCGGCCTCACCGAAGCCCAGCAGAAGGCGGCGATCGACGCGGCGAACAAGTACCGCTCAGGGTCGTGACACTTCCCCGCCGCCATGGCCGGGCTTGACCCGAGCATCCATGCGAAACGGCACGCCTGAGCTTGCGGGATGGATTCTCGGGTCAAGCCCGAGGATGACGGTGCGGAGGGGCGGGGCGCACAAGGCAATCGCCCGAGGCCGGGCTCTCACGCCAAATCTGGAGAAGTACGATCCACGGCGACCGATGGAGATTTACGATCCTGGGCGCCTACAAACGTAGGTGGGCACCGTGTGACCAAGCCCACGGGCCGGGTCAGGGACAGCTCCCTTTGGATCGAGTATGGCCCCAGGGATTGTGGTTCCTGTCGGGAAGCGCAGACCGCATCCGACATATAGGATGAAAGCGGCGCTTTCGCCAGTGGCAATTCCGGGAGCATTTTCAGCAAAAGTGCGCAGCGGTTTTGCGTCCGGAAATGCGCAGAAGCAAAGCCTCAGGTCAGTTGACGGGCGGCTTGCCGTTGAGCTTGGCGGCCATGCCCTGGATCTGACCGGTGAGCTCGGTCAGTGCAAGCGCGATCGCCTCCTCGCTGCGCGAGACCTCGCTCATCACGCCTTCGCGGCCCTTGCGCAGCTCCTCGGTTTCCTTCTCCAGCTTGGCAAGGCGGCGGGTGACCTCGTTCAGTTCGTCCATCACCATGATGCCGGCCATGACGGTGATGCGCAGATCCCCGATCTCGCCGAACTGGCCCTTGAGGTGTCCGACATAGCGGTCGAAGCCGGCGGCCAGTTCCTCCAGGTGGCCCTCCTGGCCTTCCTCGCATGCCATGCGATAGGCCTTGCCATCGATCTGTACGGTCACCTGTGCCATGCGGGAATGTCCTGATTGCGGAGAATGCGGCGGTTAACGGTCGAGCACGGCCCGGATCGTCTCCATAGCGGTGACGAGCCGCCGGGAGACCTCGCGGTTGACCTCCTCCAGGCGGTTGGCGCGGAATTCGGACTGGTCGAGTTCCTGGGCGAGCCGCGAGCGGTCGGCATTGACGCGCCGCACCTCGCCCTCCACTTCGCCGTGCTCGCGTTCCCGGTCGAAGCGCATGTCGAGCGCGTTGTCGAGGCTCGCTATCGCCCTGCGAAGCTCCTCGATCGCCGCCCTGACTGTTTCCCCGTTCGTCATAAAGCCTTCACCGGCATACTCAAACACGCGAATCGTCGCCGCCAGCGCCGGTTCCTTTCGATTGACAGTATTCAACTGCTGCCCCGAGCGTCAACAGCGCGGCGAGGCGGGCTCGAAAAGCCGCTGTGGATCAGCCGTCCGCGAGGCGGAAAAGGGGATCGCGGGCACCCCTGCCGGAAAGCTCGGAAAAGTCGCCGCCGGCGGCGCTCAAGTGCCGCAGGAACGGCCGAATTCGTTGACTTAGACGGGTGACCTGCTATGTGTCAGCCGCTTCCAACCGATACCCGAGCGGCGTCGGCCCCGACACCCCGAAGAATTACGGAACAGTCATGATCTCTCGCGAAAAACACGACCGGATGGCGAATGCAATTCGCTTCCTTTCCATGGATGCCGTGGAGAAGGCGAACTCCGGCCATCCCGGCCTGCCGATGGGCGCAGCAGACATCGCAACGGTTCTCTTCACCCGCTTCCTCTCCTTCGATCCGAAGAACCCGTCCTGGCCAAACCGCGACCGGTTCGTGCTGTCGGCCGGCCACGGCTCGATGCTGCTCTATTCGCTCCTCTACCTCACGGGCTACGAGGACATCACGATCGACGAGATCAAGAACTTCCGCCAGCTCGGATCGCGGACGGCCGGCCATCCGGAATACGGCCACGCCGCCGGCATCGAGACGACGACCGGCCCGCTCGGCCAGGG
>CBIMFD010000044.1:0-17116 GCA_966243085.1 uncultured Shinella sp.
CCGGAATTCCTGATCGACCAGGGCAAGGCGGACGGCTTCCTCGAAAACGGTCTTCGCCCCTGGCTCTTCCAGGAGGCGGTGAAGGATACCGGCATCGACGTGACGCTGCGCATGCACGAGCGCTACGACCATTCCTACTACTTCATCTCGACCTTCATGGACGATCACCTGAAATGGCATGCCGAACGTCTTGGGTGAGAAAGGGATATGGCGGGCGCGCATGGCTGGCATGCCGCCCCTGCCCTTGCCCTCTGCGTGCGGATGAACGATAGTCCGCCCCGGTAGACGGCTACCGCTGGAAAAATCCGGTCACGATCGCGGGGACGGCCTCGCTCCTTGAAACGGAGTAGGCAGAATGCCCTGGATCCTTCTCACCCTCGCCGGCCTCTTTGAAATCGGCTGGGCCATCGGCCTCAAATACACCGACGGCTTCACGAAGCCCCTTCCGACGGCGCTCACCGCCGGCTCCATGCTCGTCAGCATCGTGCTTCTCGGCCTTGCCGTGAAGACGCTGCCGATGGGCACCGCCTATGCGGTCTGGACCGGCATCGGCACGGTCGGCACCGTCATCCTCGGCATAGTCCTCTTCGCCGAACCGGCGACGGCGATGCGCCTCGGCTGCATCGCGCTCATCGTCACCGGCATCCTCGGCCTCAAGTTCGTCGCCTAGCCCCGGCGGCCGTTGTCGAGCGCGAAGGCGCCCGGCCCTGCCGCCGTCAGGTAGAGGAAGACGAAGCAGAAGAGGACCGCGGCATCGCCGTGGTTGTTGACCGGAAAGAAGCTCTGCGGCGCATGCGCCATGAAATAGGCGACCGCCATGAAGCCGCAGAGCACGAAGGCTACCGGCCGCGTGAAGAGGCCGATGAGGATCAGCACGCCGCCGACGACCTCCAGCGCGCCCGCCACGCCAAGGATGTTCATCAGGTCGCCGAAGGGCTGCTCGGCCGGCGGGAAGTCGATGAATTTCTGCGTGCCGTGCTCGATGAGGAGAAGCGCCGTCATGATGCGGAGCACGGCCAGCGCCTGCGGACGATAAGCGGAAAGACGGTCGAACATCTAAGAATCCTCCGTGCGGTTCAAAGCGGAATGTTATCGTGCTTCTTCCAGGGGTTTTCGAGATCCTTGTTGCGCAAGAGCCGTAGCGCCCGCGCGATGCGCTTGCGCGTGGAGTGCGGCATGATCACCTCGTCGATATAACCGCGCTCGGCCGCCACGAACGGCGAGAGGAAGCGATCCTCGTACATTCTGGTATGTGCGGCGATCTTCTCCGGATCGGCGATGTCCTTGCGGAAGATGATCTCCACCGCGCCCTTGGCGCCCATCACCGCGATCTGCGCCGTCGGCCAGGCATAGTTGATATCGCCGCGCAGGTGTTTCGACGCCATCACGTCATAGGCTCCGCCATAGGCTTTGCGCGTGATCAGCGTCACCTTCGGCACGGTCGCCTCGGCAAAGGCGAAGAGCAGCTTGGCCCCGTGCTTGATGAGGCCGCCATATTCCTGCGCCGTCCCCGGCAGGAAGCCCGGCACGTCGACGAAGGTGACGACGGGAATGCCGAAGCAATCGCAGAAGCGCACGAAGCGCGCCGCCTTGCGGCTGGCATCGGAATCGAGCACGCCAGCCAGCACCATCGGCTGGTTGGCAACGAAACCGACCGTGGAACCTTCGATGCGGCCGAAGCCGCATACGATGTTCTTCGCGAAACTCTCCTGAATCTCGAAGAAATCGCCCTCGTCGACAGTTTTCACGATCAATTCCTTGATGTCGTAGGGCTTGTTGGCATTGGCCGGCACGAGCGTGTCGAGCGAGGCGTCCGTCTCCTCGACCGACTGGAAGCACTCGATCTCCGGCACGGGCGAGGTATTCGACTGCGGCAGGAAATCGACGAGGCGGCGCACCTGCAGCAACGCATCGACGTCGTTGTCATAGGCGCCGTCCGCGATCGAGGATTTCGTCGTGTGGACGGAAGCGCCGCCGAGCTCTTCCGACGTAACCGTCTCGTTGGTCACGGTCTTCACAACGTCGGGGCCGGTCACGAACATGTAGGACGTGTCGCGCACCATGAAGATGAAGTCGGTCATGGCGGGCGAATAGACGTCGCCGCCCGCGCACGGCCCCATGATGACGGAAATCTGCGGGATGACGCCGGAGGCGAGCACGTTGCGCTGGAAGACCTCGGCATAGCCGCCGAGCGCGGCGACGCCCTCCTGGATGCGCGCGCCGCCTGCGTCGTAGAGCCCGACGATCGGCGCGCGGTTCTTGAGCGCCATGTCCTGGACCTTCATGATCTTCTGGGCATGGGTCTCGGAAAGCGAGCCGCCGAAGACGGTGAAATCCTTGGCGAAGACGAAGACGGTGCGCCCGTTCACCGTGCCCCAGCCGGTGACGACGCCGTCGCCGGCGATCTTCGTCTTCTCCATGCCGAAGTCCGTCGAGCGGTGCTCGACGAACATGTCGAATTCCTCGAAGGAGCCCTCGTCCAGGAACACCTCGATGCGTTCGCGCGCGGTTAGCTTGCCGCGCTTGTGCTGCGCATCGATGCGGGCCTGTCCGCCGCCCATGCGAGCGCGCTCGCGCCGGGCTTCCAGTTCGTGGAGAATTTCCTTCATGGTCCTTCTGTTCCTCCCGTTTCGACAATGACTTAGCACGCGAGACGGGGGGCTTGAAGAGGACCGTTCTAGATAGATCGTCTCAGATGCGCGGCACTTCGGCAAGCACAGTGGCGGCAACATCCATTTCCGCGCGGCGCAGTTCCCGGCGGCGGAAGGCCTCCTCGTCCGTGCCCCATTGCTCGATCTGCCAGTCCTCGTCGAGATGGGCGAGCCTCCAGGCTGTGTCGGCGTCGATCGCGCCTTCGACGAGCGCGAGCGCGAGCAGCGCCGAGCCGGTCAGCGTCGTCGCGGTGTGCAGGCACGCCAGCGCCAGCGGATCGCGGTGGGCGGAAAGCGCCGCGGAGAATGCCTCGATGGCCGGTGCCGGCTGCTCCTGGTGCATCACGCCCTCGATGAGGATGAAGCGCGCGCCCTTGGCCTCGGCCGCCCAGCGGATGACCGGATCCCATCCCTCGCGCTGGCGCTCGACGAGGCCGGCCGGCGAATCCGCGCGGTAGCAGAGCATATCCGTGCCGGCAAAACGCACGATCTCGTCGAAGACCGCGTTGAAATTGCCGGCGACGCCGTCGACCGCGGTGTTGACGAGGCGCGTCACCGGCATCTTCGCCGGGTCGATCTCCTCGCCCTGCCCGTCCCATTCCGCCTTCAGCCTGTCGGCGATGGCCTGCGACGGCACGGCCAGCAGGTTCTTGGCGGGCGTTCGCACAGGGCGACCGTCGAGCAGGATGCGGTGCCCCTCGTCCGTCCGGTCGGTCGAGACCTCCTTGTAGAAGCGCTTCGGCAGCGGCCGCTTCATCTGAATCTGCGCGCGGCGCACCGGATCGGGATCGCTCATCGCATCGGAAAGGTCGCTCAGAATGTCACGCATCGGAAATCTCCAGCCATTCGAGAAGGTCGGCGGGCGTGCGAAGGATATGGTCCGCGCCGGCCTCGACGAGTTCGGGCACCGAGGCATAGCCCCAGGAAACGCCGATCGCCGAAGCGCCCGCCGCCTTCGCCATCTGCATATCGTAAATCGCATCGCCGATGACAACCGTACGGCCCGCATCGACGCCTGCCTCGCTGCAGCATTCCGTGACCATGGCCGGATGCGGCTTGGAGGGGCAGTCGTCCGCCGTTCGCGAGACGAAGAATGTTTTGTCGAAGCCGTGCGCGGCGCGGATGAGATCGAGGCCGCGGCGAGATTTTCCCGTGACGGCGCCGAGGATCAGCTCGTCCTCGCGCTCCAGCCGCGCCATCATCCCGGCGATGCCGGGAAAGAGCGGCTCCTGGAAACCCGGCTCGGCGCGCACGCCGGAATAGGTCGCTTTGTAATGCGCCGTCATCGCCAGCGCCTCCTCGTCGACATGCGGCTTGCCCTGCATGCGGGCGATGGCGATGTCGAGCGTCAGGCCGATGATCGCCTTGGTCTCGGAAACGTCCGGCCGCGCGAAACCGAAATCGACGAAGGTGCGGGCCATGACCTCGTGGATCAGCTTCGCGCTGTCGACCAGCGTGCCGTCGCAATCGAAGAGGACGAGACGCATCAGTCTTCCTCGTCCGCCGCGTTCTGGTCGAAGCCGAAGAGGTTCCAGGTCTGGACCATGTGCGGCGGCAGCGGCGCGGTCACGCGCAGGCGCCCGCCGGACGGATGCGGAATGTCGATATGGCGAGCGTGGAGGTGGAGGCGGTTCTGCACGCCGCCCGGAAACGCCCAGTTGGTGTCCGCCTCGAAATATTTCGGATCGCCGAGGATCGGATGGCCGATATGGGCGGCGTGGACGCGAAGCTGGTGCGTGCGGCCGGTATAGGGCTCCATCTCCAGCCAGGCGTAGTTCTGCCCGGCCTGCTCGACGACGCGGTAGAAGGAGACGGCGTGGTCCGCCCCGTCCTCGCCGTGCTTGGCGATGCGCATGCGGTCGCCGTCCGGCGTCTGCTCCTTGACGAGCCAGGTGGAGATCTTGTCCTCGCGCTTCTTCGGCACGCCCTTGACCAGCGACCAGTAGGTCTTCTTGGTGTCGCGCTCGCGGAAGGCGGCGGTCAGCTTCTGCGCCGCGCCGCGCGTGCGGGCGACGACGAGGACGCCCGAGGTGTCGCGGTCGAGCCGGTGCACGAGGCGCGGCTTCTCGCCCTTCTGGCTCGTCCAGGCCTCCAGCATCTTGTCGATGTGCCGGGTGACGCCCGAGCCGCCCTGCACGGCGATGCCGGCGGGCTTGTTGAGCACGAAGACCTTGTCGTCCTCGTGCAGCAGCATGCGGGACAAGAGTTCGCCGTCCGGCGAATGCTTGAGCTCGCGCCCGCCGATCGGGCCTGCCTTCGCCGCCTTGGCGTCGACATCCATCGGGGGAACGCGGATCGTCTGGCCGGGCTGCACGCGCGTATCGCTCTTGGCGCGCCCGCCGTCGATGCGCACCTGGCCGGAGCGCAGCAATTTCTGGAGCTGGCCGAAGCCGAGGCCCGGATAATGGACCTTGAACCAGCGGTCGAGGCGCATGCCCGCCTCGTCGCCTTCCACCTGCTTGTGTTCGATGCCTGCCATCTTCGCCTTCTTTCGTTGCGCCGCTCTTAGCGCAAGACCGAAGGAAT
This sequence comes from uncultured Shinella sp., assembly GCA_966243085.1. GTDB lineage: Bacteria > Pseudomonadota > Alphaproteobacteria > Rhizobiales > Rhizobiaceae > Shinella. Next base: position 5,178 of record CBIMFD010000044.1, read on the forward strand.
TAGAAGGCGCGGAAGGTCAGCGTCGTCAGCGAGCGCACGATGCCCGGAATGGTGGCGACATGGTCGTTGATGAACTTGCCGATGTCCTCCTCGCTGTCGACATAGATCTTCAGCAGGAGGTCGTAGTCGCCGCTGGTGGAGTAGAGCTCCGAAATGAGTTCCGTAGCGTAAAGCGCGTCGGCCACCTCGTAAGTCTTGCCCGGAGCGCATTGCAATTGCACGAAAATCGGCTTCATCGGTCCTCCCGCGCCATCGGCGGCAATCATGATCGGCCGCGACTCCGGCGGCTTTCTTCGCCTCTTATGGCGGAATTCGGGGGGGAAAGGCAAGGCCGCCCGCCCTGCCTGCGAACTGTTAAAATTCGATGAAAATACAACCCTTGCGTTTCATTTCCGGGTAAGCCGCAACTGTTAAATTCGATGATCCGAACGAACCCGTTGAAGCGCCATGACCCAGATCGTGACAGTCTCGCCGACCACAGCCGCTTACGCCTCCCAGGGGATGAGGTCGAACACGCGTGCCGGCACGCTATTCGAGGAGCGCATCCATGCCTGGAGCGAGGACGCGAAAAGCCGCGGCGACGCGCAGGTCGTCGCCGTGCTCAACATCATCCATCCGCCCGCCCTTGCGCTCGCCCTCATCACGGCGCCGAACGAGACGCCGCAGGTGACGGTCGCCGAGGCACAGCGCCTCTATCAGGAGAACGGCGGAGCCGCCGTAGCCGAACCCGCCTGATCCTCCCGAAGAACAGCCGTCCTCCAACTTCATGAGCCCCCTCTTTCCGGGGGCTTTCTTTTGCCTCTTTTCTCGAACGACAAAAATTTGTTCGAGAGCGACGTCGCCTCTTGCCAAAATACGGCCAAGGCCGTTATCTGGAACCGACCTCGCTGGGAGAAACCGGTCAAATCCGGTGCCGAAGGAGCAACCGCCCCGGAAACTCTCAGGCAAAAGGACCAGCAAGGTGCCGTCGGAACTCTGGAGAGAAGCGCGCGAGCGCTCGCCGAAGGGATAACAATCTCAGGCGAAGGGACAGAGGGGGCTCAGCAGAGCGGCGCGTCAGCGCCGAAAGTGTGAGCCGGCGCCCGATGGAAGAAGGGCGCCAAGGACCTGGAGGGCGCCTTTGGACGTATCGTCTGATCTCAAGAAAACCCCGCTTCATGCGCTGAACCTGTCGCTCGGCGCCCGCATGGTGCCGTTCGCCGGCTACGAGATGCCGGTGCAATATGCGGCCGGCGTGATGAAGGAGCACCTGCACACCCGCGCGGCGGCCGGCCTCTTCGACGTTTCGCACATGGGCCAGGTGACCGTGCGCGCCCGCTCCGGCGACAATGCGGAGGCGGCCCGCGCGCTGGAAACGCTGGTGCCGGTCGACGTCGCCGGCCTTCCCGAGGGCCGCCAGCGCTATGCCCTTTTCACCAATGAGGAAGGCGGCATCCTCGACGACCTGATGATCGCCAACCGCGGCGACCATTTCTATGTGGTCGTCAACGCCGCCTGCAAGGAAGCGGACTTCGCCCACATGCAGGCGAAGATCGGCGAGGCCTGCGAACTCACGCTGCACGACGACCGTGCGCTTGTCGCCCTGCAGGGTCCGCGCGCCGAGGCCGTGCTGGCAGAACTGTGGGCCGACGTCTCCTCCATGCGCTTCATGGACGTGCGGGCCTGCGACCTGCACGATGCCGAATGCATCGTCTCGCGTTCCGGCTATACCGGCGAGGACGGCTTCGAGATCTCCATTCCGGCGTCCCTTGCCGAAACGGTCTGTCGCCGCCTGCTCGACCATCCGGACGTGCTGCCAATCGGCCTCGGCGCCCGCGATTCGCTGCGGCTCGAAGCCGGCCTCTGCCTCTACGGCAACGACATCGACACCGGCACGACGCCGGTGGAAGCCGGCCTCGAATGGGCGATCCAGAAGGTCCGCCGCACGGGCGGAGCACGCGAGGACGGTTTCCCCGGCGCGTCCGTCATCCTCGACCAGCTCGAAAACGGCGCGGAGCGCCGCCGCGTCGGCCTCAGGGCCGAAGGCCGTGCTCCCGTGCGCGCCGGTGCGGTGCTCGCCACCGATCCCGAGGGCGAGGACGTCGTCGGCACGGTGACCTCCGGCGGCTTCGGCCCGAACGTCGACGGTCCCGTCGCCATGGGCTACGTCGCGACCGCCTCGGCCGAACCCGGCACGCCGCTCTATGCCGGCGTGCGCGGCAAATTCCTGCCCGTCACCGTAGCGGCCATGCCCTTCGTCAAGAACACCTTCAAGCGCTGACATATGTACGCGGTTCGTCCCCTCATCCGGCCCTTCGGGCCACCTTCTCCCCGACGGGGAGAAGGCGAAAAAGGCAAGCGCCATCGTCCCCTTCTCCCCTTGGGGAGAAGGTGGCCCGAAGGGCCGGATGAGGGGGCCGCCCCGACCACAAAACCTTCCCTTAGAGAGGAACGAACATGCTGAAATTCACCGAAGAACACGAGTGGCTGAAGATCGAGGGCGACGTTGCGACCGTCGGCATCACGACGCACGCCGCCGAACAGCTCGGCGACCTCGTCTTCGTCGAACTGCCGGACGTCGGCGCCACCTTCGAGAAGGGCGGCGATGCGGCCACCGTCGAGAGCGTCAAGGCGGCCTCCGACGTCTATTGCCCGCTCGACGGCGAGATCGTCGAGGTCAACGAGGCGATCACCGCCGATCCCTCACTCGTCAATTCCGACCCGCAAGGCGCCGGCTGGTTCTTCAAGCTGAAGCTCGCCAACAAGACCGACGCCGACGGCCTGCTGGACGAAGCCGCCTACAAGGAGCTTGTCGGCTGATGAACCTGCCCAAGGACTTCGCCTTTACCGATTACCAGCCCTACGACTTCGCCAACCGTCGCCATATCGGCCCTTCGCCGAAGGAGATGGAGGCGATGCTGAAGGTGATCGGCTATGACAGCCTCGACGCGCTGATCGACGAAACCGTGCCGAAATCGATCCGCCAGCAAAAGCCGCTCGAATGGGGCGCGCCGATGACCGAGCGCGAAGCGCTCGACAAGCTGCGCGAGACCGCCAACCGCAACAAGAAGCTCGTCTCGCTGATCGGCCAGGGTTATTACGGCACGATCACCCCGCCGGTCATCCAGCGCAACATCCTGGAGAACCCCGCCTGGTACACGGCCTATACGCCCTACCAGCCGGAAATCAGCCAGGGGCGTCTCGAAGCGCTCATCAACTATCAGACCATGGTGTGCGACCTGACGGGCCTCGACGTCGCCAACGCCTCGCTGCTCGACGAGGCGACCGCCGCGGCGGAAGCCATGGCGATGGCGCAGCGCGTTGCCAAATCCAAGGCGACCGCCTTCTTCGTCGACGAGAACTGCCATCCGCAGACCATCGCGCTCCTGAAGACCCGTTCCGAGCCGCTCGGCTGGCAGATCGTCGTCGGCGATCCCTTCACCGATCTCGACCCGGTCGATGTCTTCGGCGCGATCTTCCAGTATCCCGGCACCTATGGCCATGTCCGCGATTTCGGCGGCCTCATCGCCCGCCTGCACCAGACGGGCGCCATCGCCGTCATGGCGGCCGATCCGCTGGCGCTGGCACTTCTGAAATCGCCCGGCGACATGGATGCGGATATCGCCATAGGCTGCACCCAGCGCTTCGGCGTGCCGGTCGGCTACGGCGGGCCGCATGCAGCCTATATGGCGGTCAAGGACGCCTACAAGCGCTCCATGCCCGGGCGTCTCGTCGGCGTCTCCATCGATGCGCGCGGCAACCGCGCCTATCGCCTGTCGCTCCAGACACGCGAGCAGCATATCCGCCGCGAGAAGGCGACGTCGAACATCTGCACGGCACAGGTCCTGCTCGCCGTCATGGCCTCGATGTATGCCGTCTTCCACGGTCCGCAGGGCCTGAAGGCCATCGCCCAGAGCGTCCACCGCAAGACGGTGCTCCTTGCCAAGGGTCTCGAAAAGCTCGGCTACACCGTCGAGCCGGACGTCTTCTTCGACACGATCACCGTGCACGTCGGCAAGCTGCAGGGCATCATCCTGAAGGCGGCCGTGGCGGAGGAGGTGAACCTACGCAAGATCGGCGACGACCGCATCGGCATCAGTCTCGACGAGCGCTCGCGACCCGTCACGCTGGAAGCCGTCTGGCGTGCCTTCGGCGGCGATTTCCAGGTGGCGGAGTTCGAGCCGGACTACCGCCTGCCGGGCGATCTGCTGCGCACCAGCGAATACCTGACGCATCCGATCTTCCACATGAACCGCGCGGAAAGCGAGATGGTGCGCTATATCCGCCGCCTTTCGGATCGCGACCTTGCGCTCGACCGGGCGATGATCCCGCTCGGCTCCTGCACGATGAAGCTCAATGCGACGGCGGAAATGCTGCCGATTACCTGGCCGGAATTTTCCGAGATCCACCCCTTCGTGCCGGCCGACCAGGCTGAAGGCTATCGCCACCTCATCGAGGACCTGTCGCAGAAACTCTGCGACATCACCGGCTATGACGCCCTCTCCATGCAGCCGAATTCCGGCGCGCAGGGGGAATATGCCGGCCTCCTGACGATCCGCGCCTATCATCTCGCCAATGGTGATGCGCACCGCGACGTCTGCCTCATCCCGACCTCCGCGCACGGCACGAACCCGGCCTCCGCCCAGATGGCCGGCATGAAGGTCATCGTCGTGAGGGTCTCGGAGAACGGCGACATCGACATGGACGATTTCCGCGCGAAAGCAGAGCAATACGCGGAAAACCTCTCCTGCTGCATGATCACCTACCCCTCCACGCACGGCGTCTTCGAGGAGAACGTGCGCGAGGTCTGCGAGATCGTTCACAAGCATGGCGGCCAGGTCTACATGGACGGCGCGAACATGAACGCGATGGTCGGGCTTGCCCGGCCGGGCGATATCGGTTCGGACGTCTCGCACCTCAACCTTCACAAGACGTTCTGCATCCCGCATGGTGGCGGCGGCCCCGGCATGGGCCCGATCGGCGTCAAGGCGCATCTTTCACCCTTCCTTCCGAAGGACCCGGCCGCGGGCGAAACCGGCGCGGTCTCGGCGGCCCCCTTCGGCTCGGCCTCCATCCTGCCGATCTCCTGGAGCTACTGCCTGATGATGGGCGGCGAAGGTCTGACGCAGGCGACGAAGGTGGCGATCCTCAACGCCAACTACATCGCCGCCCGTCTGAAGGGCGCCTACGACGTGCTTTACGCGTCCTCGAAGGGCCGCGTCGCGCATGAATGCATCATCGACACGCGCCCGCTTGCCGCGAGCGCGGACGTCACGGTCGACGACGTCGCCAAGCGCCTCATCGACAGCGGCTTCCACGCGCCGACCATGAGCTGGCCGGTCGCCGGAACGCTGATGATCGAGCCGACCGAATCGGAGACCAAGGCCGAGATCGACCGCTTCTGCGAGGCGATGCTGGCGATCCGCGAGGAGGCCCGCGCCATCGAGGAGGGCCGCATGGACCGGGAGAACAACCCGCTCAAGAACGCCCCGCACACGGTGGAAGATCTCGTCGGCGAGTGGGATCGTCCCTATTCGCGCGAACAGGCCTGCTACCCGCCGGGCGCCTTCCGCGTCGACAAATACTGGTCCCCCGTCAACCGGGTGGACAATGTCTACGGCGACCGTAACCTCGTCTGCTCCTGCCCGCCGCTCGAGGACTATGCGGAAGCGGCCGAGTAACGTTTCCCCGGGGCGGGCCCAAGGCCCGCCCGCCTCTCCATCGTCATGGTAGGGCTTGACCCGAGCATCCATCCGCCGGCACGCCGCGAATTTGGCCCCTCGGGTCTAGCCCGAGGATGACGACAGAGAAGGGAAGCGGGCTAGGTATCGAACCACCCCGGCCGATACCATCGGCCGGGGTTTCCCGTTGCGGGCAGGGATGGGGTCAGGGGCCGACGGCGACGTCCACCCAGAAGCGGGTGAAGCCCTCGGCAAAGGCGCGGTAACCGCTCACCGTCGAAGGCTTGACGGCGTAGGCATTGGCGCCGTTCTCATAGGCGCGGTTGACGTCCGCGGTGCTGGAGGAGGAGGACAGCATGATCACCGGCGTCACGGCGGTGCGCGTACGCCCGCGCAGGCGCTTCAGGAGGTCGACGCCGCTCGTGCCGGGCATGTTGATGTCGAGCAGGATATAGTCGAAGGCTTCGGTATCGAGCCGGTCGCTCGCGGTTTCCGCATCGGCGACATGGGTGATCTCGACCTTGTTTCCGGCATCGCTGAAGGCGCGCATGACGAAGCGGACGTCCACCGGGTCGTCATCGACCACGATCAGCTTCCTGACCGAACCTTCCACGATCGTTCCCCTTCGATTTCACGGGTTGCGGAAACGTCACGACGAAGCGTGCCCCCGGACCATAGTCCGTGTCAAGCGCGATCGTACCGTTGTGGCTCTCCACGATCCGGCGGGCCAGCGCCAGGCCGAGGCCCGTGCCCTGATAGACCGTTTCATCCCGGTGAAGTCTCTGGAACACCTCGAAAATCCGCCCGACATGCTGCGGATCGATGCCGATCCCCTCGTCCTCCACCACGAGGCTGACATTCTCGCCGCCCTCGGGACAATAGACGCGGACCCTCGGCGCCTCGCCCGGACGGCAATATTTCAGCGCGTTGCCGATGAGGTTCTGGGCTAAACGCTTCAGGAGCTCCGGATCGCCCATGATCTCGGGCAGGGGCGCGACGTCGACCGTGCCACCGCACTCCTCCAACTGCCCCTCCAGCAGCGTCAGCGCATCGCGCACGACGCCGGAAAGCGCAACGGGCTTCGGCGCGGTGATGCGATAGGCGATCTGCGAGAATTCGAGCAGGCTGTCGATGATGCGCCGCATGCGGGCGGCGCTCTTGCGCACATGGTCGGCATAGTGCGGCAGTTCGTCGAACTCGCCGCGGTGCAGGTCCTCCGAGATCATCTCGGCGAACATGGAAAGATGCCGGAGCGGCGCCTTGAGGTCGTGCGAGACGGTGGCGGTGAACTGGTCGAGCGCCTCGTTCTTGCGGCGAAGCTCGTTCGTCTGCGCTTCCACCTGCCGCTGCTGGCGCTTGGCCCCGGTGACGTCACGGCCGACGCTGACCACCTCGCTGACGCCCTCGCCGTCGAAGATCGCCACCGCCGTCCAGAGCAGCCACATCTCCTCGCCGCCCGGCCCCTCGACGCAGATTTCCCGCGTTTGCACAGGCGCCTCGCGCGTATAGTTCGCGATGTCGGTCAGAGCGCCGGTCTGCTCGGGCGCGCAGGCGATATCGGGCAGGTACTTGCCGATCAGATCATCCGTCGTGGAGCCGACGAAATTGGCATATTTGTCGTTGGCGAAGCGGATGGTGAGGTCCCGGTTGAAGCGCAGGATCATGTCGGGCAGGATCTGCAGCAGCGAAAGGTAGTCGCGCCGCTTCTCCTCCAGCGCCGCCTCCGCCCGCTTCAGCTCGGAAATGTCGACACGCAGCGCGACGATGTCGCCGGTCTCGGCGACATGGCTCTCGCCACGGATCCACCGGTCCTTGCCGAACTCGAAGACCGTGCCGCCGTTGTCGGTGTTCCTGTGGCTTTCAAGCCGCGAGCGCACCGTCGCCTCCGCCTCGGGCGTGCCCTCCAAGACCCCGGGGAACCGGCCGGCGCGGATGCAGGCGCGGGTAATGGCCTCCAGCGTCGCTCCGACGCGTATCGCCTCGCGCGCATCGCCGCTGCGCTCCTTGTAGGAGCGGTTGAACATGACGAGGCGTTCCTCCCGGTCGAAGATCGCAAAGCCTTCCGTCATGGTGTCGAGCGCGGCGGCGATGCGCTGGCCGAGCAGGATATCCTCACCATGGCTGCCGCCACTGAGCAGGCTGCGAAGAAGCAGCGCATAACGCCTGTCATCCGGCTCGCTCTCGACGGGGATCACATGGGCCGTCGCCTCGAAGAGCGATCCGTTCTCGTGGCGGAAGACGAAGGGATGGACGTTCTCACGCCCCGTTCCGGCGTGACGCGCGAGAAGCGCGCCGGCGTCCGCCCCCTCGAGCACGGGCAAGACCGGCGCCCTGCCGCCCTCCTCCTTCCAGCCGAAGGTGCGCGCGGCGGCGGCGTTGTGGGAAACGACATGCGCCGCGCCGTCGACGATGACGACGGGAAACGGCAGGTCACGATATAGGGAAGCGGCAAAGCCGGTCATCGCACGCCCCTCCCGGGCGACCACGCCGGCACGACCCTTTCATGCCGGCAGCGGGAGACTAGCAAAAGCGGCGGCGAAAGAAAGAGCAAGCTGAGGGGCTTTCCGCCCTCTCAGGTGCGCACCACCGGCTGGCCGGCGGCGGCGAGGGCCGCAAGGTCGGCCGGCTTCAGCTCCACCGATTCGCCGCAGCCGCAGGCCGATGTCTGGTTGGGGTTGTTGAAGGTAAAGCCGGAGCGCAGCGTCGTCACCTCGAAATCCATCTGCGTGCCGAGGAGATAGAGCACGGCCTCCGGCGCGACCCAGACGCGGGCGCCGTTGAGTTCGATCAGGTCGTCCTTGGCATTGGGCTCGGTCACGAGATCGACGGAATATTCCATTCCGGCGCAACCGCCCTTCTTGATGCCGACGCGGATGCCCCTGGCCTCGCCGCCCGCATTGTCGACGATCGCCTTGACGCGGTCCGCCGCGGCATTCGTGAGTGTCATGACTGCAAAGGCCATGGATCGTTTCTCCTTCGCCGGCCGGGTTCAAGGCCCTGCGGCTTGCGAATCCGAATCTAGTGTCGGCGGGTTAACGGATCAAGTAACGGCGTTCGGGGTCCGCCCCTCATCCGGCTGCCGCCACCTTCTCCCCGCAGGCGGGGAGAAGGGATATGCCGCACCGTTTTCCCAGAAGCATCTTCATCTGGGAAACCGTCACCCCAGTCGCCCTTCGCCCCGCTTGCGGGGAGAAGGTGCCGGCAGGCGGATGAGGGGCAGCTCAGCCAGCCCTCAATACCAGCCGACGGCGACCTGGGCCTCTTCCGACATGCGGTCCGGGGTCCACGGCGGATCGAAGGTCATGCTGACCTCGACGCCGGAAACACCCTCGACCGCGCCGACCGCATTCTCCACCCAGCCCGGCATCTCGCCGGCGACGGGGCAGCCGGGAGCCGTCAGCGTCATGTCGATCTTGACCATGCGGTCGTCCTCGATGTCGATCTTGTAGATGAGGCCGAGCTCGAAGATGTCCGCGGGGATTTCAGGGTCGTAGACCGTCTTCAGCGCGGAGATGATATCGTCGGAAAGGCGCGCCAGTTCGTCGGCCGGGATCGCCGAATGAACGATGCCGTCGCGGACGTCGATCTTGTCTTCCGTTGCGTCGAGGGACATGGGTCCACCTCCTCAGGCGAAGAATTTGCGGGCATGGTCGAGCGCGTCGGCCAACGCATCGACCTCGGCGCGCGTGTTGTACATGCCGAACGATGCCCGGCATGTGGAGGTCACGCCGAAACGTTTCAAGAGCGGCTGGGCGCAATGGGTGCCGGCGCGCACCGCAACCCCCTGCCGGTCGATGACCATCGACACGTCATGGGCATGGATACCCTCCAGCTCGAAGGAGAAGATCGAGCCCTTGCCCTCGGCCGTGCCGAAGATGCGCAGCGAATTGATCGCAGACAGCCGCTCCTGGGCATAGTCGCGCAGATCGGCTTCGTGCGCCGAGATCGCCGCGCGGCCGATCTTTTCCATATAGTCGAGGGCATAGCCGAGGCCGATCGCCTGGACGATCGGCGGCGTGCCGGCCTCGAAGCGGTGCGGCGGGTCGTTATAGGTGACGATGTCCTCCGTCACGTCGACGATCATCTCGCCGCCGCCCTGGAAGGGACGCATCTCCTTGAGCCGGTCCATCTTGCCGTAGAGCACGCCGATACCGGAGGGCCCGTAGAGCTTGTGCCCGGTCATCACGTACCAGTCGCAATCGATGTCGCGCACGTCGACCGGCATGTGGACCGCGCCCTGCGAGCCGTCGACCAGCACCGGAATGCCGCGCTCGCGGGCGATGCGGCAGATCTCCTTGACCGGCACGACGGTGCCGAGCGCATTCGACATATGCGTGACGGCGATGAGCTTGGTGCGCTCGGTGAGGCACTTTTCGAAGTCCTCGATGTGGAACGCGCCCGTCTCGTCCACCGGCGCCCAGACGAGTTTCGCGCCCTGCCGTTCGCGGATGAAATGCCACGGCACGATGTTGGAATGGTGTTCCATGATCGAAAGGACGATCTCGTCGCCCTCGCCGATCTTCGGCATGCCATAGCCATAGGCAACCGTGTTGATCGCCTCGGTGGAGGATTTCGTGAAGACGATCTCATCGACCGAGGAAGCATTCAGGAAGCGGCGCACCTTCTCGCGCGCCGCCTCGTAGGCGTCCGTGGCGGCATTCGACAGGAAATGAAGGCCGCGGTGCACATTGGCGTATTCGTTGGAATAGGCATGCGCGACCGCGTCGATCACGACCTGCGGCTTCTGCGCCGAGGCGCCGTTGTCGAGATAGACCAGCGGTTTGCCGTGGACCGTTTTCGACAGGATCGGGAAATCCTTGCGGATCGCCTCGACGTCATAGGCCTTTGCGGGTGCGTGTTCCATCTCGTTCGTCCTATTTGCCCTGTCAGGCGTGCTTGTCCAGCCAGGCGGCGATGACGCCTTCCAGCGCCTCGACCAGCGGCTCGTCTTCCAGTTCCTCGACGATCTCGGCGACGAAGGCGTTGACCAGCATGGCGCGCGCCTTGTTTTCCGGGATGCCGCGGGCCATCAGGTAGAAGAGCTGCGTGTGGTCGATGTCGATCACCGTCGCGCCGTGGCCGCACTGGACGTCGTCGGCGAAGATCTCCAGCTCGGGCTTCGCCGAGAAGTCGGCTTCGTCCGAAAGCAGTAGCGTGTTGCACGACATCTTCGCGTCGGTCTTCTGCGCATCGGGCGCCACGCGGATCTGCCCCTGGAAGACACCGCGGGCGCGGTCGAAGACCACGTTGCGGATGACTTCCGTCGACGTCGTGTTCGCTACGTTGTGGCCTACCGTGAAGGTCACGTCGTTGTGCGTCTCGCCGCCCAGCAGGTTGATGCCGCGCAGCTTGAGGTCGGAGCCTTCGCCCGCCACGACGACGTGGATTTCCTGCCGAACGACCTTGCCGCCGGCATTGACCACGTAGAGGCGAAGCTTGGCGTCTGCGCCGAGCGTGATGCGAATCTGACCGAGATGCGTATCCGCCGTACCCTGCGCCTGAAGGATGACCCAGGTGATATCCGCACCGTCGGCCAGCGAGATGTCGCTCACCGTCGTCACGAAGGCGGCATTTTCGCTCGCGGCAAGGTGCCGTTCGATGACCGTCGCCTTGGCGCCCGCGCCGAAAGCGACGGGGAAGCGCGTGTGCGTCTGGCCGGCATTCTGCACGGCCTGGATTTCGAGCGGCGCTTCGAGCTCCGTCCCGGCCGGCACGTCGACGACGAACCCGTCGCGCACGAAAGCGCCGTTGATGCGGCCGATCGTGTCGTCGGCGTCACGGGCGGAAAGGCCCTCGGCGGCGGTGCCGTCGGCCAGCGCATCGGCGAAGCGGCGGACGGAAACGGCCTTCGCCGCGCCGCGGGCGTCGGCAACGCCGTTGATGACGGAGAGCACCGTCGAACCTTCCACCAGCGGACCGGCCTTGGCGGCGGAGGCGACCGGATCGAAGGCCGGCACCGCACGCAGCATCGCCTTGAGGTCGGTATAGTGCCAGGCCTCGATGCGGCGCGTGGGGAGACCCGCCTGCTTGAAGTCGCTGATCAGCGTGTCGCGGGCGGCGAGCACGGCGGCATCGCCCGGCAGTTCGCCGACCGCATGGTCGTAGGCTTCGCAAAGCGCGGCTTCGGCCGCCGAAAGCGTCTTGCCTGTCTGCATGTTCATGGAATTACTCCTTCACCTGCCTTCAGGCAGCGGCGCCGATGATGTCGGCGTAGCCGTTCGCTTCCAGCTCGTGCGCCAGCGTCTTGTCGCCGGACTTGATGACCTGGCCCTTGTAGAG
>CBIMFD010000045.1:0-17039 GCA_966243085.1 uncultured Shinella sp.
ACGACCGGCACGGAGGCGAGCGAGATGACGTTGTTGACGACGGTGGGGCGCCCGAGGAAGCCCTGCAACGCCGGCAGCGGCGGCTTGGCCCGCACGACGCCGCGCTTGCCTTCCAGGCTGTTGAGCAGCGCCGTCTCCTCGCCGCAGACATAGGCGCCCGCGCCGACGCGGATCTCCATGTCGAAGGCCTTGCCGGAGCCGAGCACGGACAGGCCCAGGATTCCGGCGGCATGCGCGATGGCAATGGCCTCGTTCATGGCGGCGATGGCGTGGGGATATTCGGAGCGGGTGTAGACGTAGCCCTTGGTCGCGCCGGTTGCGAGGCCCGCGATCGCCATGCCCTCGATCAGCACGAAGGGGTCGCCCTCCATAATCATGCGGTCGGCGAAGGTGCCGCTGTCGCCCTCGTCGGCGTTGCAGACGATGTACTTCTTCTCGCCCGGCGCCTCCAGCACGGTCTTCCACTTGATGCCGGTCGGGAAGCCCGCGCCGCCGCGTCCGCGAAGACCGCTGTCGGTGACTTCCTTGACGATATCGGCGGGCGCCATGGCGATGGCGCGCTCCAGGCCGAGGAGGCCGCCATGGGCCTTGTAGTCCGCAAGCGAAAGCGGATCGGTGACGCCGCAGCGGGCGAAGGTGAGGCGGGTCTGGTTCCTGAGGAAGGGGATATCCTCCGTCCTCCCGAGACAGAGCGGATGCGCCATGCCCTCGATGAGGCCGGCATCGATAAGCCCTGCCACGTCGGACGGCTTCACCGGCCCGTACGCGATGCGGCCGACGGCGGTCTCCACCTCGACCAGCGGCTCCAGCCAGTGCATGCCGCGCGAGCCGTTGCGCACGATCGTGATGTCGAGCCCGCGGCCTGCCGCCTCCTCGGCGAACTTCTTCGCGACGCGGTCTGCGCCGAGTGCGAGGGCCGCGGCATCGCGGGGAACGTAGAGGCGAACGGTCATCGGCGTGCCTCCGCGACGAGTTCGGCAGCAAGGTCGGCGTCGAGCCTTCCATGTACCTCGCCGTCCAGCATGGCGGACGGCGCGCAGGAACAGAGGCCGAGACAGTAGACGGGTTCGAGCGTCACCGCGCCGTCGAGGGTCGTCTGGTGGAAGTCGATGCCGAGCAGCGCCTTCACGCGGGCGGCGATATCGTCCCCGCCCATCGACTGACAGGCCTCGGCGCGACAGAGCTTCAGCACATGTCGGCCGGCGGGATGGTCGCGATAGTCGTGATAGAAGGTGACGACGCCGTGCACCTCGGCGCGCGACAGGTTGAGCTCCTGCGCGATGATCGGCAGGCTCTCCTGCGGTACATAGCCGAACTCCGCCTGAATTTCGTGCAGAATAGGCAGAAGCGGCCCTTCCAGACCCTTCAGAGCGCCGACAATCGCCAGCGTCTTCGTTCCGACATCGTTGCCGGCGACGTGAACATTCATGATCTGGCCTCCCAACCCGCACGAATGAACCGCAGGGAAATGCCGGTTCCGTCGCGCCGATGCCACTGAATCTTTTCGGCGAAGACGGGAATCCCGACGATCCCCACGTCTTATTGTAGCAGCTTCTCAGGCGGGAGACGATGGGTCAATAAAGCTGTCCCGTCAATCAATAGGAATTTTCTATCAATCCATGCCCTTCTCGGCGAGGATGCGCGCCTCGTGCAAAAGGGCGGAGACGAGAGGGGTGAAGGGCTCGCGGTGGGTGGCGACGAGGCCGACCGTATGTTCCGGATTCGGCTCGACGAGCGAAACTATACTCAATTCCTCATGAAATCCGAAGGAATGGGCCACGTTGCGTGGCATGATGCTGCTCCAGCGGCCGGTGCGCACATGGGAGAGCAGCACGATCATCGAATTGGATTCGAGCGACGGTTCGACACTGACGCCGGCATCGGCAAGGTGGCGATTGATGATGCGGCGGTTCTGCATGTCGGCAGTCAATAGGCAAAGCCTAATGCTGCCGGCCTCCTGCCAGGTCACGCTTTCGCGATCGGAAAGCGGGCCGCCTTTGGCCGTTATGAGGCAATAGTGCTCGTGCAGCAGCGGCACGCTGGTGACCCGGCCGAGCGGCTCGTTTTCCAGATAGGTGAGGCCGGCATCGATCTCGAGGTTTTCGAGAAGCCCGAGGATGCGTATCGAGGTGGTGGAGATGATGGAGAACGTGACGTCCGGATGCTTTTCCTGGAAGGGTGCGGTGAGGCGAGGCACCATGGAAAGGGTCGTCGGGATGGCGGCGAGGCGGATGTGCCCGGAAAGACCGGTGCGCGCAGCGCGCATCTCCTCGCGCATGGTGCGGGTGTCGCCGACGATGCGGCGCGCCCATTCGAGCACGCGCTGGCCTTCCGGCGTCAGGCCGCGGAAGCGCGAGCCGCGCACGACGAGCATGACGCCGAGCTGGCCTTCCAGTTGGCGGATCGACGCCGAGAGCGTCGGCTGGGAGATGCCGAGCTCCTCGGCCGCCCGGGCGAAATGCCGCTCGCGGGCGAGCGCAATGAAATATTCGAGCTTGTCTATCATCGGGAAACCGCGCCTCCGGGCTCTTGATACAAAAGAACAGTGGCGGCACCAATGCCCCGCGCCCTATATCTGGAGCATCGAAGAGCGGACGAGGAGGAAGCCATGACGTTTCAAGCATTGCTGGTCGAGAAGGGCGCGGACGGCGCGGTCGCCGCCAAGGTCCAGGAACTCGACGATTCGCGGCTTCCGGACGGCGACGTGACGGTCGCCGTCGAATATTCGACGCTCAACTACAAGGACGGGCTCTGCATCAACGGCAAGGGTGGCCTCGTGCGCACCTTCCCGCATGTGCCGGGCGTCGATTTCGCCGGCACGGTGGAGGCCTCCGACGATCCGCGCTACAGGCCGGGCGACCGGGTGGTGCTGACCGGCTGGCGCGTCGGCGAGGTCTGGTGGGGCGGCTATGCGACGCGGGCGAAGGTCAAGGCCGACTGGCTGGTGCCGCTGCCCGACACGCTCTCGACGCGCCAGGCCATGGCGATCGGAACGGCGGGGCTTACCTCCATGCTCTCCGTCATCGCGTTGGAAAAGGCCGGGCTTTCGCCGCTGAAGGGCGAAGTTCTGGTCACGGGTGCGGCCGGCGGTGTCGGTTCGGTCGCCGTCGCGCTTCTTTCGCGGCTCGGCTATTCGGTCGCCGCCGTGACGGGCCGTCCGGAAACGGCCGGCTACCTCAAGGAGCTCGGCGCGGAAACGACCGTTCCGCGCGCCGAGCTTGCCGAGCCGAGCGGCAAGCCGCTCGAATCCGAGCGCTGGGCGGGCGCGGTCGATGCGGTCGGCGGCGACATGCTGGCGCGGGTGCTCAAGCAGATGAAATATGATGGGGCGGTCGCTGCCGTCGGGCTTGCGGCGGGCGCCGCCGTGCCATCCTTCACGGTCATCCCCTTCCTCCTGCGCGGGGTGAGCCTTCTCGGTATCGATTCGGTCAACCGGCCTTATGACCAGCGCGTCGATGCCTGGAACCGCATTGCGAGCGACCTGCCGATGGACAGGCTGGAGGCGATGGTGGTCGAGCACCGGCTCTCCGACCTGCCGGACCTTGCGAACCGGATTCTTGAGGGCAAGGTGAAGGGGCGCGTCGTTGTCGACGTCAACGCCTGATCAGCAGATGAGTTGGCCGCCGTTCACTTCCAGCACCTGGCCGGTGATGTAGCCGGAGAGCGTGTTGGAGGCGAGGAAGAGATAGGCGGGGGCGCAGTCCTCCGCCGTGCCGAGGCGCTGCAGGGGAATGGTCTTGCGCGTCGCCTCAAGCTTCTCCGCCGAGGAATAGCGGGCGTGGAAATCGGTGGTGATGGTGCCCGGCGAGACGCAGTTGACGCGGATGCCTTCCGGTGCAAGCTCCCGGGCGAGCCCCTTGGAATAGGTCGAGACGAAGGCCTTGGTCGCCGAATAGATGGACGAGCCCGGGCTGCCGCCCGTCAGCGCCGAGATCGAGACCGTGTTGACGATGGCTGCATGGGGTGCGCGGCGCAGCGAACGCAAGAGGCCGCGCGTCACCTCGACGACGGAGGTCTGGTTGAGGCGCACGACGGTTTCGTACTGCTCGTCCGTGAGGTCCGCCGCGGGAAAGCGGCCGACCATGGTGCCGGCATTGTTGATGAGCACGTCGACATGGGGGAAAAGGCTGTCGACCCGCTGCAGCAGCGCGCCGATACCGCCTTCCTCCAGGAAATCCGCATAGACGATGTGGGCGCGGGCCTCCGCGACGGCGTTATCGAGGAAATCGGGCAGGGGGCCGGCGGCGGCGCGTCCGCCATGCAGCAGGACATGGGCGCCGCAATCGAGGAACTGTCGAGCGACCTCCAGCCCGATGCCGCGGCCGCCACCTGTGACGACGACATTGGCGCCCTTGAACAGAGATGGGTGAAACATGCGCTTTCCTCCGTGGCCGTCGCGGGCTTTCCCATCCAGTATCACAAAAAGCGGGACGCTCTCCAAGAAGGCGGGATCGATCAATTGATGTGCTTTCGTTTTTGCATATTATGAAACCAAACGAAAGCAATGGGAGGTGCCGATGTTTCTCACGGGTCGTCAGGCGGAGATCCTCGATCTCGCCAAGGCGGAGGGCCGCGTGCTCGTGGAGGATCTTGCCGCGCGCTTCTCCGTGACGCCGCAGACCATCCGCAAGGACCTCAACGACCTCTGCGACAGCAAGGCACTGACGCGCATCCATGGTGGCGCGCTGTTTCCGAGCGGCAACGAGAACGTGAAATACGAGGCGCGCCGCTCCATCGCCGCGCCGGAAAAGCAGGCGATCGGCCGGGCCGCCGCGGCGATGATCCCGGACAATTCCTCGCTCTTCATCAATATCGGCACGACCACGGAGGCCGTGGGCGAGGCGCTGCTCGAACATCGCGAGTTGATGGTCATCACCAACAATATCAACGTCGCCAACCGCTTGCGCGTCTATCCCTCGATCGAGGTGGTGATCGCCGGCGGTGTCGTGCGCGGGGCGGACGGGGGCATCGTCGGCGAGGCGGCGGTCGATTTCATCCGTCAGTTCAAGGTGGACTACGCCGTGATCGGCGTCTCGGCCATCGATGAGGACGGCGCGCTGCTCGACTTCGACTATCGCGAGGTGAAGGTGGCGCAGGCGATCATCGCCAATGCCCGCCATGTCATCCTGGTTTCGGATTCGACGAAATTCGAAAGGACCGCGCCGGTGCGCATCGGCCACCTCTCGCAGGTCCACACCTTCATCACGGATAGCTGCCCTTTCGAGGGGATTCGCGCCATTTGCCAGGAGCATGATGTCCGGCTCGTGGAGACCGCTTCATAGGCCTGACACAGGGGCCTGCTATTTCTACCTGCATTCGTTTGACATTCGGAATGTTTTCGTTTTAACTCCGCTTGCTTTCGCAACTGCGCAGGATTGTGCAATGCGAAATGGGAGGGGACATTGGACGGCGACGTAATCCGCGATATTTTCGTCATCGGCGGCGGCATCAACGGCTGCGGCATCGCGCGTGATGCGGCGGGCCGCGGCTATTCGGTCGTGCTTGCCGAGATGAAGGATTTCGCGTCCGGAACGTCTTCCGCTTCCACCAAGCTCATCCATGGCGGCCTTCGTTACCTCGAACATTACGAATTCCGCCTCGTGCGCGAGGCGCTGATGGAGCGTGAAGTGCTCTGGGCCATGGCGCCGCACGTCATCTGGCCGATGCGCTTCGTGCTGCCCTTCCAGAAAGGCGGCCTGCGCCCGGCCTGGCTCATTCGCCTCGGCCTCTTCCTTTATGATCATATCGGCGGGCGCAAGCTCCTGCCGGCGACCGCGACGCTGGATCTTGCCAGGGACCCGGCCGGCGGGCCGCTCAAGAAGCTTTTCCGCAAGGCTTTTGAATATTCCGACGGATGGGTGGACGATGCGCGCCTCGTCGTGCTGAATGCCCGCGATGCCGCCGACCGCGGCGCGGATATCCGCACCGGCACGAAGGTCGTCGCCGCCCGACGTGAGAACGGCCACTGGAACGTCGAGACGGAGAATGTCGAGACGGGCGCCCGCGAGACCGTCCGCGCCCGCATGCTGGTCAACGCCGCCGGCCCCTGGGTGGATAAGGTCCTCTCCTCCGCCTTCGGCCGCAACGACGTGCACAATGTCCGCCTCGTGCAGGGCAGCCATATCGTCGTGAAGAAGAAATTCTCCGATCCGCGCGCCTATTTCTTCCAGAACCCGGACGGGCGCATCATCTTCGCCATTCCCTATCAGGAAGAGTTCACACTGATCGGCACCACCGACCGGGACTACAAAGGCGATCCGCGCGATGCGCGCATCGGCGAGGCCGAGGTCGACTATCTCTGCGCCTCGGCCAGCGAATATTTCACCGAGCCGGTCGAGCGGGACGATATCGTCTGGACCTATTCCGGCGTGCGCCCGCTCTTCGACGACGGGGCCAGCAAGGCGCAGGAAGCAACGCGCGACTATGTGCTGAAAGTCGATGGTGAGAGCGGCCAGGCGCCGCTCCTCAACATCTTCGGCGGCAAGCTCACAACCTACCGGCGCCTTGCCGAATCCGCGCTCGACAAGATCGGCGATGCGATCGGCGCGAAGGGCGACCGCTGGACGGCGCAGTCGCGCCTGCCGGGCGGCGATTTCGCGATCGACGGTTTCGACGCGGAGGTGCGGGCGCTCGCCGCGCGCTTTCCCTTCCTTTCGCCTGCCCATGCGCGGCGGCTCGTGCGGCTCTACGGCACGCGTGCGGCGGTCATGCTGGACGGAGCGAAGGATAAGGGCGATCTTGGACGGCATTTCGGCAGCGACCTCTACGAGTGCGAGGTGCGCTGGCTGATGAAGGAGGAATGGGCCCGCCATGCCGAGGACGTGCTGTGGCGGCGGACCAAGAGGGGCTTGCATTTAACGGCTGCCGAGGCGGCTGCGCTGGAAGACTACATGGCGGGAGCGCTTGCCGCTCCGCATTAGCCGCCGCGCGATCCGGTGGCTGGGAGGAACATTGGAGACATGAATGCTTGAACTCAGAAACATCGCGAAGGTATCGGGGGCGGAAACGCATATCCACCCGACGAACCTCGTGCTGGAGCGCGGCTCGCTGAACGTGCTGCTCGGCCCGACGCTGTCGGGCAAGACATCGCTGATGCGGCTGATGGCCGGCCTCGACCGGCCGACTTCCGGCTCCGTCCGGTTCGACGGCAAGGATGTGACGGGCGTGCGCGTGCAGGACCGCGGCGTCGCCATGGTCTACCAGCAGTTCATCAATTATCCGGCGCTGACCGTCTACGAGAACATCGCCTCGCCGATGCGCATCAAGGGCGCCGACAAGGCAACCATCGACCGCGAGGTGCGCAAGGCGGCCGAACTCCTGAAACTGACGCCCTATCTCGACCGCACGCCGCTCAACCTTTCCGGTGGCCAGCAGCAGCGCACCGCGCTTGCCCGCGCCATCGTCAAGAATGCCAGCCTCGTGCTTCTCGACGAGCCGCTTGCCAATCTCGACTACAAGCTGCGCGAGGAACTGCGCCTGGAGCTTCCGAAGATCTTCGCCGCCTCCGGCGCCATCTTCGTCTATGCGACGACGGAGCCCTCCGAGGCGCTGCTTCTCGGCGGCAATACGGCGACGCTGTCGGAAGGCCGCATCACGCAGTTCGGCCCCACCATCGAGGTCTATCGCCGGCCGAACGACCTCGTCACAGCCCGCACCTTCGCCGACCCGCCGCTCAACACGATCGTGGTTGCCAGGAAGGGCGGCCATTTCGAGGTCGGCGGCAAGCCGGTGCTGCCGGTGCCGGCGCATCTCGCCGGCGTGCCGGAAGGATCTTGCACCATCGCCTTCCACCCGCATCATCTGGCGCTCGCAAGCCGGCATCCCGCCGCGGCACCTCTTTCGGTGCGCACCGCGATCTCGGAGATCGCGGGTTCGGAAAGCTTCATCCATATCGAGTTCGAGGGCACCCGCTGGGTGATGCTCGCGCCAGGCATCCACGACATCGAGCCGGATGCGGTGATCACCGTCCATGTCGACACGCGCCACCTGATGGCGTTCGGCGCGGATGGCAGGGCGATCGCCGAGCCCGCGGCCGCGGCGGCCTGAGGAGGGAACCATGGCACGCATCAATCTCGACCATATCCGCCACGCCTACGGCGAAAAGCCGAAGTCGGAAGCCGATTACGCGTTGAAGGAAGTCCATCACGAGTGGAACGACGGCGGCGCCTATGCGCTGCTCGGCCCGTCCGGCTGCGGCAAGACCACGCTGCTCAACATCATTTCCGGCCTGTTGCAGCCTTCGGAAGGCCGCATCCTGTTCGACGGCAAGGACGTGACATATCTGTCGACGCAGGAGCGCAACATCGCGCAGGTCTTCCAGTTCCCGGTCATCTACGACACGATGACGGTCTACGACAACCTGGCGTTCCCTCTTCGCAACCGCGGGGTCGCCGAGCCCGAAGTCGACCGCCGCGTGCGCGAGATCCTCGAAATGATCGATCTTGCCGGCTGGGCGAAGAAGACGGCGCGGGGGCTTACCGCCGACCAGAAGCAGAAGATATCGCTTGGCCGCGGCCTCGTGCGCAACGACGTCAACGCGATCCTCTTCGACGAGCCGCTGACCGTCATCGATCCGCACATGAAATGGGTGCTGCGCTCGCAGCTCAAGAAGCTGCATCGCCAGTTCGGCTTCACCATGGTCTATGTCACGCACGACCAGACCGAGGCGCTGACCTTCGCCGACAAGGTCGTCGTCATGTATGACGGCCAGATCGTGCAGATCGGCACGCCCGCCGAACTCTTCGAGAAGCCGAGCCATACCTTCGTCGGCTATTTCATCGGCTCGCCCGGCATGAACGTGCTGCCGGCCGCAATCGACGGCAGCGCCGTCAGGGTCGGCGAGGAGACGATCACGCTCGATTACGCGCCCGCGGTCTCCGCCGGCGCGAAGACCGAGCTCGGCATCCGCCCGGAATTCATCGCGCTGTCGCGCAATGGCATGCCCGTCTCGATCAGCAAGGTGGAGGATATCGGCCGCCAGAAGATCGTGCGCGCGGAATTTTCCGGCATGCCGATCGCCATCGTCGTGCCGGAGGACGGCGAGATCCCCGCCGAACCGCGCGTGACCTTCGATCCTGCCGCCATCAACATCTACGCCGATAGCTGGCGTGTCGGCAGGGAGGGCTGACCGATGAATAAGACCTGGAACAACAAGGCCTGGTTCATGGTGCTGCCGGTGCTGCTGCTCGTCGCCTTCTCGGCGGTGATCCCGCTGATGACGGTGGTGAACTATTCGGTGCAGGACACGTTCGGCAACAACGCCTTCTTCTGGGCCGGCACCGACTGGTTCGCCCAGGTGCTCGCCTCCGACCGCTTCTGGCAGGCGCTCGGGCGCAACCTGCTGTTCTCCGCCATCATTCTTTCCATCGAGATCCCGCTCGGTATCCTGATCGCGCTCAACATGCCCAAGAAGGGTTTCGGCGTGCCGGTCTGCCTCGTGCTGATGGCGCTGCCGCTGCTCATTCCGTGGAACGTCGTCGGCACGATCTGGCAGGTCTTCGGCCGCGTCGACATCGGCCTGCTCGGCCGGGTGCTCGACGGTCTCGGCTTCGACTACAACTATGTCAACGACGTCTTCGACGCCTGGGTGACGCTGATCGTCATGGACGTCTGGCATTGGACGAGCCTCGTCGTGCTGCTCTGCTATGCCGGCCTCGTCTCGATCCCGGAGGCTTATTACCAGGCCGCCAAGATCGACGGCGCCTCGCGCTGGGCGGTGTTCCGCTATATCCAGCTTCCGAAGATGAAGCGCGTGCTGCTCATCGCATTCCTGCTGCGCTTCATGGACAGCTTCATGATCTACACCGAGCCCTTCGTGGTCACCGGCGGCGGTCCCGGCAACTCGACCACGTTCCTTTCGATCGACCTCGTCAAGATGGCGATCGGCCAGTTCGACCTCGGCCCGGCCGCGGCCATGTCCATCATCTACTTCCTGATCATCCTGCTCTTGTCGTGGATCTTCTACACGGTCATGACCAGCAGCGACGAGCAGGCGTGAGGGAGGAGACCCATGACCTCACAGGCAATCACCGCAAACACCCCCCGGCAGGGCGCCAAGCGCAACCTTTCCTGGGTCGTGCCGACGCTCTACATCGTCTTCCTGATGCTGCCGATCTACTGGCTCGTTAACATGAGCTTCAAGGAAAACACGGAGATCACCGGAGCCTTTTCGCTCTGGCCGCGCCAGCCGACGCTGCATAACTACGCCGTCATCTTCACCGATCCGGCCTGGTATTCCGGTTATATCAACTCGATCATCTACGTGGTGCTGAACACCGTCATCTCGGTCGGTGCGGCGCTGCCGGCGGCCTATGCCTTTTCGCGCTACCGCTTCCTCGGCGACAAGCACCTGTTCTTCTGGCTCTTGACCAACCGCATGGCGCCGCCGGCCGTCTTCGCGCTGCCCTTCTTCCAGCTCTATTCGGCTTTCGGCCTCATCGACACGCATATCGCCGTCGCCATCGCCCATTGCCTCTTCAACGTGCCGCTGGCGGTCTGGATCCTTGAAGGCTTCATGTCGGGCGTGCCGAAGGAGATCGACGAGACGGCCTATATCGACGGCTATTCGTTCCCACGCTTCTTCGCGAAGATCTTCGTGCCGCTGATCGCCTCGGGCATCGGCGTCGCCGCCTTCTTCTGCTTCATGTTCTCCTGGGTCGAGCTCCTGATCGCCCGCACGCTGACGACGACGGACGCCAAGCCCATTGCCGCGACGATGACGCGCACGGTCTCGGCCTCGGGCATGGACTGGGGCGTGCTGGCCGCCGCCGGGGTGCTCACCATCATTCCCGGCGCACTCGTCATCTATTTCGTCCGTAACTACATCGCCAAGGGCTTCGCCCTGGGGAGGGTCTGATGACTGCCGCCGCCAACCGCAACACCCGCTGGCCCGTGGCGCTTGTCGCCGTGCTGGCGATCTACGTCGCCGCCGTCGTCCTCATCTTCATGGCGCTTCCCGTGGAGGATGGTGTGCGCGACTGGTTCTCCACGTTGATCCCGGGAGGATGGATGGCTTGGTCGTTTCCGACCGCCATGTTCTTCCTGACCATCTTCCTTCTCATCGCGCTGATGGCGGTGTGGGAATATGCCCGGCCGGGCGGCGCCCCGCGCGTCGGTCTCCTGCGCTTCGAGACGACGCGTGGCGATCGGCTCTTCGTGTCGCTGCTCGGTTCCGCATTCATTCATCTCGCATGGCTGGGCCTCGTCGGTCCCAACCTGTGGTGGGCTCTTGCCCTGTCCGTGGTCTACGCGATCGGCGTATTCCGCTTCGTCTAGGGCAACCGAAATGGAGGCCTCGGGGAGACGTATGAGGCCTTCGCACCTGCAATCGCAAAACCTTAAGGGAGGATAAAATGCGAAAGCAACTTCTGATGACGACGGCAGTCATGCTGCTGGCGTTTACCGGCTCCGCATTCGCGGACATGGAAGCCGCAGAGAAGTTCCTGGATTCGGAAATCGGCGACCTCTCGTCGCTCTCGCGTGCCGACCAGGAAAAGGAAATGCAGTGGTTCATCGATGCCGCCAAGCCGTTTGCCGGCATGGACATCAAGGTCGTCTCGGAAACGATCACCACGCATGAATACGAATCGAAGGTCCTCGCGCCCGCCTTCACCGCGATCACCGGCATCAAGATCACCCACGACCTCATCGGCGAGGGCGACGTGATCGAGAAGCTGCAGACCCAGATGCAGTCGGGCGAGAACATCTACGACGCCTATGTCAACGACTCGGACCTGATCGGCACCCACTGGCGCTACCAGCAGGCCCGCTCTCTGACCGACTTCATGGCCAACGAAGGCAAGGACGTCACCAACCCGAACATCGACATCGACGACTTCATCGGCAAGTCCTTCACGACCGCGCCGGACGGCAAGCTCTACCAGTTGCCGGACCAGCAGTTCGCGAACCTCTACTGGTTCCGCTACGACTGGTTCAACGACGAGAAGAACAAGGCGGACTTCAAGGCGAAGTACGGCTACGATCTCGGCGTTCCGGTAAACTGGTCGGCCTATGAGGACATCGCCGAATTCTTCACCGGCCGCGAGATCGACGGCAAGAAGGTCTTCGGCCACATGGACTACGGCAAGAAGGATCCCTCGCTCGGCTGGCGCTTCACCGACGCGTGGCTCTCGATGGCCGGCAACGGCGACAAGGGCATCCCGAACGGCCTGCCGGTCGACGAATGGGGCATCAAGGTCGACGAGAACTCCCGTCCGGTCGGCTCGTGCGTCGCGCGCGGCGGCGACACCAACGGCCCGGCTGCCGTCTACTCCATCGAGAAATATCTCGAATGGCTGAAGAAGTATGCTCCGGCTTCCGCTCAGGGCATGACCTTCTCGGAAGCGGGCCCGGTTCCGGCCCAGGGCGACATCGCCCAGCAGATCTTCACCTATACGGCGTTCACCGCCGACTTCGTGAAGGAAGGTCTGCCGGTGGTGAACGAGGACGGCACGCCGAAGTGGCGCTTCGCTCCCTCGCCGCATGGCGTCTACTGGAAGGACGGCATGAAGCTCGGCTATCAGGACGCCGGTTCCTGGACGCTGATGAAGTCCACCCCGGACGACCGCGCCAAGGCCGCATGGCTCTATGCGCAGTTCGTGACCTCCAAGACCGTCGACGTGAAGAAGAGCCATGTCGGCCTCACCTTCATCCGCCAGTCCACGCTTGATCACAAGTCGTTCACCGAGCGCGCGCCCAAGCTCGGCGGTCTGATCGAGTTCTACCGTTCGCCGGCCCGCCTGCAGTGGTCGCCGACCGGCACGAACATCCCGGACTATCCGAAGCTCGCCCAGCTCTGGTGGCAGGCGATCGGCGACGCCGCTTCCGGCGCCAAGACCGCGCAGGAAGCCATGGATTCGCTGTGCTCGGAGCAGGAGAAGGTGCTGTCGCGCCTCGAACGCGCCGGCGTCATGGGCGACATGGGCCCGAAGCTCGCCGAAGAGCACGATCTGGCCTACTGGAACAAGGACGCCGTTTCCAAGGGCAATCTCGCTCCGCAGCTCAAGATCGAGAACGAGAAGGAAAAGCCGGTCACCGTCAACTACGACGAACTGGTCAAGAGCTGGCAGAAGTAGGCCGAAAGGGTCGCGGGCGGCCTCGCCGCCCGCAGCCGATATCTGAAATCCGATCCCCTTTGCCCGCGCCCCGCAAGGAGCGCGGGTCTTTTCGTTCCGTGCCCATCCTGCGGCCTTTTGCCGGATTCCATGCATTGCACAGCGCGGGGTCTTCCGCTAAGAACCCCGCGTTTCCCCGCGCGCTCGCGCGAACATCGAAAATAGCGGTACACCCATGGCACGCATCGTGATGAAATTCGGCGGAACGTCCGTCGCCGACCTCGACCGTATCCACAATGTGGCCCGCCATGTGAAACGCGAGGTCGATGCCGGCCACGAGGTCGCCGTCGTCGTGTCGGCGATGTCCGGCAAGACGAACGAGCTCGTCGCCTGGGTGCAGAACATGCCGAAGGTGACCGGCGCCAGCTCGCCCTTCTATGATGCGCGCGAATACGACGCCATCGTCGCCTCGGGCGAACTCGTCACCGCCGGCCTTCTTGCCGTCGCGCTCCAGTCGATGGGCGTCAACGCCCGCTCCTGGCAGGGCTGGCAGATCCCGATCCGCACCGACAATGCGCACGGCGCCGCCCGCATCCTCGAAATCGAGGGCGAGGAGATCGTGCGTCGCATGGGCGAGGGCCAGGTCGCCGTCGTCGCGGGCTTCCAGGGCCTCGGCCCGGACAACCGCGTCGCCACGCTCGGTCGCGGGGGGTCGGACACCTCGGCCGTCGCCATCGCCGCCGCCGTCAAGGCCGACCGCTGCGACATCTATACCGATGTCGACGGCGTCTACACGACCGATCCGCGCATCGAGCCGAAGGCCCGGCGCCTGAAGAAGATCGCCTTCGAGGAAATGCTCGAAATGGCCTCGCTCGGCGCCAAGGTGCTGCAGGTGCGCTCGGTGGAGCTTGCCATGGTGCACAAGGTGCGCACCTTCGTGCGCTCGTCTTTCGAGGATCCCGATGCGCCGGGCATGGGCGATCTTCTGAACCCGCCCGGTACGCTGATTTGTGATGAGGATGAGATCGTGGAACAGGAAGTCGTAACCGGCATCGCCTATGCCAAGGATGAAGCGCAGATCTCGCTCCGCCGCGTCGCCGACCGGCCGGGCGTTTCGGCCGCGATCTTCGGCCCCCTGGCCGAGGCCCATATCAATGTCGACATGATCGTCCAGAACATCTCCGAGGACGGCTCGAAGACCGACATGACCTTCACGGTCCCCTTCGGCGACGTCGAGAAGGCGATCAAGGTGCTGGAAAGCGCCAAGGAACAGGTCGGCTTCGACGTGATCCAGCACGAGACGGGCCTCGTGAAGGTCTCCGTCATCGGCATCGGTATGCGCAGCCATGCGGGCGTTGCCGCATCGGCCTTCCGCGCGCTTGCCGACAAGGGCATCAACATCAAGGCGATCACCACCTCGGAAATCAAGATTTCCATCCTGATCGACGGCCCCTATGCCGAACTCGCCGTTCGGACTTTGCATTCCGTCTACGGTCTCGATAAGAAGTAAGGACCGGCCGACTCGGCGCCGATCCATATGATCGCCGGCGCGGATCGTGCCGGTGTGGGGTAACGTCATTTTCGGGAGACGCCACGCGATGAGAGACCTCTCCGCGGGCCCGCGCGTTCTTCTCAAGCGGCTGCGCGAACTCATGGCGGAGCCGCTTGAGCCGCAGGAACGCCTAGACCAGATCGTGCGCCAGATCGCGCAGAACATGGTCGCGGAAGTGTGTTCCGTCTATGTGCTGCGCTCCGACGGCGTCCTCGAACTCTACGCGACCGAAGGCCTCAATCCGAGCGCCGTGCATCTTGCCCAGCTCAAGATGGGCCAGGGCCTCGTCGGTACGATCGCGGCCTCCGCCCGGCCGCTCAACCTTTCCGACGCCCAGTCGCATCCCGCCTTCACCTACCTGCCGGAAACGGGCGAGGAGATCTACCACTCCTTCCTCGGCGTTCCTATCTTGCGCACCGGCAGGGCGCTCGGCGTGCTTGTCGTGCAGAACAAGGCGAGCCGCACCTACCGCGAGGACGAGGTGGAGGCGCTCGAAACGACGGCGATGGTGATTGCGGAAATGGTGGCGACCGGAGAGCTGAAGAAGCTTACGAGACCCGGCCTCGAACTCGATCTTTCCCGCCCCGTCGCCATCGAGGGGGCGAGCTTCGGCGAGGGCATCGGCCTCGGCTATGTCGTGCTGCACGAGCCGCGCATCGTCGTCACGAACCTTCTCAACGAGGATTCCGAGCACGAGCTCGGCCGTCTTGCCGAGGCGCTCGGCTCGCTGCGCATCTCCATCGACGACATGCTGTCGCGCCGCGAGGTGTCGATGGAGGGCGAGCATCGCGAGGT
The DNA here is from genome assembly GCA_966243085.1 of uncultured Shinella sp. Classification (GTDB taxonomy): domain Bacteria; phylum Pseudomonadota; class Alphaproteobacteria; order Rhizobiales; family Rhizobiaceae; genus Shinella. The sequence continues at coordinate 15,400 of CBIMFD010000045.1, forward strand.
GCTGGAAACCTACCGCATGTTCGCCCATGACCGCGGCTGGGTGAGGAAGCTCGAAGAGGCGATCCGCAACGGCCTGACGGCCGAGGCCGCCGTCGAGCGCGTGCAGAGCGAGACCAAGGCGCGAATGATCCGCCTGATGGATCCCTATCTGCGCGAGCGCATGCACGATTTCGACGATCTCGCGAACCGCCTCCTGCGCCAGCTCACCGGCTATGGCGCGAAGCTCTCGGCCAGCAGCTTCCCGAATGACGCCATCGTCGTCGCGCGCGCCATGGGTGCGGCCGAGCTGCTCGACTATCCGCGCCAGAACGTGCGCGGCCTCGTGCTCGAAGAGGGCGCCGTCACCAGCCACGTCGTCATCGTCGCGCGCGCGATGGGCATTCCCGTCGTCGGCCAGGCCGCCGGCGCGGTGGCGCTGGCGGAAAACGGCGACCCGATCATCATCGACGGCGACGATGCGAAGGTGCATCTGCGCCCGATGCCCGACCTTCAGCGCTCCTACGAGGAGAAGGTGCGCTTCCGCGCCCGCCGGCAGGAGCAATATCGGGCGCTGCGCGCCGTCGAGCCGGTGACGAAGGATGGACGGACGATCAATCTGCAGATGAATGCCGGTCTCATCGTCGACCTGCCGCATCTCAACGAATCGGGTGCCTCCGGCATCGGCCTCTTCCGCACCGAGCTTCAGTTCATGATCGCCTCGACCATGCCGAAGGCGGAGGAGCAGGAAGATTTCTACCGCAACGTCCTGAAGCATGCGGGCGGGCGTCCCGTGACCTTCCGCACGCTCGATATCGGCGGCGACAAGGTCGTTCCCTATTTCCGCGCGGCGGAAGAGGAGAACCCGGCCCTCGGCTGGCGCGCCATCCGCCTGTCGCTCGACCGGCCGGGGCTCCTGCGCACCCAGCTCCGCGCCATGCTGCGCGCGGCGGCGGGCGCCGATCTCCGGCTGATGCTGCCCATGGTGACGGAGGTTTCGGAGTTGAAGGAGGTCCGCCACCTTCTCCAGAAGGAAATCCAGCGCCAGTCCAAGCTCGGCGAGCAATTGCCGAAGAAGCTGCAGTTCGGCGCCATGCTCGAAGTGCCGTCGCTGCTCTGGCAGCTCGACGAGCTGATGGCCGAGGTGGATTTCGTCTCGGTCGGCTCGAACGACCTCTTCCAGTTCGCCATGGCGGTCGATCGTGGCAATGCCCGTGTTTCCGACCGGTTCGACACGCTCGGCCGGCCGTTTCTGCGCATCCTGCGCGATATCGTCAGGGCCGGGGTCCGCAACGACACGCCGGTGACGCTCTGCGGCGAGATGGCGAGCAAGCCGATCTCCGCCATGGCGCTGCTCGGTATCGGCTTCCGCTCCGTGTCGATGTCGCCGACGGCGCTTGGTCCGGTGAAGTCGATGCTGCTGTCGCTCGATGCGGGCAAGCTGGAGGCCGTGCTCATGCCGGCGCTCGACGACACGAAGCCCACCGTCTCGATCCGTCAGATCCTGACGGACTTTGCGGCCGAGAACGGCATTCCGCTTTGAAATCTGATTGGAGTTGAACGGTGGCCACGCTTCCCGTTGAAAAGATGCGCGAACTCGAACGCCGTTTCGGCGAGATCGAGGCGCGCATGTCGGCGGGCCCGGATTCGGAGACCTATGTGCG
>CBIMFD010000046.1:0-16892 GCA_966243085.1 uncultured Shinella sp.
TCCATCAGCACGATGTTGACGCGGTCGAGATAGGGCTTGCCCTCCTCGTAATACTTGTCGAATTTCTCGACAACGACCTGCGAGCCCGGCACATGCTCCTTGAAGACGAAGGCGCCGAGGCCAACCGGGTGCTTGGCGAACTCCGTCTCGTCCGAAACGTTGGACGGATAGATCACCGTCGTGTTCTGCATCAGCGGGAAGCCGGGATTGATCGGGCCGGTATAAGTGATCTCCAGCGTGTTGTCGTCGATCTTCCTGAGGCCGGAAATCTCCTCGGCCTTGCCGGCGATATAGTCGTCGGCGCCCTTGATGTTGGCGATGAAGCTCGCACCCGGGAAGGCGTTCTTCGGATTCGCGATGCGCTTGTAGCTGTAGATGATGTCGTCGGCCGTCAGCGGCTTGCCGTTGTGGAACACCGCGTTCTTGCGCAGGTGATAGGTGTGGGTCGTGCCGTCTTCCGACACGTCTTCGGAATCGGCCAGTTCCAGCACCGGTTTGTTCTGGTTGGAATCCCAGCTATAGAGCGCGCGGTGGATGGCCTGGGTGATGAATTCTTCCTGCGTGTTCGGGCTCGCCTGTACGTCGAGCGTGGCAAAGCTCGAACCGTAGGGCGCGGTGAAGACGAGCGTTCCGCCGTGGCGCTCGCCCGCCGCAAGCGCGCCCGTCGCCACCCCGAGGCCAAGCATCGCGGCCAATGTCAGTCTTTTCAGCATTCCGTCCTCCCTCCGTGCCGTTTCGGCATCGTTTCGATTTCAGCCGGCAGGTCCTCAGCGTGCGTCATGCACGATCTGGCCCGCAAGCAGGGTCAGCAGGCAGCGTGTGCCTGCAAGAATGGTATCCGGCGCGGCGGCCAGAAGATCGTTGTCGAAGACCGCGATATCGGCCCATTGGCCCGGCACGAGCCGGCCCTTCACCGCTTCGGCCTTCTGCGACCAGGCGCCATGTTCGGTAAAGGCCTGCAACGCCTCCTCACGGGTCAGCCGTTCGTCGGCGTCCATCACCGTGCCCTTGCCGGTCCTGCGGGTGATCATCGCGTAAAGGTTCGGGAACGGATCGGGCGAGCAGACCGGCGAATCCGAGCCGGTCGAGGGCTTGAGCCCCATGCGCGCCCAGGTGCCGATCGGGTACGACTGCTTGCCGCGCTCCTCCCCGAGCACGGAAATATAGCTGTCGCCGAAATCGTGGATGAAGACCATCTGCGGGGCAGGCAGGATGCCGGCCGCCTTCATGCGCGCATTCTGCTCTTGCGAGGGATAGCCGCAATGCTCGACGCGGTGACGCCGATCCGGATCGGGATTGGCCGCGAGCGCCTTTTCGTAGGCCGTGATGAGCTGCTCGATGGCGCCGTCGCCGATGGCGTGGCAGACCATCTGGTAACCCCGGTCATGGCAGGCCTTGACGATAGCCTCGACCTCCGAGTCGGGCAGCATCTGCACGCCCTTGTTGTCCGGCTCGTCCTGATAGGGTCGCGTCATCCAGGCGGTTCGCCCGCCGGCCGAGCCGTCGAGGAAGACCTTGACCCCGCCGACACGCAGCATGTCGTCGCCCGCGCCGGAAATGAGACCGGCCCGCCAGCAATCCTCGACGATAGAAGCACCGGGATCGCCGAGCAATGTCAGCCAGACGCGTACCGGCAGCCGGCCGGAGAGTTTCGCCATCTCGTAGGCCTGTATCTCGGCAAAGCCGGCAACCTGCCCTACCGCTGCATCCATGCAGCTCGTGATGCCGAAGGAAAGCAGGTGGCGGCCCGCCCGCTCGATGCCGTCGATGAGGTCTTCCGTCGTCGCCCTTGGTATGGCGGCCCGTACGAGGTTCTGCGCGTTTTCCGCCAGAAGCCCGTTCAGCCGTCCGTCGGTCACGCCGATCACGCCGCCGTCCGGCACGGGCGTCGTCTCGCTGACGCCGCCCAGTTCGAGTGCGCGGGAATTGGCGATGGAGACATGGCCGCAGGCCCGCGTCAGCAGCACGGGATGGTCCGGCGCCACGCGGTCGAGGTCTTCGCGGGTCGGATGCCGGCCGGTGTCGAGCTTGACCTGGTCGTAGCCGCGCGCGCGGACCCAGCCGCCCTTCGCCGTCGCCGCGGCACGCTCCGAAACCCGCCGCAGCAGCGCTTCCAGCGTCGGCGCGGCGGCGGGCGTCGCATCCACCCAGCCCATGGCGATGCCGGTCGAAATCAGGTGTAGGTGGTTGTCGATGAGGCCGGGGCAGGCAAAGCGGCCGGCAAGGTCGATGACCTCGGTGTTCGGGCCTTTCAACTCCAGCATGTCGGCATTGCTGCCGCTCGCAAGCACCTTGCCCTGCCAGACGGCAAGGGCCTCGCTGATGCCGTCCTGCCGGCCGCGCCAGATGCGGCCGTTGTGCAGGATGAGATCGGCATGAATTCCCGCAGCCATTCGCAACTCCCCCTTGGGCGCCGCAGGGCAGCGCCGATTTCCTCCGCGCCCAAGGTGGAAGGTTACGGCCGGCTTGGCTAATTCGGTTTTAGCAAAAACCCATGCAGAAATGGCATACTCATTTCCATTGAGTGACTTATGATCCGGTCGCGGCTGATCGAACAAGAAGGACGGCGCCCATGGAGATCAAGTGGCTGGAGGATTTCGTGACGCTTGCCGACACGTCCAGCTTTTCCCGCGCGGCGGAATTGCGCAACGTCACGCAGCCCGCCTTCAGCCGCCGCATCAAGCAGCTTGAAAGCTGGCTCGGCGCGACGCTGATCAGCCGCGCGACCATGCCCGCCGAACTGACGCCGGCGGGGCGCAATTTCCTGCCGGTCGCCCAGGAGGCGATCCGCACCTTCTATGCCGCGCGCGAGGCGCTACGCCCTTCGCACGAACCGGGCCTCATCCGCTTTGCCGCGCTCCACACGCTGACGGTGACCTTCTTTCCGCTATGGCTGAAGGCGCTGGAAAAGGCAGGCGGGGCCTTCAGCACCTCCCTCCTGCCCGACCGTGGCGGGATCGAGGCGAATCTCGACGCCCTGGTCGGCGACGAGGCGGATTTCTTCCTGACCTACGCCCATCCCGAAGTGCCGCTTCATCTCGACCGCGGCCAGTTCGCCTCGCTGACCGTCGCCCGTGACCGGCTGATCCCGCTTGTCGCACCGAGCCTTCCGGTCGCCGGCAGCGAGCAGCCGGGGCTGAACCTCATCGACCGCGCCGTCGCCCAGCCGCGGCTCGCCATTCCCTTTCTCAGCTACGGCTTCAATTCGTTTTTCGGCGTCGCGCTCTCGCGCCTCTTCCTGCGTCGCCCGCCTTTCCGGCGGCGCACGACCCATGAGAACACGATCAGCGCCGGGCTGATGAACATGGCCGTCACCGGCGCGGGCATCTGCTGGCTGCCGGAAAGCCTCGCGCGGGACGAGGTGGAGAGGGGGCGGCTCGTTCCCGCCTCGGCGGACGAGGGCTGGAACCTCGACCTCGAAATCCGTCTCTACCGCCATGCCGGCAGCCGCAAGGGCAAGGTCGAGGACTTCTGGCGTACCGCCGGGCGGGTGCTGGAGGCTTCCGCGGTCAAACCTTGAGGAAGACCAGCGCGCGGAGGATCTCGGCGAAATCGGCATGCGCGAAGGCGACGGCGCGGGGCCCGTGCGCATAGGCGCCCGGATACCAGCCCGCCCTGTAGGCGTCTGTCGGGTTGTTGAACTCGATGACGACCTCGTAGCGCTCGGCGCGGACGGGCAGCGCTGCTGCGAAATCGCCGGAGAGCGCGGCGGCGACCCCTTCCCGGATCAGGCGGCGCGACCAGGCCGGCGAGATGGAGGTCGAGGCGCGGCCCTTGCCCTCCAGCGTCTCGACCGTGGCAAGGCCCGGCACCATCGCCCGCGCCTCGGCGCACATTTCCGCGTCGCCGGACAGGAAGACGGACGGCACGCCGTAGCCCGCCGCGCAGAGCGCATTGATCGTGAATTCCGAGGCGACCTCGCCGTTGAGGATGAGGCGCGAGATGCGCAGGTTCGAGGTATGGGCGAGCGGATTCGCCTCGCTGCCGGCCTTTGAATGGTATCCGGTGTAGATCGCGGCGGCGAAGCCGGGGTCAAGGCCGTACATCATCGCGTCCGGGTGGCCCGACCAGCCCCGGACGATCCGCGCATAGTCCGGCAGGCGGTCGAGAATGAGGTTGCGGCCGCTGTCATGGGCGTCCTTGATCACCACTTCGCTCGCCCCGGCGGCGCGTGCGCCCTCGCAGGCGGCGACGACTTCCGCGGTCATCAGCGCGCGGAACTCGGACCAGTCCGCATGGGTGCGCTCGGCCTCGTCCCAATGGGCGATGCCAGCCGTGCCTTCGATATCGGCGGAGATGAAGACTTTCATGGGACGGGGTTCTCCTTGAGCCAATCGGCAAGTGCGGGATAGAGGCGGCCGTTGCGGGCGGACGTCGCCGGCGCCGTGCAGAGCGCGTTGAGGACCGCCTCCTGCGTGGTCTCGGCGGCGGCGCGGAAGGCGAGGTCGATATGGTCGTCCGACAGACGCTGCTGCGTGGTGATCTGCGACGACGGCTCATGCTCAATCGGATCGGCCGTCGTGAAACAAAGGACGACGTCGCCGCTGCCGTTGCCCCAGAAGGCGCCGAGCCGGGCGAGGCCCGCGCCGCCGCGCCGTGCGACGCGCTGCAATTGCCGGTCGCCAAGCGGCAGGTCCGTCGCCATGACGACGATCACCGAGCCGCGCTCGGGGCTTGCCGGCACGCGCGGATCGGGGCGCCGCCCGTCCGGCAGGACGAGATCGCCCGCCGTGCCGAAATTGGCGAGCACCAGCGTTCCGAGGGTGAAATCGCGTTTGGCGATGCGCAGCTTTCGCGAGGCTGTGCCGATCCCCGCCTTGAAGCCGAAGGCCGTCATGCCCGACCCGGCACCGACGGCACCCTGTTCGACCGGCCCGGCGTGGGCGGCCGCAAGCGCCGCCTCGCCATCGGCCGGGGTGACGGCCAGCGCCTGGATATCGTTGATGCTGCCGTCGTTGCACTCGAAGACGAGCGGATTGACGGTCGAGGTCTTGCGGCCGATCGCCGGATTGGCGGCGATCGCGCGGCGGATCAGGGCCTCGGTGCAAGCCGCAACGCCGAACGTGTTGGTCAAGAGGATCGGCGTCTCGATCGTGCCGAGTTCGGCGACCTGCATGAGGCCGGCCGACTTGCCGAAGCCGTTGATGACCTCGACTGCCGCCCGCGGCTTGATGCGGAAGATATCCCCCGGATGGGGAACAACGGCCGTCACGCCAGTGAAGATGCCCTCGCCGCGTAGCGAGCGATGGCCGACCGCAACGCCCGGCACATCGGTGATCGCGTTGACCGCGCCCGGTTCGAGCCTGCCCTTCGGGATCAGCCCCAGTTGCCGTGCCGTCTGCATGTCGCCCCCTCCGCGTTCCCGTACTTTTAGGCCGGAACGCCGGCCGCTTCCAGATAGAGGGCCTGGAGTTTGCGGGTCATCGGCCCCGGCCGCCCGTCGCCGATCAACCGCTCGCCGATCCGCACCACCGGCAGGACGAGGCTGGAGGCGGACGTCTGGAAGGCCTCCGCCGCATCCTGCGCCTCCTGCGGCGAGAAGGCCCGCTCTTCGAGGCGCATGCCGTGCAAGTCGCAGAGCCGCGCGATTGCACGCTGCGTGCAGCCGGGCAAGGTCGCCTTCGAGGCCGCGCGGGTAAGGATGCGGCCATCACGGGTGATGACATGAGCGGTGGACGAGGCCCCTTCGGTCACCATGCCCTCCTCCACCAGCCAGACGTCGGCAAAACCCCGCTGGCGCGCCGCCTGCTTGGCCATCACCTGGCCGAGCAGCATCACCGTCTTGATGTCGCGCCGGTGCCAGCGTGGGTCGGGCTGGAGATCGACGGCAATGCCCTCGACCTGCGCCTTCGTGCCGGTCAATGTCCTCGCCTGCGTGAAGCCGATCAGCTTCGGCTCCATCGCCTCGGGATAGAAGAAGTCCCGGTCCGCCTCGCCGCGCGAGACCTGGAGATAGACGACGCCGTCGGAAAGTCCGTTGCGGCCGATCAGTTCGCCCTGCACCGCCTCGATGTCGGCGCGCGACAGGGAAAGCCGGATGTCGAGCTCCCCAAGCGATCGTTCGAGGCGGGCCAGATGCAGGTCGTTGTCGATCATGCGCCCGGCGATCACCGCCGTCACCTCGTAGACCGCATCGCCGAACAGGAAGCCGCGGTCGAAAAGCCCGATCCGCGCCTCTTCTTCCGGGACGAACTGCCCGTGGACATAAACGATCCTGCCCATATGGTCCTCTTCATGCATGGATTGCCTTGCGGCGGACATTGGTGGGACTTGCCGCTTCATGCCAATTCAATTTGAGCAAAAGCCCATGCCGAAACGGCCTGACCTTTTTTCTTTCAACATGTTACGTCCGTGCGCGGCAGCGGAGCGGCATCGATCTGTGAACGCACCGTTCTGCGCGGACGGCTTTTCAAGCGCCGGTCGATGCACCATGTTCCGCCCAACACATTCCTCCAACGGACGCATCGCGTCGAGGCTGACATCATGAAGAAAATCGGTTTCCTCTCCTTCGGGCACTGGACGCCTTCCCCCCAATCCGAAACCCGTTCGGCCGGCGATACGCTTCTCCAGTCGATCGACCTTGCCGTGGCGGCCGAGGATCTCGGCGCGGACGGCGCCTATTTCCGGGTGCACCACTTCGCCCGCCAGCTTGCCTCCCCCTTCCCGCTGCTTGCCGCCGTCGGCGCGCGCACGAAGAGGATCGAGATCGGCACCGCCGTCATCGACATGCGCTATGAGAACCCGCTCTACATGGCCGAAGATGCAGGCGCTGCAGACCTCATCTCCCGCGGTCGCCTCCAGCTCGGCATCAGCCGGGGCTCGCCCGAGCAGGTGATCGACGGCTGGCGCTATTTCGGCTACCAGCCGCAGGACGGCATGAGCGATGCCGACATGGGCCGTCGCCACGCCGAAGTGTTCCTCGACGTCTTGAAGGGAGAAGGCTTCGCCCAGCCGAACCCGCGGCCGATGTTCCCCAACCCGCCCGGCCTCCTGCGCCTCGAGCCCCATTCCGAAGGATTGCGCGAGCGCATCTGGTGGGGCGCCGGCTCCAACGCCACAGCCGAATGGGCCGCGAAGCTCGGCATGAACCTGCAGAGCTCGACCCTCAAGGACGACGAGACGGGCGAGCCTTTCCATGTCCAGCAGGCCGCCCAGATCCGCGCCTATCGCGAGGCGTGGAAGGAAGCGGGCCACAGCCGCGCGCCGCGCGTCTCGGTAAGCCGCAGCATCTTCGCCCTCGTCGACGACCGCGACCGGGCCTATTTCGGCCGCGGCGGCAAGGAGCAGGATTCGATCGGCTTCATCGACGACAAGACCCGCGCGATCTTCGGGCGGTCCTATGCCGACGAGCCGGACAGGCTCATCGACCAGCTTGCCGCCGACGAAGCGATCCGCGAGGCCGACACGCTGCTCCTGACCGTGCCGAACCAGCTCGGCGTCGAATACAACGCCCATGTCATCGAGGCGATCCTGAAGCACGTCGCGCCGGCCCTCGGCTGGCGCTGACGAAAAACGCCGCGGAAGCCGTTCCGCGGCGTTTCCTTGCGAGCCAGGCACTCCCGGCCAAGCGGCAATTGCGCGGCAGAACACACTTTCCCCTTCGGCACGAACCCGGCCGGGCTTCAGGCTCGGACAAGCTCGCCCCTGTATCGAGCAATCTGCCGAACCCGTGGATTTTTGTTCTTTCGTTTTCCTATTTCAGGACTTTGCCCATGACGTCGATCGTTTCCTCCCTCAGCATCAGCCAGATCAAGCTGCTCTCGGCGGCCGCCATCAAGGACTGGACGACGGAGGACGTGGCGTCGCTTTCCACGGGGCAGCTTAATGCCTTTTCTTCCAGACAGATCGCCGCCCTGGAGACGGAGGATATCGGCGTCCTCAACTCGGGACAGATCGGCGCCATTTCGCAAAACGCCATTATCGGCCTGTCGCTGGACCAGCTCGACGCCCTCGACAAATATGCTATCGAAAGCCTGACGCCCGACCAGGTGTCGAGCCTGACCACGGGTCAGGTAAAGGCGCTGTCGTCGGATCAGGCGGAAGCCCTCACCGCCGCACAGGTCCGGGCGCTCAGCGCCGCCCAGCTCGCCGCACTCGACCCGGAGGACCTTGCCGCCTTCTCCACCGAGGACATGGGGGCGATCAGCTACAAGGCCGTGCAGGGCATGAGTCCCGCCGCCCTTGCCGGCCTTTCCGCCGACCAGATCGGCGCGCTCGCGCCGTTCACCGTCGCCGGCCTCAGCCGGGCGCAGGCCGGTGCGCTGACGCCCGAGCAGATTGCCGCGCTCACGACCGCCCAGGTCGCGCTTCTCAAATCGACGCAGATCGCCGCTCTCAGTCCGGATGCCATTGCCGCCTTCTCCGAAGCGCAGATCCCGGCCCTCACCACCAGCGCGCTCGGCGGCCTCTCGTCCTTGCAGATCAAGGCGCTCGACACCGCCCAGGTCGAGGCCCTGACGTCCATTCAGGTCGGCGCGCTCAATGCCCAGCAGATCGCCGCCATCGGCGCGGAAGGTCTTGCCGCCTTCTCCCTCGCCGACATCGCCGCGATTTCATCAAGAGCCGTATCCGGCCTCGGCACCGGGGTGATCGCCACGCTTTCGGCCGATCAGATCGGCGCTCTCTCGCTGAAGACGATCCAGGGGTTCACCGCCACCCAGATCGCAACCCTTTCGCCCGAACAGATCGAGGCGCTGACGCCGGCCCAGATCGGCTCGATGAGCGCGAGCCAGATCGCCAGCCTCAGCATCGACGCCATCAAGGCGCTGCCGGACGAGAGCATCGCCGCCATCGCGCCCAAGGCCGTGCGCGGACTGACCGCAGCGCAGATCGCCGTGCTGACGCCCGAACAGGTCGAGGCGCTGACGCCCATCCAGGTCAATGCGCTCGAAGCAAGGCAAATCGCGGCCTTCAGCCCGCAGAACCTTTCGATCTTCTCCGTCGGCCAGATTGCCGCCCTAAACACCAATGCGGTGAGGGGGCTGACGGCCGCCCAGATCGCCGCCATGGATTTCGCGCAGCTCGAGGCCTTCTCGCCCACGCAGGTAAAGGCCTTCACGGCGGCGCAGACCGCCGCCCTGAACGACGACACCATTTCGGCATTCTCGCCCGCCGACATCACCGCCCTCTCGGCAAACGCCGTGGCCGGCCTCAGCACGAGCGCCATCACCGGCCTCACCGGAGCGCAGATCGCCGCGATCAACGCGCGGTCCGTCGCCGGGCTGACGACGCAGCAGATCGGCCTGCTCGATCCCGAGCAGGCGGCAGCGCTCGGTCCGGCCCAGATCAAGGTGCTGACGGCGGTGCAGATCGCCGCCTTCAAACCCGGCTCCTTCGAGGGTTTCTCCAGCACCGACATCGCCGCCATCCAGAAGAACGCGATCGGCGTACTCGGCACGGCCGCGCTTGCCGCATTCTCCACCGACCAGATCGCCGCCCTGACGACGACGCAGGTCACCGCCCTCAGTTCCGCACAGATCGCGGCGCTGAACGTCGACCAGATCGAGGCGTTCACGCCGGCGCAGGTCCGATATCTCAGTGCTGTCCAGGCTGCGGCCTTGACGCCGGAGGCGCTCGCGACCTTCTCCAGCGCGGACATGGCCGCCCTCTCGCACAGGGCCGTCACCGGGCTGCGCACCGAGGCCCTGGCGGGCCTCACGAGCGACCAGGTCGCCGCCTTCACCCCATCCGGGCTGACAGGCCTCCTTCCGGCGCAGATGTATGTTCTCGGCTCCGACCTCATCGCGAGCCTGACGACGGCACAGGTCGCCGCGCTCAGCGCCGCTCAGATCGCAGGGATCAATTCGGCCGGGCTTGCGGCACTCTCCTCCGAGCAGATCGGCGCCATCAGCAGCAGGGGCATTTCGGGCCTGCCGACCGCCGCCATCGCGGCTCTTCCGCCCGAGCAGATCGCGGCCCTCAGCACGGTCGTCGTCGCGGCCCTCACCACGCTTCAACTCGACATCCTCGGCACCGATCAGATCGAAGCGCTCACCCCGGACCAGATCGGCGTATTGAACTCGCAGCAGATCGCGGCGCTCGGGCCGGACGGCATCGCCACCTTCTCAACCGAGGACATCGCGGCAATCAGCGCCAAGTCCATGCCGGGTCTCGACAACGAGGCGTTGAGCCGGCTTTCGGCAAGCCAGATCGAGGCGCTGACGGGCACACAGATCGGCGGGCTGACGCTGGGGCAGCTTGCCGGCCTCGACACGGCCGTGCTCGCCACGCTCACCACGGGCCAGATCGCCGCCATCGGCGCCAATCTCATCGGCGGACTGACGCCCGAACAGATCGAGGCTCTCAGCACGGCGCAGGTGGAGGCCCTCACCACCGCGCAGGTCAAGGCGCTCACCACTACCCAGCTTGCCGCCCTCGGAACGGCCGATCTTGCCACCTTCTCCACAGGCGACATCGCGGCCATTTCCACCAAGGCCGTCGCCGGGCTCGATCCGGCCGCCATTGCCGCTCTTTCCACGACGCAGATCGCCGCCTTCGACCGCAGCATCATGCCCGCATTGACGTCGGACCAGATCGCGGCGCTCTCGACGAGCCAGCTTGCCGCGCTCTCCACCGCTCAGATAAGCGCGTTCATTTCCACGCAGACCTCCGCCCTCACCACCGAGGACCTCCAGGCGCTTTCCTCCGCGCAGATCGCGGCCCTTAGCAACCGTGCCGTTTCGGGCCTCAATCCCGACGTCTTCTCCGCCCTCACCGCCGCGCAGATCGCCGCCTTCAGCACCAGCGCCTTTTCCGGCTTCACGACGGGCCAGATCGAGGCGCTGAACTCCACGCAGGTCGGCGAACTGTCGCTGGCCCAGCTTGGAGCGCTGACCGCAACGCAGGCCGCCGCGCTCGAGCAGGACATCGCCGCACTCAGTTCCGCCCAGATCGCCGCCCTCAGCTCGTCGGCCGTCGCCGGCCTCACCACGGGCCAGGTCGGCGCGCTGCGGTCCGACCAGATCGCCGCTCTTACGACCGGGCAGGTCGCCGCGCTCACCACCGGCCAGGTCGCCGCGCTCACCGGCAGCGACATCGCAGCACTCTCGACCGCGCAGATCTCTGCCATCAGTGTCGGCGGCATAACCGGCCTCACCTCCAGCCAGATCGCGGGCCTCAGCACCGACCAGATCGCCGCGCTGCGCACCCGGCAGATGGCCGCCCTCACCTCGGGCCAGATTCCCGCCTTCGGCACAGACCAGATCGCCGCCCTCACGACGACGCAGATCGCAGCCCTCAATGCCGGCAGCATCGCCGGGTTCACCACGCAGCAGATCGCCGCGATGAGCACCCGCCAGGCGGAAGCGCTGACCTCCGTACAGGTCGGCTCGCTCGATTCCCGGCAACTCGCCGAACTCGGCACCGACGACATCGCCGCCTTCTCCACGAAGGACATCTCGATGATCACCTCGGGGGCGATCGCCGGCCTGTCGCCGGCGACGATCGCCTCGCTCTCGACGGCGCAGATCGCCGCCATCAGCGCGGATGCCGTCGCCGCGCTGACCACCCAGCAGATCGCGGCGCTCACCACCGCACAGGTCGAGGCGTTGAAGAGCACGCAGATCGCAGCCCTCACCTCCGGGCAGATCGCCGCCCTCGGCCCGGACGATATCGCGACCTTCTCCATGCAGGAGATGGCCGCCATCGGCTCCGGCGCGATGGCGGGCCTTTCGACGGAGGCCGTCGCCGCGCTCTCGACCGCGCAGATCGCCGGCCTCGGCTCGGCAGCCATCGGCGGCTTGACCACCCGCCAGATCGCGGCCTTCTCGACGACGCAGGCGGAGGCGTTGACGGCAACCCAGGCCGGCGCGCTCAGCTCCACCCAGCTTTCCGCCTTCTCGACCGATCAGCTCGCCACCTTCTCGACCCGCGACATCGCCGCCATCGGCTCGGCCGCCATCGGGGGCCTTACGACGGATGCCATCGCGGCGCTCACGACGGCACAGGTGGCAGCCCTTGGCACGGCCGCCATTTCCGGCCTCGAGCCGCGCCAGATCGCCGCGCTGACGAGCGGCCAGATCGATGCGCTGACGCCTGCGCAGATGGAGGCGCTCGGCGCCCGCCAGATCGCGAATCTAGGCACCGACTACATCGCCTCGCTCTCCTCCGCCCAGATCGCGGCCCTGAGCACGGCGGCGATCGCCGGCCTTTCCAGCGAGCAGATCGCGGCCCTTTCGACCGGACAGGCCGAAGCGCTGACCTCCGTACAGGTCGCAGCCCTCGACGCGCGCCAGATCGCGGCCCTCGGCAAGGACGATCTCGACACCTTCTCCACCGCCGACATGGCGGCGATCAGCGCCAGCGCCATGTCCGGCCTTTCGACGGACGTGCTCGCCTCGCTGACGACGGACCAGATCGCAGCTCTCGGCCCGGTCGGCCTTTCCGGCATGACGACCACCCAGATCGACGTGCTTTCCAGCGCCCAGATCGCGGGCCTGACGACGGACCAGATCGCAGCCCTCGGCTCCCGGCAGGTGGCAGCGCTCGGCACCGACGGGATCGCAGCCCTTTCGACCGGAAGGATCGCGGCCATAAGCTCGGCGGGAGCCGCCGGACTGACGACGGATCAGATCGCCGTGCTTTCGAGCGCGCAGGCAGAGGCCTTGACCAGCACGCAGATCGGCGCTCTGGATTCTGCGCAGGTCGCCGCCCTCAGCGCCGGGAACCTCGAAACCTTCTCGTCCGCCGACATCGCCGCCATCGGCTCGCGCGCGGTCAGCGGCCTGACGACGGCGGTCGTGGCAAGCCTGTCCGACGTCCAGGTCGCCGCCCTTGCGGTCGCCGGCCTCACCGGCGCCCAGGTCGCAGCTCTCGGCAGCCGCCAGTTGGAAGCCCTGACGACCAGCCAGATGGCCGCGCTCGGTTCCGTCCAGATCGGCGCACTCGACACGGACGACATCGCCGCCCTTTCGTCCGCGCAGATCGCCGCACTCGGCACCGACGGCATAGCGGCCCTCTCCACCGGTCAGATCGCGGCCCTCTCGACCTTCCAGGTCGAGGCGTTGACGGCAACGCAGGTCGGCGCGCTCACCTCGCAGCAGATCGCCGCCTTCGGTGCGGACGACATCGCCCTGTTCTCAACCGCGGACATGGCCGCCATCGGCTCGCGGGCGGTATCCGGCCTGTCGACGGCCACGCTCTCGGGCCTTTCCGCCCGGCAGATCGCCGCACTCGGCACCGCGGGCGTATCGGGCCTTTCGACCGAGCAGATCGCCGCGCTCGGCGCTGACCAGATCGAGGCGCTGACGACAACGCAGATCGGCGCGCTCACCTCTCGGCAGGTCGCCGCCCTCGGCGCCGACGACATCGCCCTCTTCACGACCGCCGAGATCGCGGCCATCGGCTCCTCCGCCATGGCCGGCCTTTCGGCAGGAATTCTCACCGGCTTCACGCCGGAGCAGATCGAAGCCCTCAGCCCCGCCGGTATCGGCGGCATGACGACAGACCAGATCGCCGCGCTTTCCACCAGCCAGATCGCGGCGCTTTCCACCCAGCAGGTCCAGGCGCTGACTTCCCGGCAGATGGCGGCCCTCGGTACGGAGGATATCGCGGCGCTGACGGCAAAGCAGATCGCGGCCCTCAGCGCAGCAGGGCTTGCCGGCCTTACAGGCCTGCAGGCGGCCGGCCTGACGCTCGAGCAGGCGGAAGCGCTCTCGACGGATCAGATCGCAGCCCTCAGCGCCGCCGCGCTCGGCGGCCTGTCCAGCCAGGCGCTCGATACCCTGACGCCGGCCAAGCTCGCCGCCATCGACGGTTCGGCGATCAAGGGCCTGCCGCCGGCCTACTTCGCCACGCTCTCGGAAGAAGAGATCGCGGCCCTTTCGACCGGCCAGATCGCCGGCCTTGGCAGCGCGCAGGTCGCCGCCCTCAGCACCGATCAGGTGGAAGCGCTTTCGCTCGCCCAGATCGGCGCGCTCACCCAGCCCGGTATCGCCGGCCTGACGCCCGCGCAGGCGCAGACCATCTCCACCGAGGAACTGGCTGCGCTCGGCACGGCGGCGATCCGGGGCCTGTCCTCCGCCGTGATGGGCGCACTGTCGACCGACAGCATCGCCGCCCTTGCGAGCGGCCAGATCGCCGTCCTCACCTACGGCCAGATGAACGCGCTCAGCGCATCGCAGGTAAGCGCGCTTTCGATCGACCAGGTTGGTGCGCTGACGGCGACGCAGGCGGCGGCCCTCGGCGCCGACGACCTCAATGCCTTCTCCATCGACCAGATCCTGGCACTGGGGCCGGAAGCCATTTCAGGCCTCCACACGACGACGCTCGCCGGCCTCACAGTCGAGCAGGCAGGCGCGTTCACACCCGGCCAGATCGCCTCGATGACCCCTGCCCAGGTCGCCGCCCTGCCGCAGGCGTCCGGCGTCTCGGCCTTCAGCGTTTCGAGCACGGAGGATACATCCGTACCGTCCGCCGACGCGATCCAGACGGAAAGCGACCCGCAATCCGACGTCGCGGCACTCATCTCGTCCTATCTGCAAATCTGAGCCGGTATCTGCCGGCTCAGGCCTCGAAGGACTTCAGGATGGGGCACGGCCCCGTCCTGCCCACCGCACATTCCGAAACGAGCTTCTGCAGCGAGGCCCTTGCCTGTTGCAGGGCCTCCATGCGCGCGTCGAGCTCGGCAAGGCGTTTCGTCGCCATGTCCCGCACCGTCGCGCGGTCCTCGCCGGAATCGAGGTCGAGCAGACGCCGGATCTCCTCCAGCGTGAAGCCCGCCGCCTGCGCCTGGCGGATGAAGCGCAGGCGCGCGACATCTGCGGAACCGTAGCGACGGATGCCGTCGATCCGCCGCGGCGTCGAAAGCAGGCCCCGGCGCTGGTAGAAACGCACCGTCTCGACGCCGACATCGGCGGCCGCCGCGAATTTTCCGATCGTCAGGTCTTCAGGGTGTTGACTCCGTACCATGGTACGGAACTTATGGTGTTGCCAACGATTTCACAAGACAGGAGACGTGAGATGTTGGACAGAACCGAAACCGGCCGCAAGGCCACCCTCTACCGCATGGTGATGCCGAGCCATACCTGCCCCTACGGGCTGAAGGCGAAGGACCTCCTGCGCCGTTCCGGCTACACGGTCGACGACCGGCACCTGAAGAGCCGCGCGGAAACCGACGCCTTCAAGGCCGAGCATGACGTCGAAACCACGCCGCAGGTCTTCATCGACGGCGCCCGCATCGGCGGTTACGACGATCTGCGCCGCTTTCTCGGCAAGCCCGTCGCCGACCCGAAGGCGACGAGCTACCGCCCGGTCGTCGTGCTCTTCGCACTGATGGCGCTCACCGCAATGGCCGCGAGCTTCGCTGCGAGCGGCTCGCCGTTTACCCTTCGCGCGGCCGAATGGTTCATCGCCTTCTCCATGGTGGCGCTCGCCATGCAGAAGCTCCAGAACGTCGAGACCTTCTCGACCATGTTCCTCAACTACGACCTCCTGGCAAAACGCTGGGTGCCCTACAGCTACATCTACCCCTATGCAGAAGGCCTTGCCGGCGTCTTGATGGTGGCGGGCGCGCTGACCTGGCTGTCGGTGCCCGTCGCACTCTTCATCGGCACCATCGGCGCGGTCTCGGTGTTCAAGGCGGTCTATATCGACCGGCGCGAGCTGAAATGCGCCTGCGTCGGCGGCTCCAGCAACGTGCCGCTCGGCTTCGTCTCGCTGACGGAGAACCTGATGATGGTCGCCATGGCGGTATGGATGGCCGCCGGAGCGCTCGGCGTCATCGGTGGCCACGCCATGTAGCACTCAGCGGGCCGTGGCCTCGGCGCGCCCGTCGAACGTGGCAAGCCGGCCGTAGAGGTCCGGCCGGCGGTCGCGGAAAAGGCCCCAGGAGCGGCGCTGATGGGCGATCGCGTCGAGGTCGAAGGTCGCCGTCAGCACGCTCTGCGTTACCCGATCGGCTTCGGCTACCTTGGCGCCGGTCGGATCGGCGATAAAGGACGAGCCGTAGAAGGTGATCTCAGTGCCGTTCCGCCCCTCCTCCGTGCCGATCCGGTTCGAGGCGACCAGCGGCATCAGGTTCGCGGCTGCATGGCCCTGCATGACGCGTTGCCAGTGGCCGGAGGAATCGAGCTGCGGATCGTGCGGCTCGGAGCCGATGGCCGTCGGATAGAGCAGGATTTCCGCGCCCTGCAGGGCCATGGATCGCGCCGCCTCCGGGAACCACTGGTCCCAGCAGATGCCGACGCCGATGCAGCCCGCCCGCGTCTCCCACACCCTGAAGCCGGTATCGCCGGGCGAGAAATAGAACTTTTCAGTATAGCCGGGTCCGTCCGGTATATGGCTCTTGCGGTAGTTGCCGAGCACCTTGCCGTCCGCGTCGATCACCGCGAGGCTGTTGAAATAGGCCTGCCCCGCGCGCTCGAAATAGCTCACCGGCAGCACCACGCCGAGCTCGGCGGCAAGCCGCGCGAAATGCGCGATCAGCGTATTGCCCTCGAAAGGCTGGGCGAGCGCGAAGAAATCGTGGATCTGGTCCTGGCAAAAATAGGGCGCGGCGAAGAGTTCCTGGATCAGCACGAGATCCGCGCCCTTCGCCTTCGCCGCGCGCACCAGCCGTTCGGCCCGTTCGATATTGGCCTTCTCGTCCCAGATGCAGGCCATCTGCGTGGCGGCCACGGTGACATTGCGCATTGCGGACACTCCCTCTTTCCGCGATTGCCGCATCGTAGACGGTTCAGCCCTCGAATGCCATCAGCGCATCGCCGGCCTCAACGTAGTCGCCTTCCTTCACCCGGAACCGAAGCCGCCCGGCCTTCGGCGCAAGAATCTGCGTTTCCATCTTCATCGCCTCCATCACCGCCACGAGGTCGCCCGCGGCAACGGTCGCACCATCGGCAATGCGGAAGGCCTGCAAGGTGCCGGAGACAGGAGCGGGAATGGCGTCCTGCGCCGCT
>CBIMFD010000047.1:0-16770 GCA_966243085.1 uncultured Shinella sp.
ATAGAGCTGGCGCGGGCGGCCGATGCGCTGTTCCGGGTCTTCGATCATCTCGTTCCACTGGGCGATCCAGCCGACAGTGCGGGCAAGTGCGAAGAGCACGGTGAACATGGTGGTGGGGAAGCCCAGCGCCTTCAGCGTGATGCCGGAGTAGAAGTCGATGTTCGGATAGAGCTTCTTCTCGATGAAGTACTCGTCCGTCAGCGCGATGCGCTCCAGTTCCATGGCGACTTCCAGCATCGGATCGTCCTTGATGCCGAGTTCGTTCAGAACCTCGTGCGTCGTCTTCTGCATGATGCGGGCACGCGGGTCGTAGTGCTTGTAGACGCGGTGGCCGAAGCCCATCAGGCGGAACGGGTCGTTCTTGTCCTTGGCACGGGCGATATATTCCGGGATGCGGTCCACCGAGCCGATCTCGGCCAGCATGTTGAGCGCCGCTTCATTGGCGCCGCCATGGGCCGGCCCCCAGAGGCAGGCGATGCCGGCCGCGATGCAGGCGAACGGGTTGGCGCCCGAAGAGCCGGCAAGGCGCACGGTCGAGGTGGAGGCGTTCTGCTCATGGTCGGCATGAAGGATGAAGATGCGGTCCATGGCGCGGGAGAGAACCGGATTTGCCGTATATTCCTCGCAAGGAACGGCAAAACACATGCGCAGGAAGTTCGACGCATAGTCGAGATCGTTCTTCGGGTAAACGAAGGGCTGGCCGATATGGTACTTGTAGGCCATTGCGGCGATGGTCGGCATCTTGGCGATCATGCGCAGCGAGGCGACCATGCGCTGGTGCGGATCGGTGATGTCGGTCGAGTCGTGGTAGAAGGCCGAGAGGGCGCCGACGACGCCGCACATGACCGCCATCGGGTGGGCGTCGCGGCGGAAGCCGGTGAAGAACTTCGACATCTGCTCATGCACCATGGTGTGGTGCGTCACGCGATAGTCGAAATCGTCCTTCTGGGTCTTGGTCGGCAGTTCGCCGTACAACAGGAGGTAGCAGACTTCGAGAAAGTCGCCATGCTCGGCAAGCTGCTCGATCGGGTAGCCGCGGTGAAGAAGGACACCCTCGTCGCCGTCGATATAGGTGATCTTCGACTCGCACGAGGCGGTGGAGGTGAAACCCGGGTCGTACGTGAAGGCGCCGGTGTTCTTGTAGAGCGTGCCGATGTCGATCACATCGGGGCCGATCGTGCCGGACCGCGTCGGCAGTTCGACTGTCTTGCCACCGATCGATACATCCGCCTTTGTTCCTGTCATCACGTTTCTCCGTTGTTTCCGATGGTGGCACATCGTGCCGAAATCATGCACGCATTGATTTGCTAGCCCATTTGCCGTGCCCTGCCAAGCAATACGAAAGGCAAATTGTGCAATGCGGAAAAGGGCTTTCCGGCACGCAATATCTACCCTTTGAGCGAAGTTGCAAGCAACCTTTGCGCGTGTCTGCCATATTGCGGAGGTGGCATCCTTTCTGTCTGGCTTAGTATCTGCCGCGCCAACCCGGGATTGAAGTTCCCGACTTTCGGTTGCACATTGGCGGAGCGAACGGGTGGGGCCGGGATCATGGCCGAAGGGAAAATCGCGGACAGGCAGGAAATGCCCGAGGCGCTCGCCTGGCGGGACCGGACAAACGATGTCGCCCTGCCGACGCCTATGCCGGCGGTGCCTGGGCGGAGCATGCCGGCCTTCCTCCGGCGGGCGTCGCTACGGCTTTCCCCGCGTCTTGCGGGGCAAGAGGCGCTGGCGGATGCCTTCGCGCAGGAACGGGCGCACGGGCATTTCTTCCTCTTCGTCCCGGTTTTCCTCGGCATCGGCGCGGGATTCTGGTTTTCCACCGATTCCGATCCGCCGCTCCTGTCGGTTCTCCTTTTCGCCTGCGCTGCGCTCTGGCCCGCGCTGCGTCTGCGCCACCAGGAGGACTGGGCGGCGCTCGCGGCAGGCGCGGCGTTCCTCGTGCCGGTGGGCATGCTGCTTGCCGCCGCCGAAAGCGCGCGGCTCGATACCGTTCTCCTCGACGCGCCGGTCACCACGCAGATTGCCGGGCGCGTGCTGTCGCGCGAAACCGACGAGCGCGGGGCGATCCGCTACCGTGTCGCGCTGGAGCGTACGGAGGGCCCGGTGCTGAAGCGCCAGCCCCGCATCGTGACGCTGCTTGCCCGAAGCGGCCACGAACCGATCCCGATCGGCGGCGGCATTGCCGGGCGGGCCCGTCTTAGCCCGCCTTCGGGGCCTGCGCTCGCCGGCCTCAACGATTTCGCCTTCGACGCCTATTTCGCAGGAACCGGCGCGGTCGGCTATTTCTATAGCGCGCCGCAGGCTGCGGACGCATCCGAACCCGGCCTCGACGCGCGATTTCGCCAGATGATCGCCGGCTGGCGCGACAACCTCACCGAGCATATCCGCGGCCGGATCGGCGGCGACGCGGGCGCGATCGCTGCGGCGCTCGTGACGGCGGAGGAGCGGGCGATCAGCCCGCAAACGGTCGAGGCGCTGAGGCAGGCGGGCCTTGCCCATGTGCTTGCCATTTCCGGGCTCAACATGGTGCTGGCGGCCGGCACCTTCCTCGTCGGCGCGCGCATGCTGATGGCGCTGATCCCGGGCTTTGCCGAGCGCTATCCCGCCAAGAAGATCGCGGCGGCCGGCGCGCTCCTCATGGTCACGCTCTACATCCTCGTCTCGGGCGGAGCGATCTCGGCGGTGCGGTCATGGATCATGATCTGCGTCATGCTGGTCGCCGTTCTCTTCGGCCGGTCCGCCATCAGCCTGCGCAATGTCGCGCTTTCGGCAATCCTCATCCTCGCCGTCACGCCGTCGGCCGTCACCGGTCCGGGCTTCCAGATGTCCTATGCCGCAACGCTCGGCCTTATCGCCGGCTATGCCGCCTGGCGCGAGCGGCCGGTCCGCAGGGAAAGTCGGGGAGGGCGCCTGCAGCTTCTCGGCGGTGCGGCCGGCCGCTTCCTCGGCGGCCTTCTCCTCTCCTCGCTGATCGGCGGCTTTTCGACCCTCATCTACTCCGTCGGCCATTTCCACCGCATTCCGGCCTATGGCCTTGCCGGCAATCTCCTCGCCATGCCCGTCATCAGCGCCATCGTCATGCCCTTCGGCCTTGCCGCCGTGCTGCTGATGCCCTTCGGGCTCGACGCCATCCCCTTTGCGATCATGGGCACGGGCATCGAATGGATGATCGCGCTCTCGGCATGGGTGGCGGGCTTGAAGGGGGAGATCGTCACCGGCCGGATCCCGCTTGCCGCCTTTCTCCTGATCGGCCTCGGCGGCGGCCTCGTCTGTCTCCTGCGCACGCGGCTGCGCCATGCCGGCACGGCGCTCGTTCTTCTCGGTCTTGCTCTTGCCTTCCGGCCCGACGGGCGGGCGCCGGAAGTGCTCGTATCGGAGGACGGCCGGCTCGTCGCCATATTGCGGGAGAACGGCGTTGCGACGAACCGTGCGCGGCCGCCCGATTTCATCTGGTCACAATGGCGCCGCGCGCTGCGGCTCGCCGATCCGCAAAAGCCCATCCGGCGAAGGACCGCGGACCTTACCGTGGAGGACACGTCCACGCCGAAGGCCGCGGGCAAGCGCCCGCGCCGCAAGGCGGACCGTGAAAGGGCGAGGGCCGCAATGGATTCCGCTCTGGCGGCAGCAAGGAGCAGCAACGTCTTCGTCTGCGAGGCTAAAGGCTTCTGCGCCGCGGTCTCGCCCAGCGGCTGGCGGATCGTCGCGCTGGAGGATACCGCCTTCCTCGGCACGGCCTGCGATACCGCCGACCTCGTCGTCGTACCCTATGCCCTGAGGCTCGGTGCCTGCCACTCCGGCGCAAGGCTGATCACGGCGCGGCACCTGCGCCGGACCGGCGCACTGGAAATCGAGCCCGCAGCAGGCGCTGAGGCGTCAAGCCTTGCGCAGGCTCATGTCACGCAGGCGGTGGAGACCCTTGACCGCCCCTGGTCGCGCCATCGCACCTACGATTGGCGCACCGGCCGTTTCGAGCCTCCAGCGGGCGGGCAGACGGACGATCAGTTGTAACGGCGGATGAGGCCGACGAGCTTGCCCTGGATCTTTACACGGTCCGGCCCGAAGATGCGGGTCTCGTAGGCGGGGTTGGCGGCTTCGAGCGCGATGGAGGCGCCCTTGCGGCGGAAGCGTTTCAGCGTCGCTTCCTCGTCGTCCACGAGTGCCACGATGATCTCGCCCGGATTGGCGGTGCTGCCGTTGCGGATGATGACCGTGTCGCCGTCGAGAATGCCGGCCTCGATCATCGAATCGCCGCGCACTTCCAGCGCATAATGATCGCCGCTGCCGATCATCTCGGCGGGTACGGTGATGTCGTGCGTGTTGTTCTGGATGGCCGAGATCGGCACACCGGCGGCGATGCGCCCCATGACCGGCACCGAAACGGATGTGGACATCTCCGGCACGGCCGGCGTGCGCGCGGCGGGAGCGGCGGGAGCCTGCTGCTTGCCCCGGCTGCCCTCGATGACGGAGGGCGAGAAGCCGCGACGGGGCTGGAGGCTCGTCGAATAGGCCTCGGGCAGCTTGATGACTTCCAGCGCGCGCGCCCGGTTGGGCAGGCGGCGAATGAAGCCGCGCTCCTCGAGCGCCGTGATGAGGCGGTGGATACCGGATTTCGACGCCAGGTCCAGCGCGTCCTTCATCTCGTCGAAGGATGGAGGAATGCCCGATTCCTTCATACGCTCATGGATGAACAGGAGGAGTTCCTGTTGTTTGCGCGTCAGCATGGCATCCCCGTTGAGAATCGTGAAACAAATCCAGAACAGACACTATCCGTTCCGCATGTGTTCCGCAAGGGCTTCCTGAACAATAATATGACTGTTCAGGCCGCGGGTTCGCGCAGGAGAAGAACCTCGCAGGGGCTGCCGGCCGGCGTGGCGGGGGCGCCCGGCGGGCGCACGAGCAGGCCTTCCGCCGCGGCGAAGACCTTCATCATCGACGAATCCTGCCTGTCGAACGGCGTGACGGAGAGCGCGCCGGAGGTGGTGCGCTCGACACGGGCACGGACATAATCCTGCCGGTGGTCGTTTTCTCCGAGCGGAACGGTGGTGACGGCGGGGCATAGGCGGCTGCGGGCGGGAAGATGCGCCAGACGCCGCACGAGCGGCTCTAGGAAGAGCAGCGAGCAGACGAGGCTGGACACGGGATTGCCCGGCAGGCCGACGACGCGGATATCACCGAGCCGGCCGACCATCAGCGGCTTTCCGGGGCGCATGGCGATGCGCCAGAAGTCGAGTTCCATGCCCGCTTCCCCGAGCACCGGCTGCACGAGGTCGAAATCGCCGACCGAGGCGCCGCCGAGCGTCACCAGCACGTCGATGTCGCGCGAAAGCGCCTCGCGCACCGCGGCGAGGATCGCCTCCCTGTCGTCGGCGACAATGCCGAGGTCGATCACCTCCGCGCCCGCCTCACGCGCAAGGGCGGCGACGCCGTAGGTGTTGGAGGCGACGATCTGGCTTTCACCGGGCGGCGTGCCGGGGCGCACCAGCTCATCGCCGGTCGCCAGCAGCGCGACGCGGGGGCGGGCGTAGACCGTGAGCTCGGGATGGTTCATCGCCGCGGCGACCGTCAGGCGCCCGGCATCGAGGACGTCGCCGGCCTTCAGGACGATTTCGCCATCGGCGAAATCCTGGCCGCGCGGGCGGATGTGGCGGCCCTTCGGCGTCAGGAAGGTCGTGCGGATGCGGCCGCCCTCCAGCACCTCGGCGTCCTCCTGGAGAAAGACCGTATCGGCGAAGGCGGGGAGCGGCGCGCCGGTGAATATGCGAACGGCCTCGCCGGGGCCGGCCGTCCCCTCGAAGGCGTGCCCGGCGGAAGAGGTGCCCGCGACCGTGAGGACCGAACCGAGCTCGGCGATGTCGGCGTGGCGGACGGCATAGCCGTCCATCGCGGAATTGTCGAACGGGGGCTGCGTCAAGCGGGCCGCGACGTCGCGGGCAAGGACGCGCCCGGCGGCCTCGTGCAGGGCGACCGTCTCCGTCCGTTCCACCGGCCTTGCGGCGGAAAGCAGGCGCTCCAGCGCATCGGCGACGGGAAGCAGCGCCATCAGGCCTTCGCCCCGCGCCTGTAGTCGCCCGAGCGGCCGCCGGACTTTTCGAGAAGGCGGATGCCGCCGATCTCCATCTCGCGGTCGGCGGCTTTCGCCATGTCGTAGATGGTGAGGCATGCGACGCTGACGGCGGTCAGCGCCTCCATCTCCACGCCGGTCCGGCCGGTGAGCTTGGCCATCGCCTCGACGCGAAGGCCGGGTAGAGCGCGGTCCTCGCGGATCTCCACCGTCACCTTGGTGAGCATCAGCGGATGGCAGAGAGGAATGAGGCTGGACGTCTGCTTGGCTGCCATGATGCCGGCAAGACGCGCCGTGCCGATCACGTCGCCCTTCTTGGCATCGCCCTTGAGGATGAGGTCGAGCGTTGCTGGTGCCATGCGGATGAAGCCTTCGGCAAGGGCGATGCGCACGGTCTCCGTCTTGTCGCCGACATCGACCATGTGCGCCTCGCCCGAGGCGCCTATATGGGTGAGCGTGCGGGTGTCTTCCGCCATCATTCCGCCGCCAGCATGCCGGCATCGCCCGTCAGCAGTTCGCGCGTCGCCGCCGTCACGTCGTCCTTGCGCATCAGGCTTTCGCCGACGAGGAAGGTGGAAATGCCGACCTTGCCGAGGCGCACGCAATCGGCATGCGTGAAGATGCCGCTCTCGCCGACGAGCAGCCGGTCGTCCGGCACCATGCCGGCAAGCTTTTCGGAGACCGCGAGATCCACCTCGAAGGTGCGCAGGTTGCGGTTGTTGACGCCGACGAGCCTGGATTTCAGCTTCAGCGCGCGCTCCATCTCGGGCTCGTCATGTACCTCGATCAGCACATCCATGCCGAGCGAGAAGGCGGCGTCTTCCAGCGCCTTCGCCGCGTCGTCGGAAAGGCAGGCCATGATGAGGAGGATGCAATCCGCGCCCCATGCTCGCGCCTCAAGCACCTGATAGCTGTCGAACATGAAATCCTTGCGAAGGGCCGGCAGGCCGCAGGCCGCCCGGGCGGCGGTGAGGAATTCCGGCGCGCCCTGGAAGCTCGGCGTGTCGGTGAGGACGGAAAGGCAGGCCGCGCCCCCCGCCTCATAGGCCTTGGCGAGCGTCGGCGGATCGAAATCCGGGCGGATGAGCCCCTTGGAGGGGCTCGCCTTCTTGATCTCGGCGATGAGGCCGAAACGGCCTTCCGCCTTGCGGTCCTTGAGGCTCGCGAAGAAGCCGCGCGGGGCTTCCTGGTCGCGGATGCGGGCGCGAAGCTCGGCGGAAGAAACGCGGGCCTTGGCGGCGGCGATCTCCTCCATCTTGTAGGCTTCGATCTTCTTGAGGATATCGGTCATGGCCAATCCTACTCCGCAGCGGCTTCGTTGGAAACCGTGACGAGACGGTCCAGCGCGGCGCGGGCGCGCCCGCTCTCCAGCGACTCGGTCGCAAGGCGCATGCCGTCCTTCAGCGTCCCTGCCTTACCGGCGACGACGAGCGAGGCGGCCGCGTTGGCAAGCGAGATGTCGCGGTAGGGCATGTGTGCGCCGCCGAGCACGGACAGGAGCGCGGCGGCATTGTGCGCGCCGTCGCCGCCGCGAAGATCGTCGAGCGTTGCCGGCGGAAGGCCGAAATCGGCCGGGGTCAGCTCGAAGGTGCGGATCTTGCCGTCTTCCAGCGCGGCGACCTGCGTCATGCCCGTCGTGGTGATCTCGTCGAGGCCTTCGCCGTGCACGACCCAGATGCTCTCCGAGCCGAGATCACGCATCACCTCGGCGATCGGCACCAGCCATTGCGGCGAGAAGACGCCGAGGAGCTGGCGCTTGACGCCGCCTGGATTGGAGAGGGGGCCGAGCAGGTTGAAGATCGTGCGCGTGCCGAGCTCGACGCGCGAGGGTCCCACATGCTTCATCGCCGGATGATGAAGCTGGGCGAACATGAAGCCGAGGCCGGCATCGTGCACGCAGCGCGAGATGTCGGCCGGGCCGATGTCGAGCTTGACGCCGAGGCAGGAGAGGGCGTCCGCCGTGCCGGACTTCGAGCTCAGCGCCCGGTTGCCGTGCTTGGCGACGGAAACGCCGGCGCCGGCGGTGATGATCGCCGCCAGCGTCGAGATGTTGTAGGTGCCCGCACCGTCGCCGCCCGTGCCGACGATGTCCATGGCATCGACGGGCACGGAGACCGGCAGCATGCGCGCGCGCATCGAGCCGACGGCGCCGTAGATCTCGTCCACGGTCTCGCCGCGCACGCGCAGCGCCATCAGGAAGCCGCCGATCTGCGAGGGCGTGGCGGCGCCGGACATGATGATCTCGAAGGCGCCGCGGGCGTCCTCGCGGTCGAGCGCGTTTCCGGCGGCAACCTTGGCGATATAGGGTTTCAGGTCGGACATGCGGCTTCCGCCTCCTTTATCGCGTGCTTTGTTCGGCAAGCGTCCGGTTGATGGAAACGCCGTAGGTCGTCTGGAGCGAGCTGACCATCTGGTCGAGGATGTCGTCGCCGCTGGCCCGGGCGACGGCGACGATCTGCTGCTCGTCGTTGGTGAGCGCGTCGGGCGCCGCATCCGCGTTCACTTCGGTCACCTTCAGCAGGATCTGGCCCTCGCCGTCGACGCCGGGCGCATTGGCGACGACACCGGCCGGCCCGGAGAACGCGGCATTCACGGCCTCGGCGCTCAGCACCGGATCCTGCGCGCCGCGACGAAGGCCCGTCTTGGTCTCGACCGCCATGCCGAGTTCACCGGCGACGACGGCGAGATCGTCGCCCTTGCGTACGCGCTCGGCCAGTTCGGAGGCCTTCTTGGCGAGCGCCTCGCGCTGCTGCTCGGCCGTCCAGTCGGCGACGACGCGGTCGCGCACCTCGGCCAGGGTACGGTCGCGCTCGGGGATCACGTCGAGCACCTCGAACCAGGCATAGCCTTCGCGCCCGACGTCGATCGGCTGGGTCTCCATGCCGACATCCGTCTTGAAGACCTCGCCGAGCAGCGTCTTCTCCTCGGGCAGGCCGTCGATCTCCTCGCCCTTGTCGTCGTTGCCCTGCGCATCGGCTGCGTCGACCGTCACGGCCTTGAGGCTGTTCTTCGCGGCGGCTTCCTCGAGGCTGGCGCCTTCGGCACGGGCGTCCTCGATGCGGTCATGCACGGCGAGGATACCGTCGGCGGCGTCGGCAAGCGCGAGCTCCGTGCGCAGGTCTTCCTTCACCTCGTCGAAGCTCTTCACCGTTTCCGGGCGGATATTCGTCACGCGCAGGATGATCGGGCCGAAGGTGCCGTCGATGACCGGCGTCGTGCCGCCGTTCTCGGCGACGGCGAAAGCCGGCGCGGCGAGCTTCTGGTCCGGCACGTTCGCCTCGGTGAAGTCGCCGAGCATGACGTCGGACGGCTTCTTGCCCTGTTCGGCGACGAGCGCGTCGAAGGTCGTGCCGGAAGAGAGCTTGGCGGCGGCGGCGTCCGCGCTCGCGCGGTCGGCGAAGGTGAGCTGCTCGATCGTACGCGTGGCGGGCGTGCGATAATGCTCCTTGTTCTTCTCGTATTCCGCCTTCAGTGCTTCGTCGGTCACGGTGGACTTGTCCACCAGGTCCTTCGGCTCCAGCGAGACATAGACGAACTTGCGGTATTCCGGTGCGCGGTACTTTGCCTTGTTCTTCTCGAACCAGGGGGCGAGCACGTCGTCGCCGGGCGCCTTCACGGGATCGATATTGGCGTTGCTGAGGAGCAGGTAGTCGATCGTGCGGGCTTCGTTGCGATACTGGCGCAGCGCCGCGGTCAGGACCTCGGGCGCCTTGTAGCCATCCGACACGGCTTCCACAACCTGGGTGCGGATCGCAACCTGGCTGCGGTTGTTGATGTAGTCCGCCTCACGCAGGCCGGCATTGCGCAGGATGGCCGAGAAGGCGGTGCGGTCGAACTGGCCGTTGACGCCGCGGAAGGCCGGGTCGTCGGCGATCAACTGGGCGAGGCGGCCTTCGGAAAGGCCGAGATTCATGTCGCGCGAAAGCTGGTCGAGCGCGGCGCCTGCGACGAGTTCGGCGAAAACCTGGTTCTCCACGCCGAAGGCGCGGGCCTGCTCGGCGTTGAGGCGCATGCCGAAGCGCTGCGACATGGCCGCCACCTGCCGCTCGTAGGCGAGGCGGAAGTCCGTCGGCGAGACCTTGACGTCGCCGACCGTGACGACGGCGTTCGACGTGCCGGTGACGAGGGAACTCGAAACGCCCCAGACAGCGAATGAACCGACCAGAACGATCAGCAGGGCTTTTGCCACCCAGGTCTGGGCGGCGCTTCTCAGGGCTTCGAGCATCGTCTAAAATTCCTCATGACGGCGGCCATGCGGCCGGAACCCGTCTCTTAACGGAAAGTTTGCGGGAATTGAAGGGTGCAGCGCGCATCCGATGCAAGGACCGCAACCCCGTCCTCACGACGGCCCGCTCCTGCCGATTTTATTTGCCGGCGAAGGAAATATTTTTGAAATTACTGGCATATTCTGGCCGAAAGCCACTGTCATAAACTGAAAATCCGTGATCGGATGTGCGATCAGGCTGAGTCCGGCGGCGGCGGGCGTTACGGGAGGAAGACGGGTTGGAATCCACGATCGTCATGATCAACCTTTTCGGCGCCGTGGCGCTGCTCCTCTTCGGCCTCGCCCAGGTGAAGGATGGCATGACGCGCGCTTTCGGGGTGAAGCTGCGGTCCGGGCTGGCGCTCGGCACGCGCGGCCCGGTTCGCTCGTTCCTCGCCGGTTTCGTCGCCACGGTGGCCCTCCAAAGCTCCACGGCCACCGCGCTGATGGTCGCCTCCTTCGTCGAACGCAACCTGATGCGGGCGCGCATGGCGCAGATCGTGCTGCTCGGCGCCAATGTCGGCACGGCCGTCACCGCCTGGCTTGTGGCGACGGGCATCGAAGCGATCTCTCCGCTGATCATCCTCGTCGGCGTCGTCCTCTATAAATCGTCGAGTTCCACCGCCCGGCAGGGCCTCGGTTCGGCGCTCGTCGGCATCGGCCTGATGCTGCTGTCGCTGCACCTCCTCGGCCTTGCCACCGAGCCGATGCGCGAATCCCCCGCGCTCGCGGCCTTCCTCACGCTGCTCGGCGACGCCTGGCCGGCTGCGCTCGCCTTCTCCGCGGTGCTCGCCATCGTCTCCTCCTCGAGCCTTGCCGTCGTCGTGCTGATCCTGTCGCTTTCCGCCATGGGAATCCTCTCGCCGCCGCTGACGGTCATTCTCGTCCTCGGCGCCAATCTCGGCGGGGCCGTGCCGCCGGTCATCGCGACGATGAAGGCCGCGGCTTCCGCGCGCCGCGTCACACTCGGCAACCTCCTCGTGCGCGGGGCGGGGTGCCTCGTCGTGCTGCCCTTCGCCGCGCAGGTCGCCGATCTTCTCGCCCTATTGCCGATCCCGGCGGCAAAGCTGCCGGTCGACGTGCACCTTGCCTTCAACCTCGTGGTCGCACTCGTGCTCTGGCCGCTCTCCGGCCCGCTATCGAGCCTCATGGAAAGGATCGTGCCCGAGGACAAGCAGGAAGAGGGCGGGCCGAAATATCTCGACGACGCCGCGCTCGCGACGCCGGTGGTGGCGCTGTCCGGCGCGACGCGCGAGGTGCTTCGCGTCGGCGACCTCATCGAATCCATGCTGATCCGCACCATGCGTGCCTTCAACGACAACAACCTCGCCCCGCTGAACGACATCGGCGAGCTGGAGCGGCAGGTCGACGTGCTGCAGCAGGAGGTGAAGATCTACCTTTCTCGCCTTGGGCGGCAGGGCCTGGCGGGCGAATCTGCGGCACGCTCCATCGTCATCATCGACTATGCCATCAACCTCGAACATGTCGGCGACATCATCGAGAAGGGGCTCCAGGATCAGGTGCGCAAGAAGATCGTCAACGGGCTGAAATTCTCCGAGGACGGCTACAAGGAACTCGCCAACCTCTTCAATCTGACGATCGAGAACCTGCGCATCGCCCAGACGATCTTCGTGACGCGCGACGCGGGGTTGGCGCGCCAGCTCGTCGAGGTGAAGGTCGACGTTCGGCGCATGGAGAAGGAATCGTCCGAACGGCATCTGGAGCGGCTCCGCGACGGGCGCATCGACAGCCTCCAGACCAGCTCGCTTCATCTCGACATGCTGCGCGACCTCAAGCGCGTCAACGCGCATTTCGTCTCCGTCGCCTATCCGATCCTCGACGAGAGCGGCCTCCTCACGGAGAGCCGCCTGCGCAGCAGCGCAAGCTGATGCCCGAGAAATCCCTTTGTGTCTTCCCGGGGCTTTTTGCTAAGGAACGGGCCACAAGACGGGTGAACGAGGGATTCCCATGACCGTAGACCGGACGAAACGCACTTGCCTGGCCGTGATCCTCGCCGCCGGCGAAAGCACGCGGATGAAGTCCTCGCGCTCCAAGGTGCTGCACCCGGTCGCCGGCCAGCCGATGATCGCCCATGTGGTGGAGGCCTTGGCGAAGGCCGGCATTTCCGACATCGCGCTGGTGCTCGGCCGCGACGCGGAGAAGGTCGAGGCGGCGGCGCGTAACGGCGCCGTCCGCAGTTCCATCCATATCCAGACCGAACGGCTCGGCACGGCCCATGCCGTGCTCGCCGCCCGCGAGGCCATCGCCAGGGGCTATGACGACGTGCTGGTCGTCTTCGGCGACACGCCGCTCATCACCGAGACGCCGCTGATCGCGGCGCGCGAGGGCCTTGCGGCCGGCGCCGACGTCGTCGTCATCGGCTTCCGGACGGCCGACCCCAGCGGCTATGGCCGGCTGATCGTCGATGAGGGCGAGCTTCTGGCGATCCGCGAGCACAAGGACGCCAGCGAGGCCGAGCGCGCCATCACCTATTGCAACGGCGGCCTGATGGCCATCGACGGGCGCAAGGCGCTCGACCTGATCGGAAAGATCGGCAATGCCAATATCAAGGGAGAATACTACCTCACCGACATCGTCGAGGTCGCGCGCGCGGCTGGCGGCCGGGCCGTCGCCGTCGAGGCGCCGGAAGAGGAACTGACCGGCTGCAACACCCGCGCCGAGCTTGCCGTCATCGAACGGCTCTGGCAGCAGCGCCGCCGCCACGAAATGATGATCGACGGTGTGTCGATGATCGCGCCGGAGACCGTCTTCCTCGCCTACGATACGAAGATCGGCCGGGACGTCACCATCGAGCCGAATGTCGTCTTCGGCCCGGGCGTGACGGTCGAGAGCGGCGCGATGATCCATTCCTTCTCGCATATCGAAGGTGCGCATGTTTCGGTGGATGCCGAGGTCGGACCCTATGCGCGCCTGAGGCCCGGCGCCAATCTCGGTGAAGGCGCGAAGGTCGGAAACTTCACCGAGGTGAAGAAGGCGGAAATCGGCGCGGGCGCCAAGGTCAACCATCTCAGCTATATCGGCGACGCCGTCATCGGCGCGCATACCAATGTCGGCGCCGGCACCATCACCTGCAACTACGACGGCATCAACAAGCATGTGACGCGCATCGGCGAGAACGCCTTCATCGGCTCCAACACGGCGCTCGTCGCGCCCGTTTCGGTCGGCAACGGCGCCTATGTCGCCTCCGGCAGCGTCATCACGGCGGACGTGCCGGACGATGCCGTCGCCTTCGGCCGCGCGCGGCAGGAGAACAAGGAAGGCCGGGCCGTGCTCATCCGCGAGCGCAACCAGGCGATCAAGGCGGCGAAGAAGAAGGCGGCCGAATAGGCCGGCCTGTGGGCGCGCCCACGTTAACGCTTGCAATCGAAAGTGAGCGCGTCCGTGTTGCGCCGCGATAAAAAAGCTCTACGAAAGAGCGCAATCGAAGCGTCTCGAAAGAGTGGAGCAGTCTATGTGCGGAATTGTCGGTATCGTCGGAAACCAGCCGGTCGCGGGCCGGCTTGTCGATGCCCTGAAGCGCCTTGAATACCGGGGCTACGATTCCGCCGGCGTCGCCACCATCGTTGACGGCAGGCTGGAGCGCCGCCGCGCCGAGGGCAAGCTTTTCAACCTGGAGAAGCGCCTTTCCGAGGAGCCGCTCGACGGCACGATCGGCATCGCCCATACCCGCTGGGCGACCCATGGCGCGCCGACTGAAGGCAATGCGCATCCGCATTTCGTCGACGGCGTCGCTGTCGTGCACAACGGCATCATCGAGAATTTCTCCGAACTGAAGGACGAGCTTGCTGCCGCCGGCGCCACCTTCACCACCCAGACCGATACGGAGGTCGTCGCCCAGCTTCTCGCCCGCTTCCGCCGCGAGGGCCTCGGCCGCCGCGAGGCGATGCACGCCATGCTGCGCCGCGTGACGGGCGCCTATGCGCTGGCGGTGATCTTCGAGGACGACCCGTCCACCGTCATGGCGGCCCGCAACGGCCCGCCGCTCGCCATCGGCCATGGCCGCGGCGAGATGTTCCTCGGCTCCGACGCCATCGCGCTCGCGCCCTTCACCAACGAGATCAGCTATCTCGTCGACGGCGACTGGGCGGTGATCGGCCGCGACGGTGCGCATATCTTCGACCTCGACGGCAACCGCGTCGAACGCCCGAAGCAGGTCTCCTCGGCCGCCGCCTATCTCATCGACAAGGGCAACCACCGGCATTTCATGGAAAAGGAAATCCATGAGCAGCCTGAGGCGATCTCGCACGCGCTCAGCCACTATGTCGATTTCCTCGGCCACACGGTCCGCCCGGTCGCGGCCGACATCGATTTCGCCAAGGTGCCCAGCCTTGCCATCTCGGCCTGCGGCACGGCCTATCTCGCCGGCCTCGTCGGCAAATACTGGTTCGAGCGCTATGCCCGCCTGCCGGTCGAGATCGACGTCGCTTCGGAATTCCGTTACCGCGAAATCCCGCTGAACCCAGCCTCGGCCGCATTCTTCATCTCGCAGTCCGGCGAGACGGCCGACACGCTCGCTTCGCTACGCTATTGCAAGGAGCACGGCCTGAAGATCGGCGCGGTGGTGAATGCGAAGGAATCGACCATCGCCCGCGAATCGGACGCCGTCTTCCCGATCCTCGCCGGCCCGGAGATCGGCGTCGCCTCCACAAAGGCCTTCACCTGCCAGCTCACGGTGCTTGCTGCGCTCGCCATCGGCGCGGGCCGGGCGCGCGGCACGCTGGACGAGGCGGAAGAGAAGGCGCTGGTGCGCCACCTTGCCGAAATGCCGCGCATCATGGCGAGCGTGCTCAACACGATCCAGCCGGCCATCGAGCAGCTTTCGCGCGACCTCTCCAAGTGCAAGGACGTGCTCTATCTCGGCCGCGGCACGAGCTATCCGCTCGCCATGGAAGGCGCTCTGAAGCTCAAGGAAATCTCCTACATCCACGCCGAGGGCTATGCGGCGGGCGAGCTGAAGCACGGCCCCATCGCGCTGATCGACGAGAACATGCCGGTCATCGTGATCGCCCCGCACGACCGCTTCTTCGAGAAGACCGTGTCGAACATGCAGGAAGTGGCGGCCCGCGGCGGGCGGATCGTCTTCATCACCGACGAGAAGGGCGCGGCCGCCTCGAAGCTGCCGAGCATGGCGACCATCGTTCTGCCGAACGTCGACGAGATCATCGCGCCGATGATCTATTCGCTGCCCATCCAGCTTCTCGCCTACCACACCGCCGTCTTCATGGGCACCGACGTCGACCAGCCACGCAACCTCGCCAAGTCGGTGACGGTCGAATGATCGTCCGGCCGGAACAGACAAGCGATATCGACGTCATCCGCACCCTGACGGAAACGGCGTTCCGCACCGCGCCGCATGCCGCCGGCACGGAGCATCTGATCATCGACCGCCTGCGCGCAGCCGGTGCGCTGACGCTCTCGCTGGTGGCGGAGGCGGATGGCGCCATTGCCGGCCATGTCGCCTTCTCGCCGGTTTCTATCTCGGATGGCGCCGCCGGCTGGTACGGCCTCGGCCCGATCTCCGTCGATCCCGCAAGGCAAGGCGAAGGCATTGGCACCCGGCTCGTGCGCGAGGGGCTGGAACGGCTGAAGGCGCTCGGCGCTGCGGGCTGCGTATTGCTCGGCGATCCCGCCTATTATGGCCGTTTCGGCTTTTCGGCAGATCCCAAGCTGGTGCTGGAGGGCGTGGCGCCGGAGTATTTCCAGCGTGTGGCGTTTTCTCCGGTTTACGGCGGCGGAACGGTTTCCTATCATCCGGCTTTCTACGGCTGAGCGGCCTCCCACGCTCGCCTGACGCTGGATAGCCGATGACCGATTCCGTTTCGAGACAGTCGCTCGCCATGCGGCTGCGCAACAATTTCCTGACCGGCCTCGTCATCTGCGCGCCGATCGCCATCACCATATGGCTGACCTGGACCTTCATTCACTGGGCCGATAGTTGGGTGAAGCCCTATATCCCGGCACATTACAATCCGGAAAACTATTTCCAGTTCGCAATTCCGGGTTTCGGCCTGCTGATCGCGCTGGTCTTCATCACACTCATCGGCTTTCTCGGCAAGAACCTCATCGGCCGGACCATCGTGGAGTTCGGCGACGGGCTGTTCAACCGCACGCCGCTGGTGCGCACGGTGCACAAGAGCCTCAAGCAGATCTTCGAGACGGTGTTGAAGGACAAGGGCACCTCCTTCAACAAGGCGGCGATGATCGAGTATCCGAGCGCCGGCCTCTGGTCGATCGTCTTCGTGGCGACGGACGCGCGCGGCGAGATCGCAACCAAGTTCACCTCCATGGGCAAGGACATGGTCGCCTGCTTCCTCCCGCCGACGCCGTTCCCGACCGCCGGCTTCCTCGTCTACGTGCCGCGCGAAAAGCTCGTGCCGCTCGACATGAGCCCGGAGGACGCCGCCAAGCTCATCATCTCCGTCGG
>CBIMFD010000048.1:0-16707 GCA_966243085.1 uncultured Shinella sp.
GCCGCCAACTGGCGTTCCAGATCGGCAATGCGCCGATCGCGCTCGGCGATCGCTGCTTTCAAAAGCGCTTCAGCCCGGCCGGCAGTCATGGACGTCATGCAAACTCCCTTGTGGCACTCCGCAGGTTGGCAGAGCCTCGGTTCGCCGGCACCCTACAAAACATGAGTTTCACAGTAAAGTATAAACATGACAAAGATACTCATATTTTAACGCAAAAAAATCCCGCCGGCGTGAGGCAGGCGGGAATGACGATCTCAGTTGAAGACGATCGGGATGTTGAAGGCCCAGGAGGAGCGCCCCGCGGCCTCGGGTATCCTGGCGAAGGGAGCCGCGCGCTGCACCGATTCGAGCGCCGCCCGGTCGAGTGCACCGCTGCCGGAGCTGCGCGCGATGCGGATGCCGCTCGCCTGCCCGCCCGCACCGACGACGAAGCTCACCACGACGCTGCCGCGTTCGCCGCCCGGCGCACGGCGCTTGGCCCGGTTGATCTTGTTGCGCACCTTGCCCGGATAGTTGCTGACGGCG
Source organism: uncultured Shinella sp. (assembly GCA_966243085.1). Classification (GTDB taxonomy): domain Bacteria; phylum Pseudomonadota; class Alphaproteobacteria; order Rhizobiales; family Rhizobiaceae; genus Shinella. Next base: position 526 of record CBIMFD010000048.1, read on the forward strand.
GCATTGCCGGCGGCGGACGAATTGCCCTTCTTCCGGCCGCCCACCGAAGCGGACTTGACGTCGGCCGAGCCGTCGATCTCGCCCCTTGCCGCGCTCGCCTTGGCCTTGCCCTTCTCGCCGGCCTTCCTGACGACCTTCTTCTTCGGCTTCTTGCGCTCGACCTTCTTGACCGGCTCTTCCTTCTTCTCGGGAGCCGGCTTGATCTCCTCCGGTTCGATTTCCGGCTTGATCTGCGGAATGGGAACAGCGGCGATCTCCACCTCGGCGGAGGGCACGATCAATTCCTCCACCGGCTCGGAGGCGACGGGATCGACAGGCGAGACCATCTCCGTCGTCTCGGGCTGGATTTCGGTCGGCTGGATTTCCGACACCTGCTGGGGAACCGACTCGGTCACCTCCGGCTCGATCTCCTCGGGCCTGATGACGTCGTCGGGGTTGCCCGATTCCACCGCCTCGAAGGCGCTGTTGCCGAGCATCGCCACCTCGGCGACGACGCCGCCGGCGATCAGCGCTTCGTCCTCTTTTTCCGCGGGCGCCAGCGTGAGGATCGCAGCCGCGCCGGCATGGGCGAGCAGGGACACGACGCCCGCACCGATCCAGAGCCATTTGCTTCCAGCCATCACATCACCTGTCATTCCGTTTCATGCGTCGCGGCGCGTCATGGCCGCGCGTTGCGGGCCTCAGCCCTCGAGGCCGGCGGTCGCCTTGCTGCGCGTGACAATGCCGTCCATGCAGCGGCCCTTTTCCAGCCCATCGCCCTCGCAGACCGGCGCGTCGTTGATGAGGAGGTTCTTGACGGTCTCGCACTTGATGCCGGGCACGTCGAACTGGCGGACCTTGGACTTTTCCGCCGGCAGGTCGCGGAAATCGAGCAGCGCAAGACGCTCGACGGTGCCCTTGTCGTTGAAGATGACAAACTCGAACGAGACCTTCGTGACGTCCTTCCCGAGGCCGTTTGCCGCGACGAAGGTAAAAAGGCAGCCCTTTTGCGAGGCGGCAAGCGCGTTGAGTTCGATCTCCAGCCCCTTGGCGGCGGCCGCGTCCTGCGCTGCCGCGCTCGTGGCGGCCGCAAGGGAAAGCGCCGCGGAGAGAAGAAGGATGCGTAGGGTCATGTGCCTGCCTGCCTGAAAACGCTTCGGGACGGCCGGAACCGGCCGCGATCGATACCACCGTCGCCGCAGTCGAAGAATTAACATGACTTTGCAGCTCCGGTATTGCGTGCATAAATAAATATGAGTAATGAAGTCAAGATAGTAAACGCCAAAAACCCCGCCAAACCGCTGTTCCGCCGGGAATTTTTCACCGGCATCCGATGGGTCGGCGGATATTACCCACGCATTTGGATGAAGGCCGACCCATGACCGAGACGACCCGCCCGACCCCCGCAGAAATCCGCGCCTTCCGCGCCGAGAACCCGAAGATGCGCGAGCGCGACATCGCCGCCCAGCTCGGCATTTCGGAAGCTGCGCTGGTCGCCGCGGAAGTCGGCCTGACGGCCGTGCGGATCGACGGTGACGCCAACCGTTTCCTGGAGCGCGCCGAAGCGCTCGGCGAGATCATGGCGCTGACCCGCAACGAGAGCGTGGTGCACGAGAAGATCGGCGTCTTCGAGAAGGTCAGCACCGGCAAGCACGCCTCGATCGTGCTCGGCGAGAACATCGACCTGCGCATCTTCCCCGGCATCTGGGCGCACGGCTTCGCCGTCACCAAGACCGACGGCGAGCAGGTGCGCCGCAGCCTGCAGTTCTTCGACAAGGCCGGCACGGCCGTCCACAAGGTGCACCTGCGTCCGGCCTCCAACCTCGAAGCCTATGACGCCATCGTCGCCGATTTCCGCCTCGAGGACCAGTCGCAGGACTTCGTCGCGGTCGCCTCCGAGAAGGCCGTCGAGACCGGCCCGGTCGACGTCGCGGCGCTGCGCGAAAGCTGGAGCGCCATGACCGACACGCACCAGTTCTTCGGCATGCTGCGCAAGCTGAACATCGCCCGGCAGGATGCCGTTCGCAGCGTCGGCGAGGATTTCGCCCACGAGGTGCGCGCCGATGCCGTCAGCGAGCTGCTACGCCTCGCCGCCGAACGCGGCACGGACATCATGTGCTTTGCCGGCAACCACGGCGCGATCCAGATCCATACCGGCCCGGTCGTCAATCTCCAGCCGATGGGCCCCTGGCTCAACGTGCTCGACCCGACCTTCCACATGCACCTGCGCACGGACCACATCGCGGAATGCTGGGTGGTGCGCAAGCCGACTTCGGACGGCCACGTCACCTCGCTGGAAGCCTATGACGCAAGCGGCGAAATGATCGTGCAGTTCTTCGGCAAGCGCAAGGAAGGCATGAGCGAGCGCGAGGACTGGCGCGGCCTCCTTGCCGACCTGCCGCGCCCCGACAGCGCGGCCGCCTGAGGCCAACCCGGAAGGATCATGACCATGAGCAAGAGTTTCGATCTTCGCCGCGTCCGGCCGCTGGGTGCGGTGCTCACCGCCGTCGCGCTCTCCCTCCCGATCGTCCTGCCGCTCGCCGCGCCCGGCCCGGATGGCTTCGTGCGCAAGGCCGTCGCGCAGGAGATGCAGAAGGTCGACACCTCCAAGCTCGTCACGATCGGCGGCGCGGTCACGGAGATCGTCTACGCCCTCGGCGAAGGCGACCGGCTGGTCGCCCGCGACAGCACCAGCATGTATCCGGAAGAAGCGCTGAAGCTGCCGGATGTCGGCTATATGCGGGCGCTGTCGCCGGAAGGCGTCATCGCCGTCAACCCGACCGCCATCCTTGCCGTAGAAGGCAGCGGCCCGGCCGATGCGCTCGCCGTGCTGAAGACCGCCGGCATCCCCTTCGAGACCGTGCCGGAAGGCTACGACCGTGCCGCGATCCTGAGGAAGATCGACGTGGTCGGCGATTTCCTCGGCGTGCCGGAAAAGGCCAAGACGCTTCAGGAGAAGGTCGGCGCGGAACTCGACACCGCCATCACCGACGCCGCCAAGCGGCCGCAGAGCGAGCGCAAGCGCGTGCTCTTCATCCTCAGCTTCCAGAACGGCCGCATCATGGCCGCCGGACGGCACACCGCCGCCGACGGCATCATCGGCCTTGCCGGCGCGGTCAACGCGACGGAAGACACGTTCGACGGCTACAAGCCCCTCACCGACGAGGCGGTCATCAACGCGAAGCCCGATGTCGTCATGGTCATGACGCGCCCCGGCGCCGGCAGCACGGACGAGGAAGTCCTCGCCCACCCGGCGATCGCCGTCACGCCCGCCGGCCAGAACAAGGCTGTCCTGCGCATGAACAGCCTGCACCTGCTCGGCTTCGGCCCGCGCACCGCCTCCGCCATCCGCGACCTCAACAAAGAACTCTACGGCAATGTCTCTCAATGATGCTGCGCGCGTCCCTTTCGCGCGTGGTTCCTTCCTGATGCGCTCGAAAGAAGCGCGCGCTGCCGGCGACAGGACGGCCATCGCACGGCTGACGCTCGCCTTTCTCGTTATCCTCTCGCTCGCCGCGCTCGCGCTTTCGGTTGCGACCGGCGCCTCTGACGCTTCGGCCCTCAACGTCATCGCCGCGCTGATGCACGGCGCGGAGGACACGGCGCTCAGCGTGCGCGACCGCATCATCGTCCTCGATATCCGCATGCCCCGCGCGCTGCTCGGCTTCCTCATCGGCGCGGCGCTCGCCATGTCGGGCGCCGTCATGCAGGGCCTCTTCCGCAATCCGCTGGCCGATCCCGGCCTCGTCGGCATTTCCGCAGGCTCGGCGCTCGGCGCGGTGCTGATGATCGTGCTCGGCGCCAGTCTGCCGGCCGGCTTGATGCTGGCGCTCGGCGCCTTTGCCCTGCCGGCCGCAGCCTTCATCGGAGGCCTGCTCACGACGCTGCTCCTCTACCGTATCGCCACGCGCGGCGGGCAGACCTCCGTCGCCACCATGCTGCTTGCGGGCATCGCGATCGCCGCGCTCGCCAGCGCCGTCACCGGCGTCCTCATCTACATGGCCGACGACAAGCAGCTCCGCGACATCACCTTCTGGAGCCTCGGCTCGCTCTCCGGCATGACCTGGGCGAAGCTCTTCGCCGCCGGCCCCGTCATCCTTCTCGCCCTCCTGGTCGTGCCGTTCCTCTCGCGCGGCCTCAACGCCATCACGCTCGGCGAGGCCGCCGCCTTCCACATGGGCGTCAAGGTGCAGCGGCTGAAATACACCGCCGTCGTCGCCGTCGCGGGCGCGGTCGGCGCCTCGGTCGCCGTCAGCGGCGGCATCGGTTTCGTCGGCATCGTCGTGCCGCATCTCCTGCGCATCGTCATCGGGCCGGACCACCGTTACCTGCTGCCGGCCTCCGCGCTTCTCGGCGGCGTGCTGATGCTCGGCGCCGACATGCTGGCGCGCACGCTCGTCGCCCCCGCCGAACTGCCGATCGGCATCATCACCGCGCTTGCCGGCGCGCCCTTCTTCCTGTGGGTGCTCCTGCGCGACCGCGGCCGGAACGGCTGGTGACGCCATGATCGTTGCAAGAAACCTTTCGGTCGGCCTTTCCGGCAGGACCATCGTCGAGGGCGTATCGCTGACGGCCAAGGCAGGCGAACTCACCGCCATCGTCGGACCCAACGGCTCGGGCAAGACGACGACCCTCAAGGCGGTCGCCGGGGAGCTTGCGAGCAAGGGCGAGATCACCCTCAACGGCCACGACATCCGTGCGCTCGAACCCTGGCAGCTCGCCACAAGACGCGCCGTGCTGCCGCAGGTCGCCACCATCGCCTTTCCCTTCACGGTCCGCGAGATCGTCCGCCTCGGCCTCACCGTCGGGCCGAACCGGCATGCCGGCCGGATCGACGCGGTCACCGCCGAAGCGCTCGCCGCCGTCGACCTCGGCGGGTTTGCCGGCCGCTTCTACCAGGAGCTTTCCGGTGGAGAGCAGCAGCGCGTGCAGCTCGCCCGCGTGCTCTCGCAGATATGGGAGCCGGTGCTCGACGGCGAACCCTGCTTCCTCATGCTCGACGAGCCGGTCTCGGCCCTCGACATTCGCCACCAGCTCACCATCATGCAGCTTGCCCGCCGCTATTGCGAGGCCGGCGGCGGCGTGATAGCCGTCATGCACGACCTCAACCTCACCGCCATGTTCGCCGACCAGATAGTGATGATGAAGGGCGGCCGCATTGAGCGGGCCGGCCCGCCTGCCGAGGTGATGACGGACGACGCCATGGAGGCCGTCTTCGGCTGCCGCATGCGCATCAACGGCGTGCCCGCCTCCGGCGCGCCCTTCGTGCTGCCGCATACCGCTTCAGCCTGATTTCCGGAACCTTTTGCAGCATTGCGCGTTTTTCGCCCGAGACCGTTCCGCCAAGGGGGTGGAGCGCTGTTCGCCTCGCGCCCGGCGCAGGCGATCCGCAAAGGAGAAACGGCATGGCCAACGGACTGTTTTCATCCCGCAGCAAGAGCCTTCGCGACGGCGTCGCGGACGAAGCCCGCGCCGTCGAAGACCAGATCGCGGACCTGCGCGCGGAAATCGCCGCGCTCGCCCGCATCATGGCCGACGACGCGGCGGGCGGCGCAAAGGGCATCCGCAGGAAGGCCCGCGCGATGAAGGCGGACATGGGCGGCGCCGCACACGACCTCAAGGACCGCGCGCAGAGCGACATCGCCGACATGATCGCCGCCGGCGAGGACATCCTCTCCGAATTCCAGGCGCGCTATCGCGATTCCGGCCGCAAGGCACGCCAGGCCGTGCACGAACGCCCGCTGACGACGCTCGGCATCGCCGCCGCCGCCGGTTTCCTCCTTGCTGCCCTCCTGCGGCGCTGATCCTTCTCCTCCACGAACGGAGCGCGCCGACATGCTGTCACTGGGGGCCATCCTCATCCAAAACCTCGTCACCCGCGTCAGCGATCGGGTGGACGAGACGATGGACATAGCCAAGCGCAACGCCATCGCCGGCCTCGCCATCGGCCTCATGCTGCTGACGGCCTACGTGCTTGCGGTCGTCGGCGGGGCGGTGGCGCTTGCCGAGCGCTACGGCGCGGTGCCCGCCCTCTTCGGCCTTGCCGCCGGCTTCCTGCTGCTCGCCGTCATCGTGCTTGCCGTCGTCGCCGCCCGCAACAGGCGTGAACGCGAACGTCGGCGCATCCGCCGCCGGGAGCTTGCCGCCCGCCGCGACCTGATGGCGGCGGCCGCCACCGTCGGCATGAAGAAGCCCTTCACGGCGACCGCCGTGGCACTGGCCATCGGCTTCCTGCTCGCCCCGAAATCCCGCCGCGACGACTGACGACTTCTGTGAAAACCAGGCCGTTCAGAGCGGCATGCGCACGACCGCGGTGACCCCCTTCGGCAGATACTCGACATGCACGCTGCTGCCGAGGATCTTGTCGAGGCTGCGCTCGATCAGCACCGAGCCGAAGCCGCGCCGGCCGTCCGCCTTGACTGGCGGGCCGCCGACCTCGTGCCAGGTCATGTTGAGCACGCGCTGGCTGTCCTCGTTCACGATGCGGGCGGTGATCACCACCTTGCCGGTGCGCACGGAGAGCGACCCATATTTGCGGGCGTTGGTGGCCAGTTCGTGAAGCACGAGGCCGAGCCCGACCGCTTCGTCCGGCCCAAGCTCCACCTCGTCCTTGTGGATCTCGATCTGGCTGTCATAGTCCATCGCATAGGGCGCGATCTGCTTCTGCAGCAGCATCTTCAGATGGATGACACCCCATTCGTGATCGCTGAGCAGGCCGTGCGCCTCCGAAAGCGATTGCAGCCGGCCGGCAAAGGCATCCATGAACTCGACGGGGTCGCTCGTCTGCCTGAGGGTCTGCCGCGCCAGCGACTGCAGCATGGCCAGCGTGTTCTTGACCCGGTGGTTGAGCTCGCGCAGCAGCAGCCGCGTCCGTTCGGACGCGAGCTGCCCGTCGGTCACGTCGACATTGATGCCGAGAAAGGTGGCCGGTTTGCCTTCCGCATCCCATTCGTGCACGCGGCCGCGGCCAAGCAGCCAGCGCTCCGAATGGGTCGCACGGAACAGACCGTCATATTCCTTGCCCGTGGCAAGCGCATTGCGCAGGCGATCGATGGTGAGCTTGCGGTCGGCCGGATGAACCGCCATGAAGAACTTGCGCGCGCTCATGGGCTTTGCCGGCCGGACGCCGAGCATGCGGTAGAAAGTCTCGTTGCCGGAGACGATGCCTGTCGAGATATCCCAGAGCCAGCTTGCCACATTGGCCGCATCGAGCGCCAGCGCATGGTGTTTCTCGTTCCGCGAGAGCGCTTCGGCAGCAATCGTGCGCCGACGCGTTTCCTCCTTCAGCTTGATGAGCGAGGCCGCAAGCGAGGCCAGCCGCTGCAGCCGCTGCGAAAGCTCCTTCGGCACAGAACGGTGCGGCTTCACGTCGAAGACGCAGACCGTGCCGACTGCCTGATCGTCCAGGACGATCGGCGCGCCGGCATAAAAGCGCAAGTACGGCGCGCCGGCAACGGCCGGCAGTTTCGCGACGCGCTCGTCCTTGCGCGCATCGGCGATGACGAGCGGCGCTCCTTCCGCCAGCATGCGCGCACAGAAGGAATCTTCCGATGGAGCGCGGATTTCCGGCGTGCCCTGGCGCGCAAGGAACCATTGGTCGCTCCGCCCGAGAACGGTGACGAGGGAGATCGGCGCGTCGACGAAACCCGCCGCAAGGCTGGCTATATCGTCGAAATCCGGATCGGGACCGAGGAACACCGGCATGGCGGCGTCGAGCGCCGCCAGCCGATCCGGAGCCTCGAGCACCGCGGCAACGTCGGACGGCAATGGGTGAACGTTGTCCTTCATGCCTTTTCGGTAAGCGATTCCGTGCTCCTTTTCATCACAGGAGGCACATATTCGCTTCAATCCCCTCATCTTTCGCTACCCGCCACCATGGCGGACGGCGGGTGCCGTCAGGATACGAAGGCACGCGACGTGATCGGCGCAGATACGGAGTCCGGGCCGTAGTCGCTCTCGCCGCTGACCTGGAGCAGCTCCTGCAGGCGCTGGCGGGCGCGGTTCACGCGGCTCTTGATGGTGCCGAGGGCGCAGCCGCAGATTTCCGCCGCCTCCTCGTAGGAAAAGCCCGACGCGCCGACGAGGATGATCGCCTCGCGCTGCTCGTCCGGCAACTTTTCCAGCGCCTTCTTGAAGTCCTGCATGTCGAGCGAACCGTATTGCGAGGGATGCTGGGCGAGGTTTTCCGTGAAGATACCGTCGCTGTCCTGCACCTCGCGGCCGCGCTTGCGCAGCTTGCTGTAGAGTTCGTTGCGCAGGATCGTGAAGAGCCAGGCCTTCATGTTCGTGCCCATCTCGAATTGTTCCTGCTTGGCCCAGGCCTTCATGATCGTGTCCTGCACAAGGTCGTCCGCCTGGTCGTGCCGGCCGATCAGCGAAATGGCAAAGGCGCGCAGGCTCGGCAGCACCGCCAGCAGTTCTCGCTTGAACGTTGTCTGTCCCTGATCCATTGCTTCCCTCACTCGGCCCGTCGCACACCGCCCTCGGCGGCATCCAGTTTTTCGAGAAGGTCCAGGAACCTCTGAGGAAGCGCCTCATCCTGTACCGAATGGTAGAAGGCGCGCAGCTTCATGGCAATCTGGGCGTTGGGATCGCCCGCTTTGGAGGGAGGCTTCCTCCCGCTTGTCTTCGTTTCCACACTATTCACTTAGGCCACTTTCATATTTCATCTGCCCTGACGACGAATTCCGCGAAGAAATGCCCCGCCGCAAAAAAAGTTCCGCAGCCCGGAACCTAAATTTGGCTTCCGCGTTCAAACCGTCAACTGCAAATGCAGCAAATCGAAAACAGGGGACATATCATGCCGATTTCCGACCGTATCGGACCGCACCTGCCGGCCCTTCGCCGCTATGCTCGCGCCTTGACGGGAACCCAGTCCTCGGGCGACGCCTATGTGGCAGCAACGCTCGAGACCATTCTGATCGATCCGTCCGTGATGCTGGCCGAAGGAGACGACAAGGTCCGCCTCTTCGGCCTTCTCAGCCGCATCATCTCGTCCCTCCCCGTTTCGGTGAGCCGCGCGGCGGGGTCCATCACGCCCGGCACCGAGGCGCCCTTCGACCTTTCCGGCGTTCCCCCGCTCGGCCGGCAGGCGCTCCTTCTCGCCACCGTCGAGGGCTTTTCCGTCGAAGGAACGGCCGAGATCCTCGAGGCGGAGGTCGTCGCCATTCGCGCCTTGCTCGATGCCGCCTTCGAGGAGATCGCGGCGCAGGCAGAAACCGGCATCATGATCATCGAGGACGAGCCGCTGATCGCGCTCGACCTTGCCCACATGGTGAGCGGCATGGGCCATCGGGTCACGGGCATCGCCCGCACGCAGAGCGAGGCCGAGGCGCTGTGGAGCGAAAGCCGTCCCGGGCTCGTCCTGGCCGACGTCCGGCTCGCCGATGGTTCCTCCGGCATCGACGCCGTCAATTCCATCCTCACCCGAACGAAGATCCCCGTGATCTTCATCACCGCCTACCCCGAACGGCTTTTGACAGGGGAGCGGCCGGAACCCGCCTTCCTCGTCTCCAAGCCATTCAACCCGGAGCAGGTGAAGGTCCTGATCAATCAGGCCCTTCTCTTTGCTCCGCCAGCGCGCGCAGCGGCCTGATCTCGCTCCCGGACAGCCGCAGCGGCGGCGCGGCCAGCGGCGGTGGGACGGCACGCCCACCGCCGCTTTCGCATATCCACCCGCCTTCTTGCCCGTAAAAGAAAACAGCCAGCGCCGGGGAGGCACTGGCTGCTTGAGTATCCACGGACCGGAGGGGGACACGGTTTCGTGGTAGATCGCCGGTCGAGGGCCTCGCATTTGGGGGACATGCGCAGACCGGCGACAGCAAAGAAACACACGTCCGAAGCTTTGGTTCCGCCCCGCCGCAAATTTTTCGTGAAATATTTTCAGTCCAGCGTTTCGAGCTCCATACGGTGACGCAGCAGCGCGAGGAAACGGCGGTAATCCCGGTCGTAGCCAGCCTTGCGGGCCGCGTCCGGCAGGAACTCGCGCCCGCCGGCATACATGCCCGCACCCGCCGCCGGAAGATCGGCATGGAGCCCGCCCGCAACCGCCGCCGCCATCGCCGTTCCGAGCAGCACGGCATCCCCCGTCTTCGGCACCACGATGCGGCAGCCGGTGACGTCGCGGTAGAGCTCCAGCAGCAGGGGATTGCGCACATGGCCGCCGGCCACATGCAGCGTATCGAGCGGATAGCCGCATTCGCCGAGCTTGCCGAGGATATGACGGACACCGAGCGCGATGGCGACGCAACTGCGCCAGTAGAGTCGGCACAGCCCATCGAAGGAGGCGTCGAGCGAGAGGCCGCTGACGACGCCGAGCGCATGCGGATCGGCAAGCGGGGACCGGTTGCCGTGGAAATCCGGCAGGACATGCAGCCGCGCGCCGAACGCCTCGCCCTCTTCCTCCCGCAAGACGGCGATGCGGGCGATGATGCGGGCATGGTTCTCGGCCGTCGGCTCGCCTCCGGCACTATGCACGCGCACGATATGGTCGAGCAGCGCGCCCGTCGCCGACTGGCCGCCCTCGACCAGCCACCAGCCCGGCAGCACCGCCTCGTAATAGGGGCCCCACAGGCCGAAGCCGAATTTTCGCTCGCGCGAGAAGGCGGCCACGCAGCTCGACGTGCCGCCGATCAGCGCCAACTGGCGCTCCAGCCGTGCGGGTTCGCCGGCAAAGGCACCGAGCACGCCGAGCGCCCCGGCATAGGCGTCGATGAGACCGGCGGCGACCACGCAGCCCGTATCGAGCCCGAGCGCGTCGGCGGCCTCCTTCGTAAGCGGGCCGACGGCCTTTCCGAGCGGCAGGGTCTGCGAGGGAAGGCTTCCGCGCTCGCGCACGTCCTCAAGCCCGATGGCGGCAAGGAAATCCGCGTTCCACGGCTCCTTCTCGTGGGAGAGATAGTTCCACTTGGCCGTCATCGTGCAGCGCGAGCGGGCGTTCACGCCCGTCGCCTGCCAGGTGATGAAATCCGCGAGATCGAAGAAGTAACCCGCCCTCGCCCATTGCTCCGGCCGATGGCGCTTCAGCCACATCAGCTTGGGCATTTCCATTTCCGGCGACATCACGCGGCCGGAATGGGCGAGCACCGGATGACCGGCAGCCGTGCAGATGTCGGCCTCGGCAAGCGCGCGATGATCGAGCCAGACGATGGTGTCCCAGCGGGCTTCCGCGCCGCCGGAAACGGCAAGCGGCTGCCCGGCGCCGTCGCGCACCACGAGCGAGCAGGTTGCATCGACACCCAGGGCCGCGATCTGCGAGGGGTGAGCGTCGGCCGCCCCGCAGGCGGCCCGCACCGCCGTGCAGACCGCGCGCCAGATATCCTCCGAATCGTGCTCCGCCGAGAGGGCGTCCGGCCGGCGCATGGCGATCGGGTGTTCCGCCCGGCCGAGAAGCTGACCGCTCCGGTCGAACACACCGGCGCGGGCGCTACCGGTGCCGATGTCCACCGCAACGATCAGATTGCGCATCAATGCTCTTTCCCGTCGGCCTCTTCCTTGCGGACAAACTGTAACAATTCCCGCATGTCGTCAAACAGGGCGTCGGGTTCGAGTTGGAGCAGCGCCTCGCGGTGCCCCGGGGTCTTTGCATGGGAGCCGCCGGTGAAGGCGGCCACCCGCATGCCGGCGGCCTTTGCCGCCGCGATCCCCGCGGGGCTGTCCTCCACCACCACGCATCCCCCGGGCGCAACGCCCATGGCGGCGCTGGCATGGAGGAAGAGATCGGGCGCCGGCTTGCCGCGCGCGACCATGCTGGCGCTGAAGATGTTCGGCTCGAAGCGGTCGATGAGGCCGGCGACGGTCAGCGAGAGACGGATGCGCTCCGGCTGACTCGACGAGGCGACGCAATGGGCGATGCCGAGCGCATCGACCGTCTCCGCGACGCCATCGATCGCCCGCAATTCCGCGCGAAACCGCTCGTAGAGCACCTTGCGCATGGCATCGAGAAAGGCGGCGTCTATCGCAAGGCCGTACTCGTCATGCAGGATTTCCGACATGCTCTTCAGGCTGCGACCGAGGAAGCGGACATGCGCCTCTTCCTCGCTCATCGTCACGCCCGCCGCCGCAAGCGCCTCGACCAGTACCGCGATCGAAATCGGTTCGCTGTCGACGAGCACGCCGTCGCAATCGAAGATGACCAGTTCTGTCGTTTTGGCGGCCATGGCGTTCCGTTCCGTTTTCGGCCCCCGTCGTACTGTCTGCCCCCTTCGATGGAAAGCCCCGTTGCCGGCTTTCCTCAGTTTGCCAGCCTGTCCTCCAGGTAGCGTTTCAGCGTCGGGCGCGTGCCGTTCGTCTGCAGCGAGCCGAGGGCGGCGGCAAAGCGCCTGCGGAAGAGATCCGATCCCGCCACCGTGCCGAAGATGTCTTTCATCTCCAGGAAGGCGTACGGATCGCCCTTCGCCGCCGTTGCCGCGGCGTGGATGCGGTCGATGTTCGGGTCGTTGAAGGTGATCGGCTTGCCGCTGTCCGTCGTGCCGGCGAGATAGTGGCACCACAGCGCCGAGACGAGCGCCAGACCGACGACATCCTCGCCGCGCGACAGCCGGTCGGCGGTGGACGGCAGAATGAATTTCGGCTGGCGGTTGGAACCGTCCTGCGCAAGGCGCGGGATCGTGTCGGCGATCTTCGGATTGGAGAAACGCCGCTCGATGAGGGCGAAATACTCATTGAGGTCGGTATCCGGCACGGGCGGGATGACGGGAATGATCTCGTCCTGCTCCAGCTTGGCGAGGAAGGCGCGGATATCCGGATCCTCCATCGCCTCATGTACGAAATGGATGTCGAGCAGCGCCGCCGGGTAGGCGATGGCCGCGTGCCCGCCGTTGAGGATGCGAATCTTCATGTGCTCGTAGGGCGCGACGTCCGGCACGAACTGCACGCCCACCTTCTCCAGCGCCGGGCGGCCTAGCGGAAAATGATCCTCCAGCACCCATTGCTTGAATTCCTCGCAGAAGACCGGCCAGGCGTCGTCGATGCCATACTCGTCCGCGACGATGCCGATCTCGCGCGGGCCCGTCGCCGGCGTGATGCGGTCGACCATGCCGTTCGGGAAGGCGACATTGGCGTCGATCCAGTCTGCGAGCGCCGGATCGGAAAGGCGCGCGAGGCCTGAGACGGCCGCATGCGTCACCTCGCCGTTGCCGGGAATGTTGTCGCAGGACATGACGGTGTAGGGCGGAATGCCCTTGTCCCGGCGTGCCTGGAGGCCCGCAAGGATGAGGCCGAACACGGTCTTCGGCGCGGCGGGGTTGGCCGCATCCGCGGCGATCGCCGGGTGGGCGGGATCGAAGACGCCGGAGGCCGGATCAATGAAATAGCCGCCCTCGGTGATCGTCAGCGAGACGATGCGGGTCGCCGGGTCGGCAAGGCGCGCGATGGTCGCCGCCGCGTCGCCCGGAGCGAGGTAATCGATCATCGCGCCGGTGACGCGCGCGCCGGAGCGGTTGTTGTCCTGCTCGACCACGGTGGTCAGGAAGTCCTGGCCGGCAAGCTTCTCGCGCATCGCCGCGTCGGAGGGCAGCACGCCCGCGCCGACGATGGCCCAGTCATGGTCGTGGCCGAGATTGAACAGGTCGTCGAGATAGATCGCCTGGTGCGCCCGGTGGAAATTGCCGACGCCGAAATGGACGATGCCAGCCGAAAGGCCCGCGCGTTCGTAAGCCGGAACGCTCGCGGTCTTCGCGATCTGCCCGAGGGTGGCGAGCGACAGTTTCGTGATCATGGTCCAGTCCTTCCGGTTCATCCGGTCTATGCATTTGCCGGCCCGCGGCTGCGGGCCTCAGCTCATCCAGTTGCCGCCGTCCACATTGTAGGTTTGCGCGACGACGTAGTTGCTCTCCTCGGACGCAAGGAAGATCGCCATGCCCGTGAGGTCGTCGGCCGTCCCCATGCGGCCGAAGGGCACTTCCGCGCCGACGAGGCGCTTCTTCTCGCCGAGCGGCCGGTTCTCGTATCTGGCAAAGAGCGCGTCGACGCCGTCCCAGTGCTCGCCGTCGACCACGCCGGGGGCGATGGCGTTGACGTTGATGCCGTGCCTGATGAGGTTCAGCCCCGCCGACTGGGTGAGGCTGATGACCGCCGCCTTGGTGGCGCAGTAGATGGCGACGAGCGCTTCCCCGCGCCGGCCGGCCTGGCTTGCCATGTTGATGATCTTGCCGCCGCGCCCCTGCGCGATCATCTGCTTCGCGGCCGCCTGCAGGGTGAAAAGCGTGCCGGCGACGTTGATGGAGAACAGCCGGTCGTAGCTCTCCCGCGTGATCTCGACGATGGGCGCAAGATCGAAGAGCGCGGCATTGTTGACGAGGATGTCGAGCCCGCCGGCCTTGTCGACGCAGGCCCCGATGGCAGCGTCGATGGACGCCTGCCGCGTCACGTCCATCTGGACGGCATAGGCGGCCGGACCGATTTCCTTCGCCGTCGCTTCCGCCCGCTCGATATTGATGTCGGCGATGGCGACGCGGGCGCCTTCGCGCACGTAGGCTTCCGCGAAAGCGCGGCCGATCCCGCGCGCCGATCCCGTGATCAGCGCGCTCTTGCCCTCAAGTCTCTTCATCGGATTGCCAGCCCCTTGTCGTCGAAGCGGTGGATGCGGTTCTCGTCCGGGGTGAGGAAGACGGTATCACCATGGGTGCCGGCGAAGTCGCCGTCGGCGCGCACCGTCATGGTGCCGACGCCCTCGACATGAACGTGCAGGAACGTGTCGGAGCCGAGATGCTCGGCAACGCCCACGACGCCCTTCCAGGTACCGGTCTCCCTGGAAAGCCGGATATGCTCGGGCCGGATGCCGACGGTCGGCGCGTTCCAGGGCTTTGCCGCCTCGCCCGTGACGAAGTTCATGCGCGGCGAGCCGATGAAGCCGGCGACGAAGAGGTTTGCCGGGCGGTTGTAGAGCTCCATCGGCGAGCCGACCTGCTCGATATTGCCGGCGTTCAGCACCACGATCTTGTCGGCCATGGTCATGGCCTCCACCTGGTCGTGGGTGACGTAGATCATCGTCGTCTTGAGCTGGTGGTGCAGCTCGCTGATCTCCAGGCGCATCGTGCCGCGCAGCGCAGCGTCGAGGTTCGACAGCGGCTCGTCGAATAAAAAGGCCGACGGTTCGCGCACGATCGCCCGGCCGATGGCCACGCGCTGGCGCTGACCGCCGGAAAGCTGGCCCGGGCGGCGTTCGAGATAGTTGGTGAGGTTGAGGACGCGCGCGGCCTCCGTCACCTTCTTCTCGATGATCGCCGGATCGGTCTTCGCCATCTTCAGCGGAAAGGCGATGTTGTTCTTCACGGTCATGTGCGGATAGAGCGCATAGGACTGGAACACCATGGCGAGCCCGCGCTTGGCGGGGGCGGCGGAGGTGACGTCCTTGCCGTCGATCTCGATCGTGCCGCTCGTCGTATCCTCCAGCCCCGCGATGAGGCGCAGCAGCGTGGACTTGCCGCAGCCCGACGGGCCGACGAAGACGACGAACTCGCCGTCCTCGATGGCAAGGTCGATGCCCGGGATGACCTGCGTGGCGCCGAAGGACTTGTTGACCTTGTTCAGGATGATCTTGCCCATGAGTTCCCTCCCCTTACTTCACGGCGCCGAAGGTCAGGCCGCGGACAAGCTGTTTCTGGCTGAACCATCCCATGATGAGGATGGGGGCGATGGCGAGCGTGGAGGCTGCCGACAGTTTCGCCCAGAACAGGCCCTGCGGGCTCGAGAACGAGGCGATGAAGGCGGTCAGCGGGGCCGCGTTCGTCGTCGTCAGGCGGATCGTCCAGAAGGATTCGTTCCAGGCGAGGATGATGTTGAGGAGCAGCGTCGAGGCGATGCCGGGCACGGCCATCGGCGTCAGCACATGCACGATCTCCTGCAGGAGGCCGGCGCCGTCCATGCGCGCGGCTTCGAGGATCTCGCCGGGGATCTCGCGGAAATAGGTGTAGAGCATCCACACGACGATCGGCAGGTTGATCAGCGTCAGCATGACCGTCAGGCCGAAGCGGGTGTCGAGCAGGCCCGTGTCGCGGAAGATGAGGTAGATCGGCACCAGCACGGCGACGGCCGGCATCATCTTCGTCGAGAGCATCCACATCAGGATGTCCTTGGTCCGCCGCGTCGGCGAGAAGGCCATGGACCAGGCGGCCGGGATCGCAAGGGCCAGCGCCAGCAGCGTCGAGCCGACGGAGATGACCACCGAGTTCAGGAAGAACTTGAAGTAGTTGCTCTGCGCCT